>NZ_JBSGIT010000017.1:0-119716 GCF_053605205.1 Gordonia sp. NPDC003950 | reverse complement strand
CCACCCGTCGAGTACGAGGCCGCCTACTGGTCGACCTACACGGTCACCAGCTACCGTGAGAACCCGGTCCCGGCATCCGCTGGAACCAACTAACCGAGCCTCCAGCAAACCCGGGGCGATTCAATCAATTGATTTCCTATTTGCCTTAACTGCGATCAGCCTCTGGTGCTGACCCGCGCACCGCTGATGTGTGCATCGCGGTCTGCGACGGATTGATGGGGTTCCCGGATGCGATCGCCGCTGTGTGGCTGGCGGCGGTGATCCAAACCTGCGTGATCCACCTGATACGCAACACCTTTCGGTATGCGTTGCGTAAGTATTGGATCAGATGGCGCGGGACCTCAAACCCGTGTACGCCGCCCGCGACCGAAGCTGCCGCCAAGGAACGGTTCGCCGAGTTCGCCGCCGCGTGGGGCCAGCGGTTTCCGGCGATCATCCGGCAATGGGAGAACGCTCGGCCCGAGTACCATTCCTGGACTACGACACCGAAATCCGGCGGGTGATCTGCTCGACCAACGCGATCGAGAGTGTGAATGACCGCTACCGGCGGGCGATCCGGGCCCGGGGGACACTTCTCACCGAGCAGTCCGTGTTGAAATGGCGGCCGAGGGGGGCCAGGCCCGGGGCGACGATCGGGGCCGAGACTATCACCGTCGGAACCCGTTGTCCCGTATGACATTTCATGTCACGTGGGGCGTGTCGCGGGTCAGTCGGCGGCTGGGAGGTCCAAGGCTGCGGCGACGAGTTCGGGGGCCTGTTCGTCAGGGGTGCGGGCCGCCGAGGCCCTGGCACGGTCATCGCGTTGTACGTCGCGCATGAGGGTTCTCCTTGGTGGTTCGTGCTGGTCAATCGCGCTGGAGAACGTGGCTGGTGTTGGCCGTGTTGTGAACACGAAACCAGACTGGCGGAGGCTCCGCGAGGGGCGTTCGTTTGTGATCCGACCCCCTGGGGGGTCGCCAGTCCTCGGACAGGATGCAGAGGGTTGTCTTCACCTTCGCGTCCCCGCGTGAGCGGTTGCATGACCGATGCGCGGCGCGGAAGTTGGCCGGGTCCAAGGCCGGTTTGGGATGAGTGGACCGCCCGGGGAGTCCTCGGTGTAGTCGATCGGGCCGGGGTCGCCGGTGACCATGATCGCCTCCGACATCGGTCTGTGCGAGGGAGTCATGGCCTACCGGATGCTGAGATTCGGCAGTAGCTCGTCGGCGATCGACATCTGCTGACCCGTCGCCCGCGGTCGAGTCACCCGACCGGAGACGGCGGCTTGTGCGCGACGTAGAAATAGTCGAAGGGGTCGGTTCGGACCTCCTTGACCTCGACGTCGACCAGGCCCGCCTCGCCCAGCATGCGTTCCGCGGTCTGCCGGCCCCACACGGTCCCGAGCCCGGCACCGCCCTGGGCGAGGGAGACGGTCATGCAATGCATCAGACTGATCGTGTAGAGATACGTCGCCCAGGGCAACGACATGTTGTCCTCGACCGCGGACTGGGCCTTGATGTCGACCATCAGGAATGTGCCGCCGGGACGCAGCGCGGTCGCGATGGATGCGAGTACCCGGTCGGGGAACGCCAGATCGTGAATCGCGTCGAACGCCGTCACGACGTCGTAGGTGTCGGTCTCGTCGAGATGTGCGACGTCTCGGATCTCGAACGTGGCGTTCGTGAGTCCCCAGTCACTCGCCCCTGCGCGCGCCACCTCGATCGCCTCGGTGCCGAGGTCGTATCCGACGAAGGTGCTCGTGGGGTAGGCACGTGCCAGGAGATTGACGGCATGCCCCGAGCCGCAGCCCACGTCGGCCACCACTGCGCCGCGGGTCAGCAACTCGTGCAGCCCGGGCACCGCGGGCACCACGTCGTCGAGCAGACCCCCGTCGTGGGTGGCTCGCGCGGTGGCGGCCATCAGCGCGTGGAATCCGGGGAACCGGTCATATCCCAGCCCGCCGCCATGCCGGAACGGTTCGCGCAACTCGGGTTCCACCCCGGCGAGCATGGTGAGCATCCGGAGGCTGCGGGCCAGGTTCACCGGGCCGTCGGCAGGGGTGAGGCAGACCGCCCTTTCCGGAGGCAGCGAGTAATGACTGGTCGCAGGGTCGTACTCGGCGACGTCGCCCACGACGATCCCGTTCAGCCATTCCCGCAGGTAACGCTCGTCGACACCGGCGGCCGCCGCGAGTGTGGCCGAGTCCGCCGGTCCGGTGCGGGCGAGCACGTCGAGCAGTCCCAACTCGTCGCCGATACCGAGGAGTAGGCCGAGCGCGGAGTCGTTGAGTACGCCGACCATGCGCCTCTGGAACGCTTTCGCCGCATCCCTGTCGAACCCCGTCATCGGTGGACCTCCTCGCACTCGGTGCGACCGACGTTACCCGGCACGGGATCACCGGATGGCGGGTGGCCGCAGCGTCACTGGCCGGGAATCGGGGCCGGACAGACGCCGGTCTGCGCGCCGATCGAGTTGATCTCGGCGTTGGACCGAGGGTCGCCGGTACGTCGTCGGCCTGGTGGTCGGGAGTCGCCGGTGGCGGGGTGGTCACCGGCGACGTCACGGTGACCCGTCGAGATCACCGCGGAGGATGGCGGCGCTGGCGTCCACACCGGGTTGGGGTCGCCGTCGGCGCTGCACCCGGCCAGCACGAGTACGGCCGATGCCGGGAGTGCGGTGACCAACGTGAGGCGCCGACGGCCGTGGTCCGTGGAGTGCGGCATGTGTCACCTCGGGAAGTATCCGGATCGTTCGACGTGTCCAGTGTCGGTCGTCCGCCGTCGACCTCTCAGCCCGGCCGTCGATCTGCCGGGCGGTATATCCCGTGTCTTCGTCCACAAACACCGCACCGCCCCGTGCCTCGTACGGTCGGCGTACGAGGCGGACTTCGACGGTGTGCGGATGATTCGCTACAGCCACGACGCCTTCCACGGCGAGCGCGCCGACGGAAAGCGTTACCACGCACTCAATCCGAGCGTGTTCTTCTTCGAACACGCCACGTACGTCGACGCGCTCTTCACTTGCGTCGATGTCTTCTTCGGTGGTCTCGGTCCGCAGCTGTACGCCGAGACCTGCGAGTGGTATCGGCGCTTCGGGATCTCCGCGCGGGAGATGCCGCCGACGGTGAGCGAGTTCGACGAGTACTTCGCCGACGCACTGGCCACCGAACTCGACCCGGAACCGGGACTCGACTGGTATCGACAGCAACTGTTGCGACCCGATCACTGGATCTTCCGGAGACTACCCACCCGCGCGGTGCGCGCGATCCAGCATCCGATCGCGACCGGGTACCTCGGCGTCACTGCATCCGCGGGTGATCGCCGCGCGCTCGCCCGCTACGCCGCCGCCCTGTCCGCAGTAGACGCGGTGGCGCCCACGCGAAATGTGTGGCCGGCCGAGGTGCGCGACAAGGTGATCGAGGCCCGCCGAAGAGCCCGGTGATCAACCGTGCGCGGCCAACCGCATCCAGGTGTCGACCACGGTATCGGGATTCAGTGACATCGATTCGATGCCCTGCTCGAGCAACCACTCCGCGAGGTCGGCGTGATCGCTCGGGCCCTGCCCGCAGATGCCCACGTACTTGCCGCGCGCCTTGCAGGCCGAGATGGCCAGGCCGAGCATGTGTTTCACAGCCGGATCGCGCTCATCGAACGCGTCCGCCACGAGCGCGGAGTCGCGGTCGAGTCCCAACGTCAGCTGCGTCATGTCGTTGGAGCCGATGGAGAAACCGTCGAAGTGATCGAGGAATGCATCGGCGATGACCGCGTTGGAGGGCACCTCACACATCATGATCACCTCGAGACCGTTCTCACCGCGACGCAGCCCATGGGAGTCGAGCAGCGAGATCACGCCCTCGGCCTCGGTGAGGGTGCGCACGAACGGAATCATGATCTTGACGTTGGTCAGGCCCATCTCGTTGCGTACGTACTTCAGCGCCGCGCATTCCATCTCGAAACAGTCGGCGAAATCCTTCGACAGGTACCGCGACGCGCCGCGGTACCCGATCATCGGGTTCTCCTCCTCCGGCTCGTACAGCTCGCCGCCGACGAGCTTCGCGTATTCATTGGACTTGAAGTCCGACATCCGTACGATCACCGGGTGCGGCGCGAACGCGGCGGCGATGGTCGCGACGCCCTCGGCCACCCGATCGACGAAGAAGTCACGAGGGCTCGGATAGGCGGCGATCGCCTCGCCGATCTGCTCCTTGAGGGGGCCCTCCAAGGAGCCGAAATCGAGCAGTGCCTTCGGGTGGATACCGATCTGGCGATTGATGACGAACTCCAGGCGCGCCAATCCGACACCGCTGTTCGGGAGTCGGGAGAAGGCGAACGCCTGCTCGGGCGTGCCGACGTTCATCATGATCTTGGTGCGGATCTCGGGCATCGACTCGATCGAGGACTCGGTGACGTCGAAGTCGAGCAAGCCGTCGTAGACATAGCCGGCGTCGCCCTCGGCGCAGGAGACGGTGACCTCGCGGCCCGCCGCGAGTGACCTCGTGGCACCACCCGTGCCGACGACCGCGGGGATACCCAGTTCGCGGGCGATGATCGCCGCGTGGCAGGTACGGCCACCGCGATTGGTCACGATGGCGCTGGCGCGCTTCATGATCGGCTCCCAGTCGGGATCGGTCATGTCCGCGACGAGGACCTCGCCGGCCTGGAACTCATGCATCTGATCCACCGAGTCCAGGATGCGAACAGCGCCGGAGCCGATGCGGGCGCCGATCGCGCGGCCCTCGACGAGGAGCGGTCCGGTCTCGTTGAGGCGATACCGCTGTTGGCCGGTGACCGCCGCGCGCGACTGCACGGTCTCGGGACGGGCCTGGAGGATGTACAGCTCGCCGTCGACGCCGTCCTTGCCCCACTCGATGTCCATCGGCCGCCCGTAGTGTTCCTCGATCAGCAGGGCCTGACGGGCGAGGGCCTGGACCTCACTGTCGTTGAGGCTGAGCAGCTTTCGCTGCGCCGGATCGACATCGACGAACTCGGTCGTCCGCCCGACCGCGCGGTCGTCGGTGTAGACCATCTTGGTGGCCTTGGAGCCGATGCCACGCTTGAGGATCGCCGGACGACCGGCACGCAGGGCCGGCTTGTAGACGTAGAACTCGTCGGGATTCACCGCACCCTGGACGACCGCTTCACCGAGGCCGTAGGAGGAGGTCACGAAGACCGCGTCGGCGAAGCCCGACTCGGTGTCGATGGTGAACATGACGCCGGACGCGCCGATGTCGGAGCGGACCATCTGTTGCACTCCGGCGGAGAGGGCGACGGCGTCGTGGTCGAACTCGTGGTGCACCCGGTAGGCGATGGCGCGATCGTTGTACAGCGAGGCGAAGACCTCCCTGATCGCCTGCACGATGGCGTCGATCCCGCGCACGTTGAGGAAGGTCTCTTGTTGCCCGGCGAAGGAGGCATCCGGCAGGTCCTCGGCGGTCGCACTCGAGCGCACGGCGAACGACGCCTCGTCCGAGCCGCCGGACAGTTCCGCGAACGCCGTCCGGACGTCGGCGTCGAGGTCCTCGGGGAACGGCTGATCCATGACCGCGGCCCGGATCTCACGTCCGGCCTCCGCGAGCGCCTGCACATCGTCGGTGTCGAGGTCGGCCAGTCGTGCACTGATCCGCTTGGCCAGGCTGAGGCCGTCGGCGCCCGGCTGATTCAGGAAGCGCCGGTAGGCGTCGGCGGTGGTGGCGAATCCGTTGGGGACCCGGACGCCGACGTCGGTCAGGTTGCGCACCATCTCACCCAGCGAGGCATTCTTCCCGCCCACCTGCTCGAGGTCGGCAAGGCCGAGGTCGGCGAACCATCGGATGTTGTCGGTCATGTGTTGCTCCTCAGTGCGGGATCGAGTCAGTGCAGGACTCGGGGTCGGCGGGCGAGTACTTGCAGGATGAGCGTGGACATCTCCTCGACGGACTTCGCCGACGAGTCGATGACCGGCAGGTGATGCATGCGGTAGAGCTCCTCGGCACGACGCAGCTCGTAGGCGCACTGCCGGAGTGAGGCATATGTCGAGTCCGGGCGACGCTCCGTCCGGACCGCGTGCAGACGGGCGGCGCTGGTGATGATCCCGAAGCAGCGATCCTGCAGGTGCCGGATCGGGCGGGGCAGATCGGTACTCGCCAGATCCTCCTCGACGAGGGGATAGTTGGCGACACGCAACCCGTGCTGCAGGGCGAGGTACATGGTCGTCGGCGTCTTGCCGCAGCGCGACGGGGCCACCAGGATCACGTCGGCCTTGTCCAGGGATCGGACGCTCTGGCCGTCGTCGTGTTCGATCGCGTACTCCACCGCCTGCATCCGCGCGTTATAGCGCTTGACGTCGCCGACCCCGTGGAGCCGTGCCGGAGTCCGGGCACCCCGGACGCCGAGGATGCGCTCGACCTCCAGCATGTGCATGTCGAAGAAGTCGATCAGCGGCGCACGGGACTTGTGGAGTTCCTGACGGACATCGTCGAGTGCGGCCGTCACGAACACCAGCGGTGTGACGCCGCCGTCCATGGTGGTGTCGATCTGCGCCACCACCTCGCGGGCATCGTCGGGCGTGGTGATGAACGGGATGAGGGTCCGTTCAAACCGGTGGTCGGGAAAGTGGAGCAACAGGGCATTGCCCATGGTCTCGGCGCTGATTCCGGTGCTATCGGAGAGGAAGAACACCGGGATCGCACGGCTGATGTCCTGGGTCTGTGTCTCACTCAACAGATCGTTTTCCCGCCACCCGACGTCACTGTGGGTATCCATCATCGTTCATCTGTCCGTCGGGTCGACGGGCGGGTCCGTTTTTCGGGCATTCGCCTCGGCGGCGAGCGACGCGGCCCCGGCGTGCGCCACGCCGTACGTCAGCCGATCCAGACCGTTTTGATGTTGCAGAATTCGCGGATCCCGTGGGCGGTCAGTTCTCGGCCGTACCCGGACCGTTTGACACCGCCGAAGCCGAGTTCGGGGTAGGAGGTCGTCATCCCGTTGATGAACACCTGACCGGACACGATGTCGTCGATGAAACGGTTCTGCTCGGCGGTGTCGGTGGTCCAGGCGTTGCCGCCGAGGCCGAAGGTGGTGTCGTTGGCGATGGTGATCGCCGCATCGATGTCGTCGACCCGGTAGACGGCGGCGACCGGCCCGAAGGCCTCAGCGGAGTAGATGTCCATCTCGGCGGTGATGTCGGCCAGAATGGTGGGCTGATAGAACCAGCCCGCACGTTCGACGCGCCGCCCGCCGATCAGCACCGAGGCGCCCCGGGTGACCGCGTCGTCGACCAACTCTTCGAGGTCGGTACGGCCCTGTTCGGTGGCCAGCGGGCCGACATCGGTCGCCGCGTCGGTGGGATCGCCGACGACGAGGGCGCCGAATCCGTCGACGAAGCGCTCGACGAACTCGTCGTAGACATCGGTATGAACGATGAAACGTTTTGCTGCGATGCAGGATTGGCCGTTGTTCTGCACACGTGCGGTGACCGCGGTGCGCGCGGCCGCGGCGATGTCGGCGCTCGGCATGACGATGAACGGGTCACTGCCGCCGAGTTCGAGCACCGTGTGCTTGACCTCATCGCCGGCGATCGCGGCCACCGCACGCCCGGCGGGCTCGCTTCCGGTGAGGGTTGCGGCGGCCACGCGCGGATCGCGCAGGATCGACTCGACCATGTCCGACCCGACCAGCAGGGTCTGGAAGCAGCCTTCCGGGAAACCGGCGCGGCGCAGCACGTCGTCGAGGTACAGCGCCGACTGCGGCACGTTGGATGCGTGCTTGAGGATGCCGACATTGCCGGCCATCAACGCGGGAGCGACGAATCGGACCGCCTGCCACAGTGGGAAGTTCCAGGGCATCACCGCGAGGATGACGCCCAGTGGCTGGTAGCGCATGAACGCGCGAGAGGCGCCGACGGCCCCGGCGTCGGCGACCTCGTCGGCGAGCATCGCCGCCCCGTGATGGGCGACATACCGAAAGGCCTTGGCGCATTTGAGTGTCTCCGCCTTGGCCGCGGCGAGGGTCTTACCCATCTCGGTGGTCATCATCGTCGCGACATCGTCGGCCTCGGACTCGAGGAGGTCGGCGGTGGCCCGGAGCCAGGTGGCCCGCTGGTCGAAGGACGTGGTGCGGTAGTCGGCGAACCGCCACGCGGCGCGGTCGAGGGCGGCGTCGACCTTCGTCGGGGTCAGCGACTCGAACTCCCGGACGGTCTCTCCGGTGGTCGGGTTGATGGTGGCGATGGCCATGGTGCCGGTCCTTCCGCGCGTGGATGGTTCCTCACCACCACTACCACTCGGTGATCTCCACGCTCATGACCAGCGGTTCGGGAGTGCCGAGGACTCATCCACAGGTGGCTGATCGTCCGGCGTGCTTTGGCAAGCGGCCGACCACGGCGACCGTGTCGAATTCGAGCGACTGATCGGCTCCGGGACCATCTCGGCCGGCGAGTACGGCCGTGCCCATCATCCACTCGGTCTTCTCGGCGTCACCGGCACCGCACGGGGGACAGTTGGGGTGAGGGGCGCCGATTGCGCGGCACGAGCCACCCTGGTGGCGAGTCTGTCCACGCACTCGGATCGAGGCCGCGGAGCTGACGGTGACGGCTCTTCAGGAATGGGGTGTGGAACCCCTTTGATGTCGGGATCGGATACGTCGTCCCGATCGACTATCTGGTCCATGCCGCCGATGGCGTGATCGTCGACGGCGATGAATGAAACCGCCTGCAGCGCAACCACAGGCGTGAAAACGTCTGCGGTCCTGCAGATCACGTCATCGAACAGGGTTCTCTCCGGGTGCCGAATGGACGCGATTTGAAATGATTAGCACGGCAGCCTAATGATATTGGCACCATGCAAAGTTTCGGGATAGCGCCGCAAATATTGTAAGCAAGGCCGGGTGCTGGACGGGTCCGGTCAATTCTGACGCTCGGGCGCGAACGTGTTCCGTCGTAAGGATTCCGAACGATCGCATTAGCGAAGGATTTCCTGAGACTCTGTGCCGTCGCCAGGCGGAGAAATCGCTCCGAATCAAACGAAGGACATGGACGTAGTGTGTTCGCACTACCTCTCTGTGGGGGCTCGTATGAGTCCAAAAGTGGTGCATAGCAATATATTACGGCCTCAACGAAGAGTCTTCTGGTGTGCGGCGACGATGTTTTATCCGAAATCGCTGGTTTCTTACAGTTTGCTGAGGGTATCGTCCATTTCTGTCGAGGAATTGCCAAAAAGTCGCCAATCACGACGCTCGGGCGGGCGGTGGTCGGTGATGGAGGAATGCTGACGCGACCGTGGTGACGAATCGAAAACGCGACTGACCCAAACAACAAGAAGACCACATATTCACCCCTTCGACCCTTCTCGCATCACGACGCGGAGGGACGTGGACGATGTGCGGTCGAAATCAACTCCATCAACTCCGCGGGCGCCGGCCGGCACCTCGGAGGTGTGGAAATCTGCCTGGAGATCACATGGCCCTCTCTGAAGAGGACTTCGTGAATCCGCCTCGGCGGCTGCAATCGCAGGCGCCGAACGCGTCAGATCGATTCGGCCATCCCAGCCCGGTCACATCGGCGGTTGTCCCACCCGGGGGTGCCCCGGTCAACCCGCCGGCCGAGACCCTGCCGCTCTCTGCGGCACAGCGCGGCATGTGGTTTGCCCAGCATGTCTCGGGTGATCTGCCGATCTCGGTGGCCCAGTACGTCGAGATCGACGGTGTACTGGATACCGACCGACTCGAGGACGCGTGTCGCACCACCGGACTCGAGTTCGGTTCCGGGAACCTGCGTCTGATCGAGGTCGACGGTGAACCGCGTCAGTATGTGGACGAGACGCACGGCGCTCCGGTGAGTACCGTCGATCTGCGCGCCGAAGACGATCCCGTCGCGACGGCACACGAGTTGATGCGGCTGGACTACTCGAGTCCGCTCGACCTGCTCACCGACGCTCTCATGACCAGCGTTGTATTCCAGGTCGGAGCCGATCGTTATCTGTGGTACGTCCGCGCCCACCACATCGCCCTCGACGGGTTCGCCGCCGTCACCATGCTGCGCCGGATCACCGAGCTCTACAACGCGGATATCCGCGGCGAGGAGGCTCCGCGTTGCACCGCAAGCGATTTTGTCGACATCATCGCGCAGGACATCTCCTATCCCGGTTCGTCGCGCCACGACAACGATCGGAAGTACTGGAGCGAACACCTCGCGGATGCCCCACCGGTCGTGAGCCTGGCAGGACGGCTCGGCAAGCCGACACTGCATCCGGCGCTGGTCAGTACTCCGCTACCCGATGGCACCGCACAGCTGCTCGCAACGGCGGCACGCGAGGGTGCCGGTGGGGTGACCCCGGTGATCGTCGCCGCGTTCGCCGCCTACCTCGCCCGGATGACCGGTAGCCCCGAGGTGCTCCTGAGCCTCCCGGTTTCGGCCCGGCACTCCGCGGTCCTGCGCCGATCCGGCGGAATGGTGGCCAACGTGGTGCCGCTGCGCGTGGGTGTCGCCGGACGCACACGCGCCGAGGTGACCGCGGCCGTAGGAAGCGAGTTAATGAGCGCTCTGCGTCGGCAACGTTATCGCCAAGAGGACATCTTCGCCGACATGGGCCTCACCCGGGATCAGGCGGCGTCCTTCGGACCCGCGGTGAACCTGATGATGATCGACAACGAGGTGGTGCTCGGTGAGGTCACCGGGCGTCTGCATGTGCTGACCTCGGGCCCGACGTCTGATCTGTTCGTCAACATCTACCCTGGTGCGGGAAAGAGTAGTACGCACATCGACTTTCAGGGCAATCCGAATATCTACACCGACGCCGAACTCGCCGGCCACCATCAGCGCTTCGTTGGCTTCCTGCACGAATTTCTCGCCGGTGCGCCCGACTGTCCGGTCGGGCGGCTTCCGCTGCTCGCCGAGGAGGAACGCGCCGAGATGCTGTCGGTTCGTGGCGATTCTCCGCTCCCGCCGCGTCTGCTGCCCGACATCCTCGCCGAGGGCGCCCACCGCCATGCCGACGCCGTGGCGATCTCCGCCCAGGGCCGAACCCTGAGCTATCGGGAACTGGACACCGCGACGTCGCGGCTCGCGCGCCGACTCATCGGATTGGGTTGTGGTCCAGACACGGCGGTCGCCATCCTCCTCCGGCGTTCGGTGGCGTCGGTGGCGGCCGCCTGGGCGGCCGCGAAGTCGGGGGCCGCGATCGTGCAGATCGACCCGGACTATCCGCGCGCACGCATCGAGCACATCCTTGCCGACAGCGGCGCCGACGTGGTGATCACCATCGACGATCACCGCGACACTCTCGCGGATTCCCCGGTGGTTCCGGTCATCGTCGACGACGCCCACCCGGCACTGGGCGTCGACGACGCGATCGATGGCGGCGCGATCGGCGACGACGACCGAATCCGACCGGTGCGCCCCACCAACATCGCGTACATGACCTACACCTCCGGCTCGACGGGTGTGCCGAAGGGCGTTCAGGTCACCCACGGTGGCCTGGCGAATCTCATCGCCGACCGCACCGCCGCGCAGCACCTGGGAGCGGGCTCGCGGGTGTCCTACGCGCTGTCACCGAGTTTCGACGCCTCAATGGAACAGCTCCTGACCTGCTTCGCGACCGGATCGACGTTGGTGATCGTGCCACCGGCGGTGATCGGTGGCGAGCGGCTCACCGAACTGCTCGCCGACGAACGCGTCAGCCACCTCACGTTGACGCCGACCATGCTGGCCACCGTCGATCCCGAGCCGCTGACCGATCTGCGTACCGTCGTCGTCGGGGGCGACGCCTGCCCACCGCATGTGGTGCAACGGTGGACGCGGACGGCGTCGATGATCAACGAGTACGGACCCACCGAGGCCACCATCACCGCGGCCGGGGCGAGGATCGATCCCGCGGCGGCCCTCACCGCCGGCGGCCCGATTCGTGGCATGTCGATGATGATCCTGGACCCGACCCTGCAGCCGGTGCCCGCGGGCACGGCCGGTGAACTGTATCTCGCCGGACCCGGGCTGGCCCGCGGCTACGCGAACCTGCCGGCCCAGACCGCCGGTCGATTCGTGGCCCACCCACACGGTGGGCCGGGGGAGCGGATGTACCGAACCGGGGACCTGGCACGGTGGGTCGGAGAAGGGTCGACCAAGGCCCTGGAACTGTTGGGCCGCACCGACTTCCAGCTAAAGATCCGTGGCTATCGGATCGAACCCGGCGAGATCGACGCGGCCCTCGTCGGCCACGACGACGTCGACCAGTCGATCACGGTGCCGGTGGAGAACAATGCCGGCGCGACCGTCCTGGCCTCCTACGTGGCGCCGGTCGCCGGTCGCAACATCGACCCCGTCGAACTCGGCCGGTACGCACGCGCCTGCCTGCCGCCGCATATGGTGCCGACGGTGATCACGTCCCTGGACGCGCTACCGGTCAACGCGTTCGGCAAGATCGACCGGCGTGGCCTGCCCGCACCGGTATTCGAATCCACCGGAGCCGGAAGGTCGCCCGCGACGCCGCGGGAATGCCAACTGGCCCAACTGTTCTCCGAGGTCCTCGGAGTCGCGCAGGTGAGTGCGGAGGACAGCTTCTTCGTCCTCGGCGGCGACAGCATCCTGTCCATCCAGCTCGTTGCGCGGGCCAAACTCGTCGGGCTCGCCTTCTCGACGCAGGACGTGTTCGAGAGCAAGACGGTCGCGGCGTTGGCCGCGGTGGCCACCGACGTCGGCCAGGGCGCAATGCTCCCCGAATTCCCCGGAGGCGGTATCGGAACGCTCCCGCTGTCGCCGATCATGCACGCCATGTTCGACCGCGGACACATCGACCGATTCACCCAGTCGGCGCTGGTGGAACTGCCCGACCACATCGAACGCGCCACGCTGGTGGCCGCGCTCGGTGCCCTGCTGGACCGCCACGACATCCTGCGCGGCGTCCTGTGCGGTGAGCAACCGCTCGACGGTCAGGTCGAGGTCCGCGAGCGCACCGCGGTCGATCCCGATGCGGTCCTGCGCCACGTGTGGCTGCAACGGCGCGACGCCGCCGAGATCGACGCGCACCTGCAGGCGGCCGCCGACGAATTGGACCCGCGCGCAGGACGACTGGTGCGATTCGTCTGGATGCAGGATCGTCGGGGCACCGCACCGGATCTGATGTGGATGGTGATCCACCATCTCGCCGTCGACGGGGTGTCGTGGCGGATCATCCTCACCGACCTGGCCCGCTCGTGGCAACAGATCAGCGAGGGTGGTCACGCGCGACCGGGTCCCGCGACCACCTCGTTCCGGCGGTGGGCGCACGGTCTCGTCGAACAGGCACCGGCCCGGACCGACGCCGAACTCGAGCACTGGACCGAGGTCCTCGATCATCCCGGCCACCATCTCGGTACGCGTCCGCTCGACGCCGCGACCGATGTGCGTGCCACCGCCGGAACGATCGAGGTCCGCGTCCCGACGGAGGTCACCGACGCGGTCCTCACCACCGTCCCCGCACGATTCCACGGCGGCGCCAACGATTCCCTGCTCGCGGCGCTGGCACTGGCGTTGGCCCGGTGGCGCCGGCGCCGCGGCATGGCCCGCGACGCCGAACTGATCTCGCTGGAAGGCCACGGCCGCGAGGAGGGGGTCCTACCCGGTGCCGACCTGACCGAGACGGTCGGGTGGTTCACCTCACGATTCCCGGTGCGACTCGACCTCCACGACGTCGACATCGACGACGCGTTCACCGGCGGCCCCGCCGCCGGTCACGCGATCAAGCGGATCAAGGAGCAACTGCGAGCGGTGCCGGACAACGGCATCGGCTACGGCCTGGTGCGCTACCTCGATCCACGCGGACGCGCCGCCCTCGGGGCCCTCGCGGAGCCGGCGATCAGCATGAACTATCTCGGCCGGGCCGGCTCCCACGAGTATTCGGGACCGTGGGCGCCGGCCGCCGAGTTCGCCTCGCTGCGCGGCACCGACGACCCGCAGATGACGCTGTCGGCACTGCTGGACATCAATGCGATCGCCGAACCCGGCCCCGACGGTCCGGAACTGGCCGCGACATGGGAATTCGCCTCGCTCGCACTGGATCGCGCCGACGTGGACGAACTGGCCGGGCTGTGGGTACAGGCCCTGACCGCGTTGGCCGGGCATGTGCACTCCGAAGGCGCCGGCGGTCACACCCCGTCGGACTTCGCACTGGTCGCGACGACACAGGACGACATCGATCGGTGGACGCAGGAGCACCCGTCGATGACCGACGTGTGGCCGTTGACGGCGCTGCAGTCCGGGTTGATGTTCCACACGCTCTACGACGAGGCCGCCGACGGCTACACCGTGCAGGCCGAGCTGACTCTCAGTGGATCACTCGACCCCGAGCGCATGCGGCGTGCCGCCCAGACGATCATCGACCGGCACGACAGCCTCCGCGTGGCCTTCGTCGAGTCGGGTTCTGGACCCCGGCAGATCCTTCTCCGCGACGCGACGGTGGACTGGACCTTCTCCGACGTGACCGGCTTCGCCGACACCGCCGACACCGCCGACACCGACTCGTCGGCTCGCACACGCGAGGTGCGGCGACTGACCGCGGAATCGGCCGCCCCGTTCGACCTGGCCCGTCCGCCGCTGGTGCGTTTTCATCTGATCCGGGTCGACGACGACGAGTTCACGCTGGTCATCACCAATCACCACATCGTGCTCGACGGGTGGTCGGCGCCGGTGCTCATCGGTGAGTTGCTCATGCTCTACATCGGTGACGGACACGCCGGCGACGGTCAGGCGCCGGACCTGCCGGCCCCCCAGTCCTACCGCGAGTACCTGCACTGGCTGCACACGCGCGACCACGAGGCGGCCGTCGACGGATGGCGGCAGGTCCTCGCCGGGATCGACGGTCCGACCCTGTTGACCGGCAAGCCCGACCGCGCGGCCGGGGCCCAGACCGGCGAGGTCACACTCGATCTCGATCTCGCGACCTCCGACTCGGTCCTGCGACTCGGGCGCGCCCTCGGGGTCACCGCAAACACGTCGATTCAGGTGGTGTGGGCCGTGCTGCTCACGATCATGACCGGCCGCCGTGACGTGGTCTTCGGCAACACGGTCTCCGATCGGCCCCCGCACATCCCGGGGATCGAGCGGATGATCGGACTGTTCATCAACACCGTGCCGGTCCGAATCCGGCTCGAACCCGACGAGAGCGTTGCCGACCTGCTGGCCCGGACCCAGGCCGAGCAGGCCGCCACCCTCCATCACCGTGACGTCGGGCTGGCCGAACTCCAACGGGCGACCGGCATTGCCGACATGTTCGACACGGTCACGGTCCTCGAGTCCTACCCGCTCGATCGGGCCGGCCTCGAGGCGACACTGGCCGACGCCGGCCTGTCCTGGGTCGATCTCGTCGCCCACGACGCCACCCCCTACCCGGTCAGCCTGCAGGTCACGCCGCCGCGTCCGGCCGGCGCCGGACCGTCGGTCGCCGACGAGCCGAGCACGTTCGGGCTGACCCTGCGTTTTGCCACCGACCGCCTCGACGACCGGTCGGCCGCCGCACTGCTCGACCGGTTCGTCATGGTGCTGCGCCAGGTGGTCGGCGATCCCGGGCGCGCCGTCGCCCAGCTCGCCGCCTGCCAGGACTCTGAACGTTCGGAGCTGCTGTCGGTGCGTGGTCCCGCGCCGGTCGCCGATCGGATGTTGCGCGACATCCTCCGCGACAGTGCCCGGCGCCATCCCGACGCGGTCGCGATGCGCGCGGGTGAGCACGAGATGACCTACCGCGAACTCGATCACCGCTCGGACCGGGTGGCCGCCGAACTCCTCCGCCGCGGCGCCCGACCCGAGTCGTTCGTCGCCCTGGCGGTACCCCGGTCGCCCGAACTCGTCGTCGGAATGTGGGCGGTCGCCAAGACCGGAGCCGCCTTCGTCGCGCTCGACCCGGACAATCCCGCCGAACGGCTCGCCGAACTCCTCGCCGACTCGTCCTGCCCGCTCGGGGTCACCGTCGACGCCGTCGCCGAGCGGTTGCCGGACGCCGTCGACTGGCTCCTGCTCGATGATGCCGCGACCGCCCGCGAACCCGTCTGCTCCGTCGACCCCGTCGATCCCGTCGACTCCGTCGACAACGGTCTGCGCCCGGACAATGCGGCATACCTGATCTACACCTCCGGTTCGACCGGTCGGCCCAAGGCCGTCCATGTGACGCACCGAGGACTGGCCGATCTGGTTGCCGCACAGTCGGAATCCTTCGCCGCCGGTCCCGGCTCGGTGGTCCTGCAGGTCGCCTCACCCGGCTTCGACGCGTGCGTGTCGGAGGTGCTGCTCGCCCACGCCGATGGGGCCTGCCTCGTGGTGGCACCGCCGCACGTCTACGGCGGTTCCGAGCTCGAGGAACTCGTCCGGATGCACCGGGTCACCCACGCGATCATCACCCCGTCGGCGCTGAACACCATGGATCCCTCCCAGGTGCCGTCACTGGCCACCGTCGCAGTCGTCGGTGAGGCCACCGGCGCCGACCTGGTGGGCCGGTGGGCGCCGGGGCGTCGACTGATGAACCATTACGGTCCCACCGAATGCACGATCTGGGCGACCGGTGCCGACGAGCTGCGGCCGGGGGAGCCGGTGACCATCGGACGCCCGATCCGCGGCCTGTCCGCCCTGGTCCTCGACGCCTGGTTGCGCCCGGTACCGATCGGCGTCACCGGTGAGCTCTACCTCGGCGGACCCGGGCTGGCCCGCGGCTACTTCGACCGGTCCGGCACCACCGCATCCCGATTCGTCGCCGACCCGAACTCGACCACTGCGGAAAGGCTTTATCGCACAGGAGATTCCGTCCGGTGGCAGCGCTGCGACGACGGGCTCCGGCTGGAGTACCTGGGCCGCAACGATCAACAGGTCAAGATCCACGGGCTGCGGATCGAACCGGGCGATGTCGACGCCCACCTCGCGGCGCACCCGGCGGTGGCACAGGTCGCCACCGTCGCCCGGCCCGGGCCGGCCGGCCACCCGATTCTGGTGTCCTACGTCGTCGCCGCCGACGGTCACCCGCTCGACATCGCGGCACTCCATGACGACCTCGCGGCCACCCTGGCGCACTACATGAACCCGACGGCCATCGTCGAACTGGACACGATGCCGTTGACGCGCACCGGAAAGATCGACCGCCAGGCGCTGCGTGAGCGTGAATTCCGCGCCGACACCGACGGCCGGGCACCGGAGACACCGACAGAAGAGGTGATGGCCGCGCTCTTCGCCGAGGTTCTCCACCTCGACACCGTCTCCGCCGACAGCAACTTCTTCGCGTTGGGTGGCGACAGCATCGTGTCGATGCAACTGGTGGCACTCGCGAAGTCCGCGGGACTGTCGATCACCCCCCGCAACGTCTTCGAGGCCAAGACGGTCGCCGCGCTGGCCGCGCTGGCATCCGACGACAGCGCCGCGGAGCCGTCGTTACCGCCCTACTCGCCGCCGTCGCGGCGGGTCGTTCCGGAACGCGGATTCCGTCCCTCGGATTTCCCGCTCGTCGACCTCACCCACGCCGACATCGACATGCTTCTCCGCCGGTATCCGTCCCTCTCGGATGTGTGGTCGCTCTCGCCGATGCAATCGGGCATCCATTTCCATTCGACGTTCGACACCGGCTTGTTCGACACCGGCTTGTTGGACACCGACGGCCTCGACACCCGTCCCGATGGCCACCCGGACGACTACACGGTGCAATCGACCATCGCCTTCACCGGCGAGATCGACGGGGACCGGCTGCGCCGCGCGGCCCAGGCGCTCGTCGACCGCCACGACATCCTCCGGGCCGCATTCGTCGAGACGTCCACCGGCACGTGCCAGATCGTGGTCGGCGACGCCGAGGTCCGGTTCCGGGAGGTCGACCTCACCGACGACCCCGACGCCCACCCGGACCTCGCCGCCGACGCCCTCGCCGCCGCGGACACCGCCGCCGGATTCGATCTGTCGGCGCCGTCGCTGATCCGATTCACCTTGCTGCGGGTGGGTTCCGGCGCCTTCCGCCTGTTGATCACCAATCACCACGTGATCCTGGACGGATGGTCGATGCCGCTACTGATGGGTGAACTCCTCGAGTACTACGGGGCCCCGGAACGCATCGACGGGGCCCGCTCGGCGTCGTCCTACCGTGACTACCTGCGCTGGCTGAGCGAACAGGACATCGACGCCGCCACCTCGGCCTGGGCGCAGGCGTACTCCGACATCGACGCACCCACCCTCGTCAGCGATCGCCGGGTTGGCCGGGCGGCGGGCACCGCAGGGGAGGTGCGCGCGGAGATCTCCGTCGCCCAGTTCACCCGCCTCCGAACGGTCGCGGCCGACGCCGCCGTCACCGTCGGCGCCGCCTTGGCCGCCGCGTGGGCACTGAACCTGAAAGCCCTGACCGGTGAGGACGATGTGATCTTCGGTTCGGCCGTGTCGGGTCGCCCACCGGAGCTGCCGCACGTCGATCAGACGCTCGGGATGTTCCTCAACACGGTGCCGGTGCGGGTGCCACTCGACCCGGGACTGTCGTTGCGGGAGTTGCTGATCCGCGTCCACGAGCATCAGGCGATGATGCTCGATCATCACTTCGTGGGACTGCCGGAGATCCACCGCAGTGTCGGCGTCCCGGAATTGTTCGACACCGCGCTCGCCTTCCAGTCGTTCCCCCTGCATGAGGCGGCACTGGCGCAACTCGTCGAGGCGGCCGGACTGCGGGTGGAGGCGATCAGCGGCGTCGACGCCACTCCGTATCCGCTGAGCCTGGTGGTCGCACCGACCCTTGACGGCGAGGGGAGCGGGACCGGACTGTCGATCACCCTGCGGTTCCGGCACGACGTCTTCGACACCGAGCGGGCCCACGACATTCTCGATCGATTCGTCGGCGGACTCATCCGCATCGCCGAGGCGCCCGCGACCCGACTGGCCGAGATCCCGGCCGGCGGCGCGGAGGTCGCGTGGCCGGCGGGCGCAATCGCGCGGTCGGGATCGAGCACGCTGTGCGACATCCTCGAGCGCACCGCGCACCGTGAGCCCGACGCGGTCGCGGTCACCTGCGGCAGCGCATCGGTGTCCTACCGCTGGCTCGACGAACGCTCCAACCGACTGGCCCGCATCCTGCTCCGGCGCATCGCGGATCCGCACGGGGTGCTGGCCTGCGCGCTTCCGCGATCCCTCGACGCCGTGGTGGCGATATGGGCGGCGGCCAAGGCCGGCGTCGCCTTCCTGCCGGTGGACCCGAGTCTTCCGGCCGAACGCATCGGATTCCTGCTCGCCGACTCGAACGCGAGCCTGGGACTGGCAACCGCCGGTTCCCGGTCGGTGCTGCCGGGCATCGTGGATTGGCTCATCGTCGACGGCCCCGACCTGACCCGCGACATCGAATCCGAGAGTGCCGCAACGATCACCGCCGGCGAGCGTGCGACATCGATCGGGGTCGATGACGCCGCGTACGTCATCTACACCTCCGGGTCCACCGGCACGCCCAAGGGTGTGCGTGTGAGTCATCGGGGGCTGGCGCCCCTGATCGCCGCGCAGCGCCGGACGCTGGGCGTCGAGCCCGCGTCGACCGTCCTGCAGGTGGCCTCGCCGAGCTTCGACGCATCACTGTTCGAACTGCTGATGGCGCACGGTTCCGGCGGGCGTCTGGTGGTGTCCCCGCCCGACGTCTACGGCGGCCCGGAACTCGCGGCACTGATGCGCGGTGAGCAGGTCTCGCATGCCGTCCTGACCCCCTCGGCGCTGGCGACGGTGCCCTCCGACGGTCTCGAGGGACTCGCGGTGCTGGCGACAGCGGGCGAAGCCGTCGGACCCGAATTGGTCGATCGGTGGGCACCCGAACGCAGCATGGTCAACCTGTACGGGCCCACCGAGGGCACCATCTGGGCGACGGCAAGCGAACCACTCGAACCCACCGCACCGATCACGATCGGCACACCGGCCGGAGCGGTCGGCGTCGCGATCCTCGACACCTGGCTGCGCCCGGTCCCCGACGATGTCGCGGGTGAGCTCTACCTCGTCGGGGCGGGCCTGGCCGACGGATACATCGGCAAGCCGGCGACGACGGGGTCGCGCTTTGTGGCCTGCCCCTTCGGCGAACCCGGTCGGCGGATGTATCGCACCGGAGACCTGGTGCGCCGGAACGTGCACAAGCAGCTGGAATTCTTGGGACGCAACGACTTCCAGGTTAAGGTGCGTGGTACCCGGGTGGAGCTGGGTGAGATCGATGCACTCCTGGGCAACCGGGCGAACGTCGCCTATGCGGTCACCATCGGCGCCGAACACGACGGCCGTCCGCCGATCCTGGTGTCGTACGTCGTGGCCGATCCCGGCACCACCGTGTCCGGTGTCGAACTCCGCACGGCCCTGGCGGATTCGTTACCCGTCTACATGGTGCCGGCCGCGGTGATCGTTCTCGACGAGATCCCTCTGACCCCGACCGGAAAGCTCGATCGCACCCGGCTGCCGAAGCCGGTGTTCGAGGCATCCGGCTACCGGGCGCCGTCGACGTGGGTCGAAGGAAGGGTCGTCAGGGCCTACGAAGAGGTCCTGAAGG
Source organism: Gordonia sp. NPDC003950 (assembly GCF_053605205.1). Lineage (NCBI taxonomy): Bacteria > Bacillati > Actinomycetota > Actinomycetes > Mycobacteriales > Gordoniaceae > Gordonia > Gordonia sp. NPDC003950. The sequence continues at coordinate 99,282 of NZ_JBSGIT010000017.1, read as the reverse complement.
TCGATCAGGTCGGTGTGGACGACGACTTCTTCGGACTCGGAGGCGACTCGCTGAGCGCGTCGCTGGTCGCCGCGCGCGTGGGCGCCGCCCTCGGTGTCCGGATACCGGTACGCCTGGTCTTCGAGGCGCCGACTCCGGCGGCCCTGGCGGCGGCGGCGACCTCGCTGACCGGTGGCGGCCGCCTGCCGCTGACCCCGACGGTGCGGCCGGACATCATCCCGCTGTCGCTGGCGCAGCAACGGATGTGGTTCCTCAACCGGCTGGAACCGGACTCCCCGGCCTACAACATCCCGGTGATGCTGCGGCTGTCCGGCCGCCTGGACCGTTGCGCCCTGGAATCGGCGCTCGCCGACGTCATCGGCCGCCATGAGGTGCTGCGGACCATCTACCCTGAGACCGACGGACAACCACGGCAGGTGGTGCTCGATGACGTGGCGCTGAACGTGGATGTCCGGCACGTGTCGGCGTCGGAGGTCGGGCAGGTCGCCGGCGGCCTCGTGCGCGCCGGTTTCGACGTCACCTCGCGGGTGCCGATCCGGGTGGGTGTGCTCGAACTCGACGATGAGCGCGACGGCGAGGCCGGGGAGTACCTGCTGGTACTCGTGGTTCATCACATCGCCGGTGACGGTCAGTCGATGGGACCGCTGTCACGGGATGTCATGTCGGCGTACGCATCGCGACTGGCCGGTCGTGAACCCATGTGGGAGCCACTGACAGTTCAATACGCCGACTACGCATTGTGGCAACGGCAGGTCCTCGGCGCCGCCGACGACCCGCAGTCGCTGATGCACGCGCAGCTGGGCTTCTGGACGTCGACGCTGACCGACGCGCCCGACCTGCTGGACCTGCCGACGGATCGGCCCCGTCCCGCGGTCGCATCGTTGTCCGGCGGTCGGGTGCCGGTGCAGATCGGTGCAGACCTGCACGGGAAGTTGCTGGCGTTGGCGCGCTCGCGCGGGGCGTCGCTCTTCATGGTGATGCATGCGGCGCTGACGGCAGTTCTCGGACGTCTCGGTGGCGCCGACGACGTGGTGATCGGCACCCCGGTCGCCGGGCGCGGCGAACCCGGCCTCGACGACCTGGTCGGTATGTTCGTCAACACCCTGGCACTGCGCACCGCCGTCGTGGCTACCGAGCCCTTCACCGAACTCCTCGATCGGGTGCGCGAGACCGACCTCGCCGCATTCGAGCACGCCGATGTGCCCTTCGAACGGATCGTGGAGGAGGTCAATCCGAAGCGCTCGACGGCGCATCACCCTCTGTTCCAGGTGGCGCTGGCCTTCCAGAATCTCTCCGATGTCCGGGTGGAACTGCCCGGGGTCACCGTGTCACGCGCACAGGCCGATACCGGGATGTGCCAGTTCGACCTGCAACTGGTGATCGCCGACGAGTACGGCCAGGACGGTGCGGCGCAGGGCGTTTCGGGCGTCATGATGTTCGCTCGCGACCTGTTCGATGATTCGACCGTCATCGACGTCGTCCATCGGTTGACCCGTGTTCTCGAGGCCGTCGCCGACGACGCGGCCCGACCCCTCGGTGCCATCGAGTGGCTCGGCGCCGACGAACGGGCACATCTGCTGTCCCGGGTGGGTTCCGGCGCCGCCGGGTCGCCGGTGCTGCTGACCGACGTGTTCGCCGCGGCCGTGCGCCGCAACCCCGAAGGACCCGCCGTGATCTCCGGATCGACCGAACTCACCTATACCGACCTCGACCGCCGGTCGAATCGTCTGGCACGCAGGCTGATGGCGTCGGGTGCCGGTCCCGAACGGCGCGTCGTGGTGTCGATCGAACGGTCGGTGGAGTCGCTGGTCGCCTGGTGGGCGGTGGTCAAATCCGGTGCGGCGTATGTGCCGGTGGATCCGCACTACCCGACCGCGCGCATCGATCAGATGGTCGCGGATTCGGGAGCGGCACTGGGCATCACGACGCTGGCGGCGCGACCCGCGCTGCCCGACGAGGTGGACTGGGTGGTCATCGACACGGCCGTCGCCGCCGCGCAGATCGCCGCATCGGCCGACACGCCGATCACCGCGGACGAGCGGACCCATCCGCTGCGGATCACCAACACCGCCTGGGTGGTGTTCACCTCCGGGTCGACCGGTGTGCCCAAGGGAGTCGCCGTCACCCACGCTGGTATCGCCGACTATCTCGCCGGACTACACGTCGATCCGGTCGACGGTCCCACCTCACGGGTATTGCATTTCGCGTCACCGTCATTCGACGCCTCCCTGCTGGAGATCCTGCTGGCGGTGAGCGCGGCATCGGCGCTGGTGGTGGCACCGACCGGGGTCCGCGGTGGCGACGAACTCGCCGACTTCCTCCGCGAACAGCGGATCACGCACGCCTTCGTCACCCCCGCCGCGCTGGCCTCGGTGGACGACATCGGACTCGACGACCTGCAGGTGGTGCTGTCCGGTGGGGACGAGGTACCCACCGACCTGGTCCGTCGGTGGGTCGGTTCCGACCCGGCCCACACCCGGGAATTCCGGGTCCTCTACGGTCCGACCGAGACCACGATCGTCGCGACGGCGTCGCAGCCCGTGCGCGCCGGGCAACGGTCGACGATCGGCCACCCAATGCCGGGAATGCAGGCGCTGGTGCTGGATTCGCGGATGCAACCGGTGCCGGCCGGGGTCGCCGGGGAACTCTACGTGGCGGGTCCGGCGCTTGCCCGCGGATACCTGAACAGGCCCGGGATTTCCGCGTCCCGGTTCGTCGCCCATCCCTTTGGGAAAGCCGGGCAACGGCTGTATCGGACCGGTGACGTGGTCCGCTGGGGCGCAGACGGAACGCTGGAGTTCTTGGGACGCAACGACTTCCAGGTCAAGATCAACGGCTTCCGAGTGGAACTGGGTGAGATCGATGCGGCCCTGGGTGCACGATCCGACGTCGGATTCGCCGTCACGCTGCCACATCGCGACGAGGCCATCGGGCTCCGTCTGGTGTCGTATGTGGTGCCCGCCGCCGACGCGGTGATCTCGGGGGAGAAGCTGCGTGCCCTGCTCGCCGAGGCGTTGCCGTCGTATATGGTTCCGGCCGCGGTGATGGTCATCGACGAGGTTCCGCTGACCCCGAGCGGCAAACTCGACCGCACGGCGCTGCCCGCACCGATGATCACCACGCGGGCGTTTCGCGCCCCGTCGACGCCGGTGGAGGAGATCGTGGCGGGTGTGTTCGCCGACGTCCTCGGCATCGAACGCAACGTCGGCGCCGACGACGATTTCTTCGATCTCGGCGGGAACAGCCTCATCGCCACCCGGGTGGTGGCGCGGATCGGTGCGGCACTGGACACCAACGTCCCGGTGTCGATGATCTTCGAGGCATCCACGGTCGAGCGGTTGGCCGCACGCGCCGAATCGCACACCGGCACCGGCCGGGTGGCGTTGCGCGCACAGCAGCGGCCCGAACACATCCCGCTGTCGTATGCACAGCAACGGATGTGGGTCCTCAACCGCTTCGAGCCGGATTCGCCGGCCTACAGCATCCCGATCGTCGTGCGTCTGTCGGGGGAGTTGGACGTCGCCGCCCTGCAGTTGGCGATCGACGACGTCGTCGCCCGGCATGAGATCCTCCGGACGGTGTACCCGTTCGAGGCGGGTGCACCGACGCAGGTGATCCTCCCGGTCGCCGCCCGTCGCTCGTCGATGGTCATCACCGACATCGCCGAAGATGATCTTGCCCAATCGATTTCGGATCTGGTGCGGACCCCGTTCGAGGTGACCTGCGAGGCACCCGCACGTATTCACCTGTACGCGCTCGGTGGCGACGAGTGGGTGCTGGCCGTGGTGCTGCATCACATCTGCGGTGACGGTTCATCGCTGGCGCCGCTCGCGGGAGACATGATGACCGCCTACTCGGCCCGGATGCTCGGAGACGCACCGGGCTGGGTTCCGCTGGAGGTGCAGTATGCCGACTACACCATCTGGCAGCGCGAGGTGCTCGGCTCCGCCGACGATCCCAACTCCCTTCTCCGCGCGCAGATCGACTACTGGACACAGCAATTGAGCGGCAGCCCGGCACTGCTGGAACTGCCGACCGATCGCCCGCGCCCGACCGCGCAATCCTATGCGGGAGCGACCATCCCCCTGACGATCGACGCCCACCTGCACGCCGGGCTGCAGCGTGTTGCCCGCGAACACAACACGACGCTGTTCATGGTCGTCCACGCCGCGCTGACGGCGCTGTTGGGCCGGCTCGCCGCCACTGACGACGTCGCCATCGGAACGCCGTATGCCGGACGAGGTGCTCCCGAACTGGATGATTTGATCGGGATGTTCGTCAACACGCTGGTGCTGCGCACCCGCTTGCGGGGCGGGATGTCGTTGCGCGAGTTGATCGAGCACGTGCGGGATACGGATCTGGCCGCGTTCGGCCACGCAGACGTACCCTTCGAGCGCCTGGTGGAGGAACTCAACCCGGTGCGCTCGCATTCCTACAATCCGCTGTTCCAGGTCATGCTGGTATTCCAGAACCTGGCCGCCACCGATATCGCACTGCCAGACCTGTCGGTGTCGGCGGTGGAGTCCGAGAGCGACGTCTCACTGTTCGACATGCAGGTGACCGTGTCGGACACCTACGACGACGCGGGCGCGCCGGCCGGCATCACCGGTGGGGTCACCTACGCCACCGATCTGTTCGACGCGGCGACCGTCACCACCTTCGTCGAACGCCTCATCCGGCTGATGTCGGCGTTGGTCGACGACACCACGCAGGCCGTGCACGACATCGACCTGCTCGACGCCGCCGAGCGGGAGGAGATCGCGGCGCAGTGGGGCTCGACGACCCACCCGATCGACCGGGACGAGACCCTGGCGTCGACATTCGCCCGTTCGGTACGTGAGCACGCGGATGCGCCCGCGGTCACCGTCGACGCGGTCACCTGCACCTACGGCGAGTTCGCCGCCCGGGTCAACCGGCTGGCGCGATGGCTGATCGCCGAGGGGGTCGGACCGGACTCCCTGGTGGCGCTGCGGATGCGGCGTTCCGTCGACCAACTGACCGCGATGTATGCCGTCCACGCGGCGGGTGGCGGATACGTTCCCGTCGATCCCGATCACCCGGCCGAACGCATCGACTACATGCTCGAGTGTGCCGAACCGGTGGTGGTGCTGAGTTCGCTGCAGACCATCGACCTGAGCGGGTTCGACGACGCACCGATCACCGACGACGAACGGATCGCACCGCTACGTCCCGACGACATCGCATACGTGCTGTTCACCTCCGGTTCCACAGGCAGGCCGAAAGGTGTTGCCGTATCCCATCGTTCGGTGGTGAATCAAATCCGGTGGATCGCGCAGGCCTACGGCCTGGACGACACCGATGTGGTGCTGCAGAAGACGCCGGCCACCTTCGACGTCTCGGTGTGGGAACTGTTCGCCACCCTCGCTGTGGGTGCCCGGCTCGTGATCGCCCGGCCCGACGGGCACACCGATCCTGTCTATCTCGCCGAAACAATTGCCGCGCAAGAGGTCACGATCACCTCCTTCGTACCGTCGATGCTCGCGTTGTTCACCGCGACGGCCCCCGCCGGGTCGCTCGATTCCTTGCGGGCACTGTTGGTCGCCGGCGAGGCATTCGGCCCGGATGTGGTGAGCGCGGCACGGCGGGTGCTGCCGCACGTCGCGCTGCACAACCTCTACGGTCCGACGGAGTTCACCGTCCACGCCACCGCCCATCAGGTGCGGCCCGCCGAAGCCGGGGCCGTCCCGATCGGAACACCGGTGTGGAATGCCCGTGCCTACGTGCTGGATTCGCGGTTGCGTCCCGTTCCGTCAGGCGTTGCCGGCGATCTGTACCTGGCGGGAGTTCAGGTGGCCCGCGGATACCACGGGCGGTTCGGTCTCACCGCCGAACGCTTTGTCCCCGATCCGTTCGTCACCGGTGAGCGGATGTACCGCACCGGCGACCTGGCCCGCCGGAACGCGGGCGGAGAGTTGGAGTATCTCGGCCGCAACGATTTCCAGGTGAAGCTGCGTGGTCTCCGGATCGAGCTCGGTGAGATCGAATCGGTGTTCGCCGGTCACCAGAGCGTCGCGCGGGCGGTGGCCGCGGTGCGGGCCACCGACGCCGTCGAGTACCTCGTCGTCTATCTCGTTCCGGCGGCCGGGGCCGTGGTCGATACCACCGAGGTGACGGTGTTCGCGGCAACCTCCCTGCCCGGCTACATGATTCCCACCATGGTGATGGTCCTGGACACGGTGCCGCTCACCGCGTCGGGAAAACTGGACCGCGCGCGGTTGCCGTTGCCGGCGCTTGTTGCCGCCGAGGAGTTCCGCGAACCGTCCTCCTGGCTCGAAGGCGAGATCGCGCACACCTTCGAGGAGGTCCTCGGCCTGTCGCGGGTGGGTGCCGACGACGACTTCTACTCGCTGGGTGGCAATTCGCTGCGATCGGTGCAGGTCGTCAATCAGCTCGCCAGTGAACTGCACGTGGACATCCCGGTCCGGTGGATGCTCTCCGACCCGAATCCGGCCGACCTCGCCAAGCGGATCGAGACCGGGATGCGGGAGGGAATCGACGCCACCGAGCCCCTCGCGCTCGGCCTCGAGGTCCTCTTGCCGATCCGCACGACCGGTGAACGGGAACCCCTGTTCTGTGTGCACCCCGCCTCCGGTCTGGCCTGGTGCTATCACGGCCTCGAACAGCATCTCGGTGCCGATCGTCCGATCTACGGTCTGCAGGCACCGCAGATCGGAGGGGAGAACCCTGGTCCGACAACGATGTTCGAGATCGCTCGGCGGTACGCCGCGGAGATCCGGACCGTACAGCCCCAGGGTCCCTACCACCTGCTCGGCTGGTCGCTGGGCGGCGTCATCGCACACGCCGTCGCCGCCGAGCTGCGCGCCGACGGACAGGACGTCGCCCTGCTGGCACTGCTCGACGCCGAAGCGGATGGAATCGATGCCTCGTCGGCGACCACCGTCACCGCCGGAGAGTTGATCGCCAACCTCGGCCCGGTACTCGGCATAGATTTCGTCGACCCGGACTCCACCGCGGCGGAGGCGGCCGCGGCGATCGCCGACCACCTCGGGGACGGCCTGGGTATCGACGCCGCGACGATCGAACGGCTCACCGATGCCTACAACCTGATGATCCGGGCCGCGGGTGACTGGCAGCCGCCGGTCGTGGACGCCGATGTGCGGTACTTCACCGCGACGCGGGATCGACGTCCGGACGCCACGGGGCATCTCGGGTGGCGTGCACACGTTCACGGGACGATCGCCAATGTCGACATCGACGTCGACCACCTGGCGATGACGGACACCAGCTCGATCGCGGCAATCGCCGCGGTCCTCAACAAACAGATGGGTTGATCACATGGCCGGACGGCATCGTCGTATCGAAAACTCCTGTTGTGCAGTAGCTCTCGTCTCCCGATCACCAGGGAGGTACCCCATGAGCGAATCCGCCGGCCCGACCTCGCACCGCCGTCCTCAATCTCATCTTCCGGTCGCCACGCTTCTGGGTGCCGCGATGACGGCCACGGTGCTGGCCGCGGCTCCGGTGCTCGCCGACGCACCGACGTCCGCGGCCACGACCCGGACGACTCCGCTCGCGGTCCCGATCGGCGGCGACGCGACACCGGTCCATCCGGTCGTTCGGAACGCGCTCGAGGCCGCAGACGCCGTGTCGGGGATGGTGCCGTGGACCGCGGCAGGTGGCGTGGTAGGCGTATCGCAGGTCGTGCCGGGGTCACCCTCTACATCGGCCGAGACGCGTCTCTTCGGAATGGCGGTGCCCGCATCCACGTCGACACCGGCGGCGGATACGGACACGGTCGAGGTGGGCCACCTCCGGCTGCATCGTCCACGAGCGGTTTCGCCGGCGCTGGCGGCCGAGGTCACCGCCACGTCAGGGGAAGTGGTACAGGGGATTTCCGACGTCCTGCAGAGCAACGGAGTCGGGCCGGAACGTGCGGACACGGTCGCCGAACACATGGTCGGCGACGCCGTGGTCGGTGGTGTGGTGGCCGCGCCGGTCGCCGCGACCGTCGGTGCGGTAGTCGGCGGAACGGTCGGCCTCGTCTTCGGGATACCGTTCCTGCCAACGGGTCTCGTGGTGGGTCCGCTCGTCGGTACCGCCCTCGTGGCATCGCTGGTGGAGATCCCGGCGGTGACGACCGGCGCAATCGTCGGTGCGGCAACGGGATACCAACGTGGCTGGGAGGTACCCCTCGACACACCCACCTCGACGCCGCGTCACGACGTGTCCGGGCAGGTCGTGGTCACCACACCGGCACCGAGCGCGGCCGCATCGGCGCAGCCGGTGTCGCATCCGTCGGTTCCGCTGCCCCTGTCGCTTCCCGCCCTGAGGTGAGGTGACGCGGAGATGACAACGCACGAGGCGGTCGGCGCCTCGTGCGTTGTCGGGTGTGATCAGTCGGGTGTGATCAGTCGGGTGTGATCAGTCGGGTGTGATCAGTCGGTGACGGGATTGAAGGTCGACGTCGCAATGGGAACGCCGAGCACGGAATTGATCGCTTTGTATCCATCGGCGGTCTTGATGAAGGTCACCCGGCTGACCGGCTCGATGTCGGCATACGCGCCGTTGGGTGTGCTGATGAGGGTGAGCGGGGTGTTGGCGGGCCCGATGAGCTTGTCGCCTTCCACCCGGTATTCGTTGCAGCGTTCTTCCACCGAGGAGCCGTACTGGGTCTGCACGCAGTAGTTGTAGGTTCCCTCGGCGACCGCGGCGGAAGAATGCCCGGCTCCGGCGGCCATGGCGGCAACGGCTCCGGCGCCGGCGGCAATGGTGATGATCATCTTCTTCGACATATCGCGAAGATTGCCTTAGCCTAACCTAAGAAGTCAAGCCCGATGTGTGCGTCTACCGACGTGAGGAATGTCGCATTCGCCGGGCCGTCGGTCGAGCCGCGACACGGCGGCCGGAATAGGGGCGGCTGACCGGTGTTGTGTCCCGGTATGACTGAACAACCAGAACTCAGCCCCACCGAGTGGGTCCGCACCCAGACCGCGACGATTCTCGAGCAGGGGACCACCGACGGTGTGCAGGTGCTGGACCGGCCCATCGTGCTGTTCACCACCACCGGGGCCAAGTCGGGTAAGAAGCGGTACGTCCCGCTGATGCGGGTGGAGGAGAACGGCCGCTACGCGATGGTCGCGTCCAAGGGCGGCGCGCCGAGCCATCCCTCCTGGTACCACAACCTCAAGGCGCACCCGGAGGTCACCGTCCAGGACGGCGACACCGTGCGGGAGATGACGGCGCGCGAGATCGACGGCGACGAACGTGAGCACTGGTGGACGTTGGCCGTGGCGGCGTATCCGCCGTACGCGGAGTACCAGACCAAGACCGATCGCCTGATACCCGTCTTTGTCGTGGAGTGACCGTCGTGGAGTGATCGTCGTGGAGTGGCGCGTTGTGCGATGACGGCGGGCCCGCTCCGGGCACCCCCGAGCCACCCATCCACAATGGGTCTCATGACTCTGACCCTGGGCATGATCACCGTCGACACCACCGATCCGATCCCGCTCGCGCGGTGGTGGTCGGAACGCATCGGCGGCACCGTCATCGCCGAGAACGACGGTTTCTTCGTCATGGTGTCCGGGGTGGCGCCGGGCGCACCGGTTCTGGGTTTTCAGAAGGTCGACGATCCGACGCCCGGCAAGAACCGCATCCATCTCGATCTCACCACCACCGATGTCGACGCCGAGGTCGATTCCCTTGTCGGCGCGGGCGCCACGAGGATCGCCGAGCACGCGATCGGCGATTTCGCGTGGGTGACACTCGCCGACCCGGACGGCAATCAGTTCTGCGTCTCGCCGGCGCACGACCCGTCGGATTAGTCGCCCGGCACTCGACTCGGACTCCTCGCCGCGCGAGTACGTCGGTACTCCCGACACACCATCGTCGTGCCCACGAGCCACAGCGGGATCTGCCACAGCATTGCCACCCGGAACGATGCCGGACCGTAGACGCCCGGCGAATCCGACGTGAGGTTCAGCGTCAGACCGATCAACAGGATCGCGATCACACTGGCCAGGAACCCGCCGGCGTTGACGATGCCGGTGGCCGTGCTCAGCCGGTCGGTCGGATTGTATTCACGGGCGAAGTCGAAGGCGACGATCGACGCCGGACCGCCCGCGCCGATCGCCATCGCGAGCAGATAAAGCACCCAGTGCGGTGCCGTGCCCGGGTAGAGCAGAACCGCGCCCCACGCCAGCACCTGACCGGCGACGAGCCCGACCACGAGGTGAACACGCCGAGCGGGGAATCGGGCGGAGATCAGGCCGAGGACGGGGCCGGCGACCACACCCACCAACACCGAAGTGACCAGGACCGTCCGTGCGGTCGACTCGGGAACGCCCTCGCCCGCCACCAGAAAGGGAAAGCCCCACAGGACCCCGAAGGTATTGGCGGAGAACGGGGTGACGAAATGTGTCCAGAACGCCAGCCGGGTGCCGGGCTCGGTGATCGACGCGCGTAGCCGGGCGCCGACCGCCGAACCTGATACGCCGGTGGTGGTGGGCCGTCGACCGTCGCTGACGAACACCGCCGACAGGACCGCCACCAACACCGCCGTCGCGGCCAGGAGCAAGAAGCCTGACTGCCAGCCCTTGGCGTGTACGAGATGGGCGAAGGGGATGATGCTGACGACCTGACCCAACTGCCCGATGACCGCGGTGATCTGCACCATCAGTGGCGCGCTCCGTCGCGGGAAGCGAATCCCGATGATGCGCAGCACGCAGGGGAAGACCGCGGCGTCGCCCGCGCCGAGGAGCACGCGTGCCGCAATGGCGATCCACACGCTCGGTGCCGCCGCCAGCACCACCTGCGACACCGCCATCAGCCCGACACCGACGGTCAGCACCGCCCGCGACCCGTACCGATCCAACGCCATGCCCACCGGGATCTGCGCGACGCCGTACACGCCGAGCTGGATCACCGCGAATAGCGACAGTGTCGCCGGGTCGATCGAGAAGTGGTGGGCGGTATCGATTCCCAGAGCCGACATCGAGGTGCGATTGGTGATGGCGACGAGATAGGCCAGTGCACCCACCGCCCACGTCGCGCCCACCGCGAGGCCCGGTTGGTGGTGCCGCACCGAGGGGTTCCGCATCGCTGACTGGGCGGACACAGCAGACATGACACCTTTCGGGCACGACGAGCAGGGATGGGCGGGCGGACTCGCCCCGCGATGCTACGCGGACGCGGGTGCGATCACGATCGCGTCCCGGCCGGGTGCTCGGAGACGCGAGTGGTTGTCCCGCAACACTTGTGGGCGTGAAGGTGGCCCCTGATGGTCCTCGTAGTGGCCAGGATCACTCTGTGGCATGCCGCACCGGGATCCCGCACCGGGATCCCGCACCGACGATGCCTGCCGAGGAGAAACAGCCCGGCTGTGGATATCGGTGGATGTGTCCACATATCGCACCGAGGGGCGCCGATCACGGACCGGCGGCAGCAACCATGTGCGACATGACAAGTCGCTACTACGCCTATCCGGTGCGCGCGGACGCCGTCGAGGCCGCGCGCCGTGACCCGATCTCGGTCATCCCCGCCGATCCTCTCGCCGATGCCTGGGGTCTGGTACCGGTGGCCGTCGGTTCGGGTTCGTTTGCCTCGGGTATCGGTGCCCGCGCCCGGCCCATCGTCTGGACGATGGTTCCCGAGATGCGCAATGTCGACATGTTGTGCCTCGATGACCGGTGGTTCGTGCTCAGCGCCCTGCTGTGGCGCGGATCGGGACGTGACGCCGCGCCGCGCCCGGCCTCGGCGCTGGTTGCGCCCGGTGCCGGGACCCGTGATGCGGTGTGCCGGCGACGGACGACGGTCCTGGACGCAGGGCAGGTGGCCGGGGTCGCCGCCGACATCGCGCTTCTCGAACCGGTGACCGACCGCGATCCGATCCTGCGGTATGCGCCGGGGTGGACTCTCGCCGACATCAACCACATGATCGGCCGGACCCGCCGGTTCGTGGCCGGAGTCGCCTTGCGCCGAATGGGACTGGCGTACTCGATCAGTCCCGCCGAACCGGCGACCCGGATGCGAATTGCTGCCGGATGATCTCGGCGAACCCATCGACGTCCGAGGGAGTGGTGTCCCACGATGTCATCCAGCGCACCTCACCCCGCTCGCGTGCCCAGTCGTGGAAGTAGACGTCGCCGCGGATGGCGTCGGCGATGTCCACGGGGAGCGTGGCGAAGATCGCGTTGGCCGGGCTGTCCTGGGCGAAACCGAAACCGGGCAGTGCGCCGTCTGCGGTGGCGGCCTCGAGATGGGTACGCAGCCGCCGGGTCATGGCATTGGCATGGCGAGCGTTGCGCAGCCCGAGATCGTCGGTGAACATGGCCTCGAGTTGCGCCGATAGGAACCGCATCTTGCTCGGCAACTGCGCGGCGGCCTTTCGGACATACTCGATACCCGCGATGCGATCGGGGTCGATGACGACCACCGCCTCGGCGCCGAGCGCACCGTTCTTGGTTGCGCCCAGGCTGAGTACATCCACCCCGACATCGGTCGTGAACGCACGGAAGGACTCCTCGAGCGCGGCCGCGGCGTTCCACAATCGGGACCCGTCGAGGTGCACTGGCAGACCGAGGCGGTGTGCGGTCTCGCAGATCGCGGCGATCTCGTCGACGGAGTACACCGTGCCGAGCTCGGTGACCTGGGTGATGCTCACCGCAGACGGCTGCGCGCGCTGCGGATCTCCCCGGGCGGCGACCTTCTCGATGATCTGATCGGGAGTGAGTTTTCCGTCGGCGGTCGCGGCCGTCAGCAGTTTGATCCCGGAGATCTGTTCGGGCGCACCACCTTCGGATGTCGCGATGTGAGCGGTGTCGGTGGTGATGACCGCTCCCCACCGGGGTGTGGCAGCGGTGAGGGCGACCACATTTGCGCCGGTGCCGTTGAAGGCCGGCAACACCTCGGCTCGGGGACCGAAGACCTCGCGAATCGTCGCGCGCAACGCCGCGGTGTGGAGGTCACCACCGTAGGCGGGTTGGTGTCCGGGGTTGGCCCGCGTGATGGCGGCGAGCACGTCGGGATGGACGCCGGCGTGATTGTCGCCGGCGAACGTGTGCCGACCGGCGTCGTTCGATGTCGGGGTCATGCGAAACAGACTCTCACACCACGCAATCGGCGACGGCGCAACTGAGTCGTATCGATGGTGCAGACTGTTGGGGACGACGCCGCGCCGGTACGAGAGGAACCCGTTTTTCATGCCCACCCCGGACCGTCCGTTGCGCAAGCTCGGCTTCCTCACCATCGGATCGTTCGATCCCGACCGTCCCCGCGAGGGTCATCTCGAGACGCTGTCGGTGATCGAACGCGCAGAGGACCTCGGATTCGACAGCGTGTGGTTACGACACCGGCATCTGCAGTACGGGATATCCTCGCCGGTGGCGATGATGGCGGCCGCGGCCGTGCGGACCCGTCGCATCGAATTGGGTACCGCCGTCACCCCACTCGGCTGGGAGAACCCGCTGCGGTTGGCCGAGGATCTCGCCACCGTCGACCTCCTGTCCGGTGGACGCGTCAATCCGGGTGTGTCCGTGGGAACCCCGATGCGATACGACGACGTCAAGGCGTCGCTGTACCCCGATACCTTCGACATCGAGGACTTCTCCAAGGATCGTGTGCTGCGGTTGCTGACGTGCCTGCGCGGGGAGCCGGTCAGCGCCTTCGAAGGGGTCGTCGGAATCGAATCGTTCTCCCGCCGCGTCCAGCCTCACTCGCCGGGACTCGCCGATCGGGTCTGGTACGGCGGTGGTCGGGATTCGGCGATCTGGACCGGGCGGCAGGGACTGAACTATCTGACGTCGTCGGTGGTGTCGATCGAGGGTACCGAGTCGCGGGATTTCGCGACGATCCAGGCCGAGCACATCGATGCCTATCTCGCCCATCATCCGAATCCCGCCGCGGCGCGCGTCTCGCAGGGGCTCGTCGTGATCCCCACCGACTCCGCGACACCCGGCCAGATCGAGCGGTACCGGGCCTACGCCGCATCACGATTCGAACGCACACTCACCCCACAGGGACCGCGCGGCATGATGTTCGCCGCCGACATCGTCGGGCCCAGCGAAGAGATCGCGCAGATCCTGCACGCGCACGCCGGTTTTCGGCGCGCCGACGAGGTGGCGTTCGCCCTGCCCTTCAGCTTCGCCGCCGCGGACTACGCGCAGATCATCTCCGACATGGCGCAGCGATTGGGGCCGGCGCTGGGCTGGACGCCGACGAGTTGATCTCCGGGTATCGCGGTCCGATGCGAATTGGTCAGCGCGGCAACGGCTTCGTCGTCGACGGCGGGTAGCTGGCGATGAGCTGCATGTAGTACGCGTTCGGCGCGAACGGATACATGTAGTGCCAATCGCCCAACGGTCCGCGCTGTAGGTAGGTCACCGACCGGTTGCCCGAGATGGTGAAGCAGTAGATCCCGGCGGTGCCGTAGGGGCTGAGATAGATCGGCCGTTCCGGTTTCGTGAGGTCCACCGGCGTGCGGAACTTCTGGCTGCACGGTGTGTAGGTGAAGCCCTCGAGCGGTGCGGCGTGTGCGATCGAGGCTCCGCCGCAGACGGCGGTCAGGGTGATCGCTGTGGTGGCGAGGCCGAGGCCGAGGCGCCGAAGGGTAAAAGACATCGTGACGATCCTCTCGAGTGGTGGTGACTCGTGCTCTTGGTCGTTCCCCTTCTTCATCGCGCTGACGATGGTGCTGTTACACGCCGTGTCGCACCGACGGTCACTCGGTCACTCGGTCACCGAACCCGTCATCCGGCAATGAATGTGACGATGTCGTCGGTGAGGGCAAGGCATGCCGAAGCGTGCTCTGCCGCACGCCCGCCCAAGTCGATCCCGCCGGCCAGTTGCACGGTCGTCGGGAACAGTCCCGGGCGGAGGAAGTGGCCGGCGCCCTCATATCGGATGTGTTTGTCCGAGGATGTATTTCGTCGGCCGAGGAGGGCATCGGCCATGCGTTCGGACGGCCAGAGCGCATCGTCGGAGCCGCTGATGCACAGTATGGGGCAGGTGATCCGCTCGGATGCCAGCTGGGCCTCGGGGGCGATGCTTCTGCGCAGCCCCTCGTCGTAGGCGGGGTGCAGTCGCAGCACGGTTGGCCGCCCCGCGCCGATGTCGCGCGACAATCGCCACGCATTGCCCACCAGTTGTGGCATCAGTGCGCCGGTGGGCAGCGCGGCAAAGGGAGATGGCCAGGCGTCGAGGGTCCACGACGACGTGCCGGGTATTTCCCCGTCGGGGCCGATGGCCTGCCAGATGACACTGCTGGGACTGAGCAGGATCACGTGGGACACACCGAGATCCGCTCGATGGGAGAGCGTCGCAGTCAGTCCTTCTGCTCCCCGGGACAGGCCCACCGCGGCCACCGATGAACCACTGCGAGCGCACAGCCAGGCGATCGCCGAGGCGAATCGTTCCAGCGGGATCTCGCTGACCGGAGCGGCCTCGGGGTCGTCATCGAGCCATCCGTACGCGAGTGCGGTGTGACCGCGCGACGCCAGGGCGCCGATCATCGCACGCTGTGAGTCCACCCCACCCTCCGAGCCGCCGAAACACACCACCGCCGGTCCGATCGCGGACGCGGGTGTTGCAAGCAGGCCCGGCCGCCCGTCGACCAGGACGTCGGTGACCTCGACGCCGGCTGCGACCGGGTGTCGTCGGCAGGTGAGCGCGGTGCGGCGATCTCCGGCCCTGGCTTCCACCCGAACGAGCCACGGTTCGGTCGGCGGGATGAACAGGTCGGCGTGATCGGCGGGTCCGTCGAACTCCATCGCCCAGATCGGGACATTCGTGACCTGGGCCGAACCGTCCGCGCGTGTGGACCAGCGCCACAGCCCGCCATACAGGTCGGTGGCGGTCGTGGTGACATCAACCGTCTCACCGGTGGATTCGAGAGTGATGGTCAATGGTTCGTCGTGGCGGGAGTCCAGGGGGACATCCACCCCGAGCCGCGGGTCGATGGATGCCGCCTGCGCCGGTGGCTGAGGCACCGGGCTTCCCGGTGCCAGCGACGCGTCCCGGCGTGCCATCTGTGCCGATTTCTTGTCGAACCAGGCCGGGAACACACCGGACGCGGTGCCGGCGATCCCCATCAGCGTGAAGGGGAGGACCCAGTAACAGATGATCGACAGAGTCGAGCCGCCGTCGCGAATGGTGGCGTCGCCCTGCACGATCGGCGGGATGAGCGAGGCCACGGTCATCAGGCCGAACACCGCGGTCCACATCCAGGTCATGGCGGTGGTGATGACTCGGAATCCGTCGGTGGCCGCGGTCGCCGCATCGACCGATGCGGTTGCGTACTCGCGGACGAATGGTCGTCGGACAAGCAGACCGACCAGGGCGACCAGAAAGATCCCGGCATTTCCGAGTGGCTGCAGCCAGCGTTCCAGGAAGGCGTCGCTGACCGAGAACGACAATGCCGAGAGCACGACGAACACCGCGACCGCGCCCACCTCGAGGGAATGCCACGGGCGACGGAGCGCCCGGTTGATCACCACGGCAAGTGCCGAGAGTCCCAGGGCGATGAGCACCGCTCCCCGGAACGGCATGTTGCCCACCAGGATCCAGTAGACAATCCAGGGGGAGAAGCCGATCAGAAAACCCACTCCGAACACCTCCGTGATCGATGCCGACCCTGCGTGGAAATGGTATGCCGCGCGCGTTGTGGAGCGTGGGTCAATCACGGCAGATCGACGGATGTGACACCCTGATCCCCATGAGCGATGACGTGGCGCAACGACTTCTCGACGCCCAGATCGCCTTCACCCGACGCCAATTGCTGACGCCCGCCGAGTACGGCAGCCTGGTGGTGGAGGCCGTCGACGCGTTCCTCGACGACGCGGCGACACTGACTCTCGACGATGTGGTCACCCGTGAGCTCATCAAACTCGTCGCGCACAAGTACACGGTGCAGATGCCGGTGGAGGGTTCCATCCCGGAGCTGGTCGGCGAGATCGGCGGACGCATCTACCGGCACCGGGCCAATGACGAGTACCGACTCGCCGACATCGCCGACCCCGCCGAATTCGACGCGTTGGTCGCCGCGATCACCGACACCGGTCTTGTCCGGCGTTTGGCCACCCAGGTCATCGAGAGTCCGGCCGCAATGGACGCCTGCGTGGAGCTCGTGACGCAGACCCTCGATGCCGCGATCGAGGAACGACGGGCAGACGGCGAGACCGGCGGGGTGCGTGCGGCGCTGATCCGTGCGGTCACCCGAGTGGCCGCACCGGCGGTTCCGGTGCTCGAATCCGGCGTGGAGCGGGTGGCCCGGATCGGTATGCGTCGTCTGGCGATGATGGTCGAACGCGACGGGGACGACGTCCTCGGTGCCGCGGCGCGGGAGCTCTGGCGGGAGCGCTCCGCCGAGGTGATCGGCCGTTTCCGTGACGTGCTGGAACCCGGCGACGTCGAAGACCTGGTGGTGGTGGCCTTCGAATTCTGGAAGTCGTTCCGTGACACCGACTATTTCCGACCCCTGCTCGACGAGGGCATCGACCACGTCTTCGACAAATACGGCACGGTCGCTCTCACCGACCTGCTGGCCGACCTGGGGATCGGTCGGGCAGATCTGATCGAGGAGGGACTGCGGTTCGGGCCGGTGGTTCTGACCCGCCTCGACGAGCGGGGCATGCTCGAACCTCTGCTGCGGCGTCAGTTCGCCCCCTTCTACTCCTCTCCGGAGTTCCAGGCGGCGCTGCGCGGCGACGGTCTGTGAGACCTCGAGTCCCCGGCGCGGATGTCGAGTCCCTGGCGGGGACGCCGAGGACCCGACACACCTCGCCGGGCGCCGAGCCTGTCGGTGGTCTTCGGTAGGGTGCTGCGGGTGAGTTCGAGCGCACCAGTAGTACCCGGAGTGAAAACAGTCAACGCGCGTCTGGCCGAGGAATTGGCGGTCGGCGAAAATCAGGTGGCCGCGGCCGTGCGGTTGCTCGATGACGGGTCGACGGTCCCGTTCATCGCGCGCTACCGCAAGGAGGTGACCGGAAGCCTCGATGACGCACAATTGCGCACCCTCGACGAGCGGCTGCGGTATCTCCGCGAACTCGACGAGCGACGGGCCGCCGTTCTGTCGTCGATCGAGGAACAGGGCAAACTCACCGACGCGCTCCGCGCCGCACTGGTGGCCGCCGACACCAAGTCCCGCGTCGAGGACATCTATCTCCCGTACAAACCCAAGCGGCGCACCAAGGCCCAGATCGCTCGCGAGGCGGGTCTGGAACCGCTGGCCGACCGGCTGCTCGCCGATCCCGCGCTCGTCCCGGAGGAGGCTGCGACCGCGTTCCTGTCCGACGATGTCGCCGATGCGGCGGCCGCACTCGAGGGCGCTCGTCACATCGTGATCGAGCGGGCGTCCGAGGACGCCGAGTTGGTGGGCGCGGTACGCGAGAAGTTCTGGGCCGAAGGGGCGTTGCGCACCACGCCGCGATCCGAGCAGGCAGCCACGTCGCCTGCGGGACAAAAGTTTCGGGACTATTTCGACTTCTCCGAGCCGCTGGACACGATGCCGTCGCATCGTGTGCTGGCGGTGTTGCGCGGTGAGAAGGAAGAGGTGCTCTCGCTCGATTTCGATGGCGGCGAGGACGATGCCTACCAGGCGATGGTCGCCGCGACCCTGGGTGTGGACACCTCGCACCCCGGTGCGGGAACTCCCTGGCTGACGCAGACGGTGCGGTGGGCCTGGCGGACCAAACTGATGGTGTCCACCGCCGTCGACGCACGGGTGCGTCTGCGGCAGCGTGCCGAAGAGGCCGCGGTCGCGGTCTTCGCCACCAACCTCAAGGACCTGTTGCTGGCCGCGCCGGCCGGCGAGCGCGCCACTCTGGGCCTCGATCCTGGGTTCCGTACGGGAGTCAAGGTCGCCGTGGTCGATTCGACGGGAAAGGTCCTCGACACCTGCGCTATCTATCCGCATCAGCCGCAAAAGCAATGGGATCAGGCCAAGGCGACACTCGGGGCACTCGTGGCGCGCCACGGTGTCGATCTGATCGCCATCGGCAATGGCACCGCATCCCGCGAAACCGATGCTCTGGCAACCGAACTCATCGCCGACATCAAACGCTCCGGCGCGGCTGCGCCCACCAAGGCGATGGTCAGTGAGGCCGGTGCATCGGTCTATTCGGCCTCAGAATACGCCTCCCGCGAATTGCCGGCGCTCGACGTGTCACTCCGCGGAGCGGTGTCGATCGCCCGGCGACTCCAGGATCCCCTGGCCGAGTTGGTCAAGATCGAGCCCAAATCGATCGGCGTCGGCCAGTATCAGCACGACATCACTCCGGGAACCCTCGCCCGCAGCCTCGACGCGGTGGTCGAGGACGCGGTGAATGCCGTCGGTGTCGACCTCAACACCGCGTCGGTTCCGCTGCTGTCGCGAGTCTCGGGGGTGACCACCACTCTCGCTGAGGCCATCGTCGCCCACCGGGACAGCGTCGGCGCGTTTCGCAACCGCAAAGCCCTCCTGGACGTTCCGCGGCTGGGCCCCAAGGCATTCGAACAATGCGCGGGGTTCCTGCGGATCCGCGGTGGAGACGACCCGCTGGACACCTCGGGTGTCCATCCCGAGGCATACCCCGTGGTGCGCCGCATCCTCGACCGCTCCGGGGTGACGCTCACCGAGCTCATCGGAAACGAGCGGACGCTGCGTGGCCTGCGTCCGGTCGAGTTCGCCGACGATCGCTTCGGCGTGCCGACGGTGACCGACATCCTCGCCGAACTCGAGAAGCCCGGTCGTGATCCGCGTCCCGCCTTCACCACCGCCGCGTTCGCCGACGGCGTTGAGAAGGTCGCCGATCTCAGGCCCGGGATGGTGCTCGAGGGCGTCGTCACCAATGTCGCCGCCTTCGGTGCCTTTGTGGATGTGGGGGTGCATCAGGATGGGCTCGTGCACGTCTCCGCGATGGCCGACCGATTTGTCTCGGATCCGCATGAGGTGGTGAAGTCGGGTCAGGTAGTGCGTGTCAAGGTCGTCGACGTCGATGTCGAGCGGCAACGGATCGGGCTCAGTCTGCGGCTCAACGACGATGCGCGGTCCGCCGGCGGTAAGGGCGAGGCACGTCGCGGAGGCGGTCCGCAGGCCCGCGACAAGGGTGCCGGTGGGGCACAGCAGAATCGGCGCGAACAGCGGAACGGCAACGGGCGCAGCAAGTCCGGACGTGGGGGACAGGGCGGTAACGATCGTCGGCGCGAGTCCGCACCGAACGGTTCGATGGCACAGGCATTGCGCGACGCCGGCTTCGGCCGTTGATCTGATGCCCGTCGATCCGGCCGCCGAGCGGGTCATCGTCGTCAGTGCCGTGGTGCTCCGTGACGCCGCGGGTGCGTTGCTGACGGTGCGCAAGTCGGGTAGTGCGTTGTTCATGCTGCCCGGCGGCAAACCGGAGCCCGGCGAGACGCCTCGGCAGGCCGCCGTCCGCGAGTGCGGTGAGGAGATCGGGGTCTGGCTCGACGCCGAGGAACTCACCGCACTCGGCGAGTTCACCGCTGCCGCTGCCAACGAGGCAGGCTACGAGGTGCGCGCGAGCCTCTTTTCCCATCCGGCGATGCCCCACGCCGAGCCGGGCGCCGAGATCGCCGAAGTACGTTGGCTGGCCATCGATCCCATCGACCGCGAGAAACCGCTCGCACCGCTGCTGCGCGACCACGTGATCCCGCTGCTCCGGTCGCGCTGACCCGCCGACGGGCGGGAAGCCGGCTGGCGATAGCCCGCGTTGGCGCTCGCCCGCCGTTCGATCGCCCATCCCGCCGTTCGATCGCCCATCCCGCTGGTCGAGCCGTCCCAGGGCGTTGGCCGCCGCGTTGAGCTCCGTCGACACGGAGGGCCGTGTCCGCGGGCCGGGCTTGTCGAGTGTCCTCGCCGCCATACTCCACGACGGTCTCGACACCTCCTGAACCCACCCCGCGCCCACGGCCCGGCGGACAAGCCCGGCCCGGGGACACGACCTCTGCCGGTGCTCCTGGGCTAGCCTGAGTCGGTGCCAATCCTGAACAAAGACATGACGCTGTGCATCTCCCTGGCCGGGCGGCCGTCCAACATCGGCACCCGGTTCCACAACTACCTGTACGACGAGCTGGGGCTGAACTACATCTACAAGGCGTTCACCACCGACGACATCGCCGGCGCGATCACCGGCGTTCGCGCGTTGGGCATCCGCGGGTGTTCGGTGTCGATGCCGTTCAAGGAGGCCGTGATCCCGCTCGTCGACGACATCGCGGAATCGGCATCGGTCATCGAGTCGGTCAACACGATCGTCAACGACGACGGGCGCCTATCCGCGTCGAACACCGATGTGGAGGCGATTGCCGCCCTCATTGTCGAGCACGAACTCGATTCCGACGCAACGGTTCTGGTGCAGGGTTCCGGTGGCATGGCCAAGGCGGTGACCGGAGCATTCCGCAACGCCGGATTCGCCGACGTCGCCGTCGCGGCTCGCAACGAGGTCGCGGGCGGCGCCCTCGCGGACAAGTACGGCTACCGGTTCATCCCCGCACCTGTCGCCGGAGCCGACATTGTCGTCAACGTGACGCCGCTGGGTATGCAGGGTGCCGACGCGCAGGTCCAGGCCTTCGACGGCGACGTCATCGAGGCAGCGCGGGTCGTCTTCGACGTGGTGGCATTCCCGTCCGAGACGCCGCTGATCGCGGCGGCACGCGCGGCAGGCAAGGAGGTGATCACGGGCGCCGAGGTGATCGCGTTGCAGGCGGCGGCACAGTTCGAGAAGTACACCGGGGTCGCGTTGACGGCCGAACAGGTGGCCCGGGCGTCGGAGTTCTCGCGGGCCGAGTGATCAGCGCCGTCACAGGTGATTCCAAGCTGAGACGGAATCGTGATCGAGTTGACCGAGGTCGGTGCTCTCCATCTGATCTGATGTCACATCAGTAACATCAATCACTTCCGTCACGGTCTACCGCTGTGTCGGGGCTGGGAGACGACACCGGATGACTCGACGGCGAATCGGGCCCACTCGGGTGGTGGCGTGTGCGTTGGCTGTCTCGGCCACCATGGTCGGCGCGTCACTGCTGGCTACCGGGACCGCCGCTGCGTCTCCGTGTGGCAACGGGTCCTCCGGGTCGAGTGGCTCCAGCGGATCGCTGGACCTGGGTTCACTGGGCCTGGGGTCGGGGAGCTCGTCGAATCCCAGCACCGGTCCGCAGGGTGCGTTGCCGTACTACCGCACCGATGTCTCACGCACCGTCGCGTGGGTCACCGGCCCCCGCAGTCCCAATCTGACATTCAGCCGCTTCACGATCTCGGGCACCGATCTCGGCGTCAGCTGGGATAACGGCGACGGACAGACCCTGATGGCCTTCGGAGACACCTTCGGCGACTGCTCGGCTACAGGTCAGCAGTGGCGACACAACGTGCTGCTGCGGACCAACGACACGAACCTGGCCGACGGGATCACCGTGCCCGCCGCGGACCCGAACTCCACGACGTCGGGAAGTGTGGTGACCGCCGACCGGCCCACCTACGCCCAGCAGCTGATCTCGGCAGTCGGTTTTCAGGGCGTCGAGGTGACCACGATCCCCACCGCAGCCATCTCGCTGCCGAAACCTGACGGCCCCGGTTTCCGGCAGTACATGAACTACATGTCGGTGCGGTCGTGGGGCTCGGCCGGGAACTGGGTCACCAACTTCTCGGCCATCGCCTACTCCGATGACAACGGGCAGACGTGGACCACCGACACAAAAACCATCCTCATCAACGCGCCGGTCGACTTCGAGTTGCCAGAAGGCTGGCGGCCATTGGATACCAACAACGGCAAGTTCCAGCAGAACGCATACTTCCGAGGTCACGGAGCCGACAGCGAGTGGGTGTACCAATTGGGCACGCCCAACGGACGTTTCGGCGCCGCGTTCCTGGCGCGGTTCCATCCCAACGATATTCTCGACCTGGACAAATATCAGTACTGGACGGGCACTGGCGACGGATGGGTGGACACGATCAGCGAAATCCCCGAAGGCACGTCGCAGATCGTACCTTCGCCGGTCACCGAGGCCTCGGTGTCGTGGAGTCCCTATCTGAACAAATACATCATGCTCGACGGGGACAACGGCATTCGGATTCGCACCGCCGACAAGCCCGAGGGGCCGTGGAGTTCGGCGTTCACCCTGGTGGAGCCGGGCGCGGTGGTGCTGTACGGGCCCATGATGCTGCCCCAATCGCCCGCGCTCACCGGCAGCGGAAAAGACCTGTACTTCAACGCTTCCCGGTGGAGTGACTACAACGTCATGCTGGTCCGGAGCGACCTGTCGAAGGTGCCGAAGTAGCGGTCGTCAGTCGAACAGGCGTCGGAACAGGTTGGTCTCGGCGAGGTCGACGAGTTCGTCGCCCCGGCCGGACAGCACGGTACGGATGGCGTAGAGGGTGAATCCCTTCGCCTGGGCCGCGGTCACAGTCGGCGGAATCGACAGTTCCTGACGGGCGGTGGCCACGTTCAGCACGGCCGGCCCGTCGTGGGTGAGGAACTCCTCGACGGCGGCCTCGAGATCGCCGGGTTGCTCGACCCGTCTTCCGAAGATCCCCATCGATGTCGCCATCGCGGCGAAATCCGGGTTCACCAAATCGGTTCCGTAGTTGACGAATCCGGCCGCCTTCATCTCGACCTCTACGAAGTTCAGTGACGAGTTGTCGAAGACCACGACCTTCACCGGCAATCGGTTCTGGGTCAGGGTGATCAACTCGCCCAACAGCATGGTCAGGCCGCCGTCGCCGGCGAGCGCGATCACCTGCCGCCCCGGGAACGCGGCCTGGGCACCGATGGCCTGCGAGAGGGCGTTGGCCATCGAACCATGCGTGAACGAACCGATCAGCCGACGGGAACCGTTCATCTGCACGTACCGGGCCGCCCAGACGACCGGTGACCCGACGTCGGGGATGAACACCGCGTCGTCGGCTGCGTGGCGGCTGAGCAACCTGGTCAGATACTGCGGGTGGATCGGCGTCTTGCCGTCGTCGACGGCCAGGTCGTCCAGTGCCGCACGGGTTTTGCGGTAGTGATCGCGTGCCGCCTGCAGATGGTCGGATGATCGGGCGCCGCTCAACAGGGGCGTCAACGCGGGCAGCGTGTCGGCGACGGTGCCGACCAGTGCGACGTCGACGGGGGTCCGTCGGCCGATCTGCTCACCCCGCACATCAAGCTGGATGATGGTCGCCTCGGACGGATAGAACTGCTGATAGGGGAAGTCGGTGCCCAGCATCACCAGGGTGTCGCATCGCTCGATCGCCCGATACCCCGAGGAGAAGCCGAGCAACCCGGTCATCCCGACGTCGAAGGGATTGTCGTACTCGACGAACTCCTTGCCGCGCAACGCATGCACGATCGGTGCCTGCAGGGTCCGGGCAAAATCCAGCAGAGCGGTGTGTGCCCCCGCCACTCCGGCGCCGGCGAGGATCGTCACCCGCTCGGACTGGTCGAGAAGTCCTGCGACCCTGCGCAATTCGTTTTCGGGTGGGGTGACCACGGTGGGAATGGCGCGGATCGGGGCACCGGACCGGCGTCCTGACGCCTTGGCCAGAAAGATCTCGCCGGGCACGATCAATACCGCGACACCGCGGGTCTCGATGGCCGTGCGCAACGCGATGTCGAGCAGTCGCGGCATCTGCTCGGGCGTCGACACCATCTCACAGAACGAACTGCATTCGGCGAACAGGCGCTCCGGGTGGGTTTCCTGGAAGTAGCCGCTGCCGATCTCCGGTGCCGGGATGTGCGCGGCGATCGCGAGCACCGGCACCCGCGACCGGTGCGCGTCGTAGAGTCCGTTGATCAGGTGGAGATTGCCCGGTCCGCAACTTCCGGCGCAGACCGCGAGCTCACCGGTGAGTGCGGCATCGGCGGAGGCCGCGAACGCGGCCGCCTCCTCGTGTCGGACGTGGACCCAGTCGATCGAGCCGTCACGGCGCAGCGCGTCGGTGAAACCGTTGAGCGAGTCGCCGGGGATTCCGTAGACCCGGGTCACCCCGGAGGCCTTGATGGTCTCGACCAGATTGTCAGCGACGGTGGAAGCCATCGGATTCCTCTCAGGAGAGCGGATAACGGAGTGCGGCGACGGCGACGCCGTTCCACAGGGAGTTGGAGATCTCCGCGTCGCGGACCGCGACGACCTCGCCCCCGCGATCGAGGACGGTGATCACGATCGAGGACAGCACGTCGTATCCACTCTCGTCACGCGTGAGGGAGCCGGTGGTGGGATCGACGCTACCGAGCACGTCGACGGTGAAATCGTAGACGAGGGTGGCAACGGCACCGCTCGCCGCGGCCCGGCTGATGTCGTCGAGGTCGGTGGCCACCAGACCAGCCGACGTGCCGTCCGAGATCCGTTCGAGCAGTGCATTGTTGGTGGCCGCGTTGAGATCGGGTAGCTGCGCCCGGATCGCCGCGTCGACCTGATCGGCGCGGAGTTCGTCGGGTGCACCGGGAACGGCGATTACCTTCCGCGTGCTCTCGGCGTTGCGATACAGATCGAGCAACGGGTCGGTCGCGAAGAGGAACAGCGGCTGGGTGCGTTCGGGATCTCGGTGGGCGAGTTCGGTTTTCACGGCGTCGACAACCCGCCGGGCGTACTGATCGAGCAGCACCTTCTTGCCCTCGTCGCCGACCAGCCGACGCACGTGTCCACGGTCGCGAATCGTGGCGCGATGAGTGGCGTCGGCGGCGTCGGCACCGTAGTCGCCGGTCAGCTCCATCTCGGTGGCCACGGTGGTGGCGGTGGCCTCCCACAGGTTCCACCCATTGGCCGAGAGCGTCAGCGCATACGCCGACTGCGGCGACACCACCGCGCGGACCAGCTGACCGAGATCGAAGCGCGACCCCACCTGCATCTGGTTCTCGAGATGATTGGGCAGGACGAACAACTCCCACGTGTCGGGCGTGAGGAAGATCGCCACCGACCGGGATAGCCGTGACCACGCCTCGTCGGTGCGCACCTTCTCCCACTGGTCGCGCAGAGATTCTTCGGTGGCATGGCGGATTCCGTCGTCGCGCAGCGTCCGGACCGCGCGATCGAACGCACTCTTCGCCGTCAGATAACTGCCCTCACGACCATCGGGCGCCGGCGATGTCTCCGCGTAGATGGTGATCGCATGGTCTCGGTCCGTGGCGAGTTCGCGCAGCGTGTCGAGGGTGGGGAGTTCGTATCGGGCCATGTCGTGTCCGTCCTTCGTCGGTCGTCCGTGTGTGGCGTGCTTCCCACTGTAGACATCCGCCGCGGGCCGGTGTGTCCGATCTCAGCGGGGCACCGCCGAGGGACCGATGACCGAAGCTCCCAATTGTGCTACTCGCGTGCGTAATTCGCGATCCGCGGTGACTACGGTGACCGCCGCGCCGGGATGGCCACGCACCACGTCGACGATGGCGTCGTCACCGGATCCCGACGCATCGACCACCTCCACGTCCTCGGTCGAGTGGATGCCTCGTGCGCGGCCCTCGGCCACCAGCACGACGTGGAGCGGGCCCGCCAGTCCTGCGAGTCCGGTCACGGCCACCGGTTCCAGTGCGTCGCGCAGACGCTCGGTGGCACCGCGCCGATCGCGCCACCAGCCGTCGGGTACCGAACCCACCACATTGGCGGCGTCCACGACGAGCACCCGGCGAACCGCATCTGGGTCGGCGACCATGCTGTCATCCAAGCACCCGGCTACCGTCGGTGTGTGGGCTACACCAGATCCGAACTGCTCGCCTACCGAGGTGTCGAGATCGACGACCTGATCGGTCCGGGGTGCCGGTTGCTGTTCGTGGGCATCAACCCCGGGCTCTGGAGTGCGGCGACCGGTGCGCATTTCGCCCGGCCCGGTAATCGCTTCTTCCCGGCACTGGCCCGGGCGGGGATCGTCGACCACGTCATCGACGCATCCGACGGTATGCGCCCCGACGACGCCGCGCAGTTGCTCGCCCGCGGTATCGGCATCACCAATGTCGTGGCGCGGGCGACCGCCACCGCCGCGGAGTTGACGCGCGCCGAACTCCGCAGCGGCGGTGCGGCGCTGCGGGATCGGGTGCGCCGGGTCCGGCCACGCGTGGTGGCCGTCGCCGGGATCACCGCCTACCGCGACGCGTTCGGCGACCGGCACGCGCAACTCGGCAGACAACCGTCGGACTGGGACGGAGCTGCGGTCTGGGCGGTGCCCAATCCGAGTGGACTCAACGCCCACGAGACCGTCGACTCGCTGGCGCAGGCGTACCGGGAGGTCGCCGTCGAGGCCGGAATCCTCGAGCGCTCGTCGGACTGAACCGCACGCGGCAGCATTCGGCGGGTTACCCGACGTCGTCGGAGCCGATCACCCGGACGCGCGCCGAGAGCAACTGCACGTCGGGTCGCGCGGCCGCATAGCGCTCCACTGCATCGAGGACCTCCACCGCGTGCGCGCGGTCGCCGGACACCACCGACACGCCGATCACCGTGCGGCGATGGATATCTCGATGATCCACCTCGGCGACCGACACCGAGAAGCGCTGCCGGATCTCGGCGATGATGGGTCGGATCACCGACCGTTTGTGCTTGAGGGAGCCGACGTCGCCGAGGAGATAGTCGAACTCCGCGAACCCGATCCACATCCTCGGCTCAGACATCGCCCATCAGAGTGGAGACATGGTTGGGCACGTACTTCGACAGCGATCGCGGCGGCCGGTGATAGTTGCCGGTCTCGATCGGTTTCTTGGGTAGCGACACCTTGGGAAGCGGAACCTCGTGATAGTCGATGGTCGAGAGCAGATGCGACATCATGTTCAGTCGCGCGTGCTTCTTGACATCGGACTCGACCACGTACCAAGGGCTCATCGACGTGTCGGTGTGGACCATCATCTCGTCCTTGGCGCGCGAGTAGTCCTCCCATCGGTAGACCGATTCGAGATCCATCGGGCTCAGCTTCCACTGCCGTACCGGGTCGTTCATGCGGCCGCGGAATCGGCGCAGTTGCTCCTCGTCGGATACCGAGAACCAGTACTTGCGCAACAGGATTCCGTCGTCGATGAGCATCTGCTCGAAGATCGGTGTCTGGCGCAGGAATCGGGTGTGCTCCTCCGGGGTGCAGAACCCCATCACCTTCTCCACACCGGCACGGTTGTACCAGGACCGGTCGAACAGGACGATCTCACCGGGGGCAGGCAGATGGGCCACGTATCGCTGGTAGTACCACTGTCCCCGTTCCCGGTCGGTGGGCGCGGGCAGGGCCGCCACCCGCGCGACGCGGGGACTCAGATACTCGGTGATGCGCTTGATGGTGCCGCCCTTGCCGGCCGCGTCGCGGCCCTCGAAGATGACCACCACGCGCGAGCCGGACTCGCGGACCCATTCCTGGAGCTTCACCAACTCGGTCTGCAGGCGGAACAACTCGGCCTCATAGACCTTGTTGGAGATCTTCGCCTTGCCCGACTTCTCCTTCTTTGCCATGCGGGACAGGATAAGCCGCGCGCGGGTTCTGTGGGTGGGCGACGCCGCGACGCGCCGTCCCGGTTACGACGACAGCGCGGCCACCGCGTCGAGTTCGGACTGCAACTCGGCCACCGACGCGTCGATCCGGGCACGCGAGAAGTCGTTGATCGCCAACCCGTCCACCACTTCCCACCGACCGTCGACCGCCCGCACCGGAACCGAACTCACGATGCCCTCCGGGATGCCGTAGGCGCCCGTGGACGGTAGCGCGGCCGATGTCCAATCGTCGTCAGGCGTTCCCAGAACCCAGTCGTGAACGTGATCGATGGTGGCGTTGGCGGCCGAGGCCGCCGACGACGCGCCCCGAGCCTCGATGATGGCCGTGCCGCGTTTGGCGACGGTCGGAATGAACTCGTCAACCAGCCACCGTTCGTCCTCGGCGACCTGTGTGCCCGACACGTCACCCACCTGCGCGTGGAAGATGTCGGGGTACTGGGTGGCGGAGTGATTGCCCCAGATCGAGACCCGGCTGATCTCACGCACCGGCGCACCGGTGTGCCGAGCGAGTTGGGCGATGGCGCGATTGTGGTCCAGTCGGGTCAGGGCGGTGAACCGTTCCGCGGGGACATCCGGAGCGTGCGCCGCGGCGACGGCGGCGTTGGTGTTCGCCGGATTGCCGACGACGATGATGCGGATGTCTTGTGCCGCAACCTCATTGATCACCTTGCCCTGCTCGGCAAAGATCGCCGAGTTGGCGGCCAGGAGATCGGCGCGCTCCATGCCCTTCGAGCGTGGCCTCGCGCCGATGAGCAGCCCGAACTGTGCGCCGTCGAAGGCCGATCGCGCGTTGTCGAAGATGTCGATCGACTGCAACAACGGGAAGGCGCCGTCCTCGAGTTCCATCGCGGTGCCCTCGGCCGCGGTGACGGCATGCGGGAGTTCGAGCAGACGCAGCCGGACGGGGCGGTCATGTCCGAGCATCGCGCCGGCGGCGATCCGGAACAGTGAGGCGTATCCGATGCTGCCGGCCGCGCCGGTGACGGTGACGACGGCGGGGGAGAGTTCAGCCATGATGAAGTCCTTCTCTGGTGGAAAGTGATGGCCAGCGGGTTGTCGGTGTTCGGTCGGTTCGGCGTGGCGGTCGGTTCAGGTGGGTGGTGCCTCGGTGAGGACCACGGCGGAGTCGGGGCCGGACAGCGTCAGCGTGGTCTCGTCACGCCGCCAGGTCAGCGGGCCGCGGGCGAAGTCCGAGAGCCAGGCGTCGGCGGCGTCTCGGGGCGGTGGGCAGGCCATGAGCGTCGACGCGAGTTGACCGATGGTCACCGAATCCGGGCCGAAGTCGACGGCACCGATGTGGCGGTTGCATCCGGCGCCGAGCGCGATCCGACCGGTGTCGGGGAACGCGACGGTCAACGGGCCACCGCCGGGAATCGGCTTCCCGGTCACCGACACCGAGCTGTAGGACGAGCCGGCCGGTGGGGGTGTCGGTACCGCCGGTTCCTCGCCGGCATCCGGACCCACGGCGATGGCGACCGACACCGCCACCACCGTGACGCCCAGGATCGCCGCCATCGTCAGCGTCGCGCCGACCACACGTGCACCGAGCCCGGGGTTTCGCTGCGACGTGTCCGAATTTAGGGTGGGTGGAGTCCGATCGATGGGCGCGCTCGGGTCCTCGGTGCTCACGGCACACACGGTAGTCCAGTGACGACGCTCGAACACGGTGGGAGGTGGCGAGGATGGTGTCGGTGACCGCTCGAACCGAGTACACCCGCGGGCTGCATCAGGTCTGCTCCTACGGTGCCGCGGCCTCGCTCGTCGCGGGTCTGGTGGCATTGGTGATGATGCCCGCTCTCGGTGCGCCGGGCCTCGTGACGGCGGGGGTGACCGCGGGTCTGGTGGTGGTGTCGCTGGCCGCGACCGCGCTGAGTCGGATGCTGCCCCGCGGCGCGGTACTGCTCAGCGTCGACGCTGACAGCGTGTACTTCGGAACCGAGGAGCACGGTGTCACCAGCCGTGGACTGTCGCAGCTGGTGTCGGCGACGCTCGGGCCGGTGGCCACTCGCACCGAGATCGGTGGCCGCACCCTGGTGATCGGTGGAATGCGTTACCTGACAATGGTCTTCACCACCCGGGCATCCACGACAGGCTTCGGCGCCGACGAAGACGGCCACGAGGATATCGAGCGGTGGAGTGTGGTGGTCGCCGACAGTGACCCGGCGGCCGCCCGCGCCGTCGAACGTCTCCGGGTGGCGGCACCCGGAACCCCGTCGCGGATGGGCGACGGGGGCCGCACGCCGGCCGAATCGGCCTCGCAGGTGAGCCTGTCGGATTCTGAGGTGATCTCCGGGCCACGGATCGTCGACGCCGGGAGCGAGGACGCGGCCCGGCGACTGTGGGAGGAGACCACCCGGCGACACGACGACGTGCTCCGTGCCTACGGGAATTATGAGACCGACCCCGCGATGATGCTCGCCTATCCCGCCGTCACCGACGTCACCCTGGATCAGGTGCAGAACTTCCAGCTCGCGCTGGAGAACGCGGATGCGCTGCGCACCGAACGGTATCCGGGGTCACGCGACCGCGCGGGTGCCTACCAGCGGGCGGTGGAAAGCCTGCGTCGCTCCTGGGTCACCTGTGAACGCGACGGCCGGCGCATCGGGACGCGGTATCTGCAGGCCGCCGACCAGGACGACATGACCACCGCGCTGCGCCTGTACCGGCACGCCCAGGGCGAGAACACCGAGGACGCGGAGGATGCCTACACCCGCGTCCGCACCATCGTCGGCGACCTGATCGATCGTGGGAGCCTGCACCCGCCGCAGGCCGCCGTCGCCGAACTCGATGCGACGGCGGGTGTGGCGACGACGGAGCCGCCGGCGTCGCACGGTCGGTGATACCCGGCGTCAGTGATATCCGGCGTGGAGGAACCCGCCGCCGAGGGTGTAGGTGCCCTCGGATCCGTCGGAATCGCCGATCGCGACCTGGATCACCGGCACCCCGTCGGAGCGGAAGTCGGTGGTGGCCTGGATGTCGAGGGCGTTGCGGTCGACCGGTTCGACCCGGCCACGGACCATGGCCTGGCGCCGCACGGAGTCGAAGGCCGCCGCGGTCACGTTGTCGATCGCGAACCCCGGAGGTCGGTAATCTGAAGGGCGCGTGGTCAATTCGGGGAATCGACCGGGCACCACCGACACCTGCCCGTCGGTGGTGCCGGTGGCGAACTCGGCCAGCGCACCGCCGCTGTTCTGAATCTGTCCGGCGTACATGATCGGGGTGTTGTCGGCGATCCCGCGGATCTCCCACCTCGTGAACACCGGCCCATCCGTCGGGATCCCGGCATCGGCGAGGGCGGCACGCAACACCGAAAACGCGGCGGTGAAGTCGCCCGGCTCGAAATACGACGCGACGTTGCCCTGCGGCGTGGCCTCGATGACGTGGTCATCGGTGATCTGCTCGGGATTCTCGAACGTCCCGGTGAGCAGCACGCCGTCGTCGGGTCTCGGTCGGGCCACCCGCAGATCGGCGAAGTCCACCGAGCCGGCGAACGCCTCGGTGCGACGCTCCATTTCACCGGCGATCGCGGTCATGTTCGTCGCGGCGACCTCGGTCGCGTCGAAGGTGCTGCCGCTGCGCAGGGTCGTGGTCGAACGGCTCTGCCGCACCGTGTCTCCGTCGACCCACAGCCCGACGGATTCACCGGTGCCCGGGTCGTAGATCTCGGCCCGATCCGAGCCGTCGGCGAAGGTCAGCGACAAGATGTTGGTCGACGCCGTCGGACCGGACGCGGCGACGGCCGACAGCAACCGGTCGCGGCGCTGATCCAGGGTTGTCTCGTCGCCGAGGCGCAACAGCGATCCCGGTGATCCGATCGGGGCGTCGACATCCCAGACCGCGGTCGGGATGCCGAACAGCACCGCGGCGCCGACGGTCGCGGCCACCGCCGGGTAGAGGAGGGCGCGGGCGCCGGGTGAGGACGCGAAACCCTGGGACGTGCCGCTGCGGGGCGGCAACTGCTCGGGTGGCAGCGTCGTCGTCGGATCGGCGGCGACCGCGTCGAAATGCGCGCGCGACATCGCCGAGATCCAGCGGGCGTCGTATGCGGTGTCGTGGCGCGGCGTGATGTGTGCGGTCACCAGCGTGGGCTGGTCGTCGCCGGCGGCGAGGGTGCTGCGGGTCAGTGCCGAGACCTCGATGGGTACGGCGTTCTCGGTGACGCCTCGTCGGAACAGTGGCAGTTCGGATGTCCGGGTGGCGCGCGGGATGAGGGCCACCCCGGCGATCACGAGGGGAACGCCGACGACGAGAGCGGCCCACCACGGGTTGAACGCACCCAGACCGATGCCCATGGCGAGGATCGCACCGGCGACCGCCGATCGGATGACACGCACCGTGATCCGGTTCATCGCAGTCCTCGCAGGTCGCGGCATGGCGGTCGAGAAGGGTCCCGGACGGATACCGGTGTCGAAGATGATACGGCGCCTCTCGCCGCCGTAGGGGTGCCGCGTACCGTGGACGGCGATTCTTTCTCGAGATCAAGTGGCAGGAGAGATGCTCGGTGGGAAAGCTGACCAACAGCATGTGGCGTTTGCTGGGAGCCCAGAGTTCACGCAATCAGTCCAAGTCGCTCGGCCTGCTCAAGGATGCCGATGCCCACACCGAGTGGGCCGCCGAACTCGACAGTGCCGACTTCCGTTCCGAGGGTGAGAAACTCGACATCGGGTCCGACGCCGGCGACCGGGCAAAGTTCCTCGCACTGGCGCGCGAGGCCGCCGACCGAACCCTCGACATGCGTCCCTTCGACGTGCAGCTGCAGGGCGCCCTGAGACTCCTCGAGGGTGACGTCATCGAGATGGCCACCGGTGAGGGCAAGACCCTTGCGGGTGCGATCGCGGCCGTGGGCTACGTGCTCGAGGGGCATCGCGTCCATGTCATCTCCGTGAACGACTACCTCGCCACCCGCGACGCCGAGTGGATGGGTCCGCTGTTCGATGCATTCGGCATCGTGGTGAACGCGGTGTCGGAGAACTCGTCCCGGGACGAGCGCAAGCGCGCTTATGACGGCGACGTCGTCTACGGTTCGGTCAACGAGATCGGCTTCGACGTGCTGCGTGATCAGCTCGTCGTGTCCGCCGATCAGTTGGTGTCGCCGATCCCCGACGTCGCGATCATCGATGAGGCCGACTCGGTGCTCGTCGACGAGGCGCTGATCCCGCTCGTGCTGGCCGGCTCCACCGACGTCGAGGTCCCCGACGCCGCCATCCACGACGTGGTGGCACGGATGAAGAACAAGCACTACGAGGTCGACGTCGATGGCCGCAATGTGTCGCTGACCGACGAGGGTGCGGTCTTCGTCGAGGAGGAACTCGGCGGGATCAATCTCTACGACGAGGAACACGTCGGCACCACCCTCGTCCACGTCAATGTCGCGATGCATGCGCATTACCTGCTCGAGCGCGACGTCCACTACATCGTGCGCGACGGCGGCGTCCACCTGATCAACGCCTCCCGCGGCCGGGTCGCCCAGTTGCAGCGGTGGCCCGACGGCATGCAGGCGGCGGTGGAGGTCAAAGAAGGTCTGGCACAGACCGATTCCGGCGAGGTGATCGACACCATCACGGTGCAGGCACTCATCGGGCGCTACCCGAAGGTCTGCGGCATGACCGGTACCGCCATCGCCGCGGGCGAGCAGTTCCGGCAGTTCTACGATCTGCGCGTCTCCCAGATCCCGCCCAACACCCCCAACGTGCGCGAGGATCTGCCCGACCGCGTCTACGACACCAAGGCCAACAAGGTCGAGGCCGTCGTCGCCTACGTCAAGGAGGTCCACGAGACCGGTCAGCCGGTGCTCATCGGTACCCATGACGTCGCCGAGTCCGAGGAACTCGCCTACTTCCTCGACAAGGCCGGGGTGTCGTGCGTGGTCCTCAACGCGAAGAACGACGCGGAGGAGGCCAAGATCATCGCCGAGGCCGGCGCCCGCGATGCGGTGACCGTGTCGACGCAGATGGCCGGACGCGGCACCGACATCCGGCTCGGCGGTTCCAGCGACGACGAGGATGCACGCGAGGAGATCGTCGAACTGGGCGGCCTGTGCGTGGTGGGTACCGGACGCCACGACACCGAACGACTCGACAACCAGTTGCGTGGGCGCGCGGGACGGCAGGGTGACCCGGGGACCTCGGTGTTCTTCAGCAGCCTCGAGGATCCCGTCGTCACCCGCAACCTCTCCTTCAAGCGGGATCCGGTGTCACAGTCCGAGGACGGCTTCATGGGGGCCAAGGGCATCGACCTGATCGAACAGGCGCAACGCGTCGCCGAGGGCGTGATGCTCGAACTGCATGCCAACACCTGGCGCTACAACAAGCTGGTCAACCAGCAGCGCGAGATTGTGGTGAAGCGGCGCATGGAGATCTTGACCACCGACACGGCGGTGAAGGAACTGCGAGATCTCGAACCCGAGCGATATGCGGTCCTGACCGGTACCGCCGAGAAGAAGACCGAGAGTGAGTCGACCGAGGTCGCGGTGAGCACCGAGGACGCCGCCACCGACGATGACGCGGCGGCTGCGACGGCGAAGGGCGAGTCGGCGAAGACCGAGGCGGCGAAGAGTGAGGCGACGACATCCGCGGATGGCGAGCCCCCCGCTGACACCGAGGGCACCGACTGGGCCCCGGTCGAACCGATCGACGAGAAGGTCCTCGAACAGGCCGCGCGCGAGATCATGCTCTATCACCTCGACCGCGAGTGGGCCGATCATCTGGCCTTCGTCTCCGACGTGCGGGCCAGTATCCACCTGCGGGCCATCGGTCGGGAGAGCCCGCTCGACGAATTCCACCGGCTCATCCTCGAAGAGTTCGGGGAACTGCCGGAGCGTGCGATCGAGAAGTCCCGCACCACCTTCCGCGATGCCGTCATCACCGCCGACGGCGTCGACCTCGGCGCCTCCGATCTTCATCGGTCGACGATGACGTGGACCTACATGGTGCACGACAACCTCTTCGCCTCCGGTGGTGCCAAGACGCTGCAGGGAATCATCGGCATCTTCCGGTGACCTCCGGGGGAATGGGCGACGACTCGGCACCGGCCACCGACGCCGGGTTCTTCACCGTCCCCAATGCGCTCAGCGTGCTCCGGCTCGCGCTGATCCCGGTGTTCGTGTGGGTGTTGCTGGTGGTCAAGGCAGACGGCTGGGCCTTCGTGATCCTGATGGTCTCCGGCTTCTCCGACTGGCTCGACGGGAAACTGGCCCGACTGCTCGGGCAGTCGTCGCGGATCGGGGAGTTGCTGGATCCGGCCGCCGACCGTCTGTACGTTGTCGTGATCCCGATCTGCTTCGGGCTGCGCGACTTCGTGCCGTGGTGGCTGATCGGCGTCATCATCGCGCGTGATGTGCTGTTGTTCGCGACCGCGCCGCTGCTCCGATCACGGGGACTGGTGGCGCTCCCGGTTCTCTACGTGGGCAAGGCGGCCACCTTCGCGTTGATGAGTGCGTTCCCGTGGTTGCTTGCCGGACAACTGGATTCGGTGATCGGCACCATCTGCTACCCGATCGGCTGGGCCTTTCTGATCTGGGGCGTCGGAATGTATGTGTGGTCCTTCGTCCTGTATTGGGTGCAGACCATCATGGTGATGCGGACGATGCCGTCCCTGCGCCACGTGCATCCCGATGCGACGGGCTAGAGTCTCGACTGACCCGAAGTACCCGCCTGACTTGAAGTTCCCGACTGACATGAAGTTCCCGACTGACACGAAAGGGGCACCGGTGACCGATACCAATGTGCCGGCCGAGTTGACCTACACCCCCGAACACGAATGGGTGCGCAAGGTGGCACCGACGACGGTGCGCATCGGCATCACCGACTACGCCCAGGACGCGCTCGGGGACGTGGTGTTCGTGCAGCTGCCCGAGGTGGGTTCGGAGGTCGAGAACGGGGAGTCCTTCGCCGAGGTCGAGTCGACCAAAAGTGTGTCGGATATCTTCGGTCCACTCAACGGGACGATCGCCGCGGTCAACGAGGAGCTCGAGTCGACTCCCGATCTGGTGAACTCAGAGCCGTACGACTCGGGGTGGCTCGTCGAGATCTCGGTCGATGACGCCGGCGCGCTCGATGCCCAACTCGCCGATCTCCTCGATGCCGACGGATATCGGCAGGTCATCGAGGGCTGATCGGTTCCGGGTGGGCCGCATGCGCGGAGAAGGGAACGGGAAACGGCCCCCAACCCGCGTATCGGCCCTGCCCGGGCGGCTATGATCAACCGGTGTCCTTTCTCGGGCGGTTGGGGTCGAGTCGCCCCGTGCGGCCGAGGCCTGTGAATACGTCGTATTCAACTACTTGGGTTCGACTACGTTGGATTTCGACCGGCGACGCCGAGATCGGTGAGAAATCGCGCGGTTTCCGTGGCCGGGTGATCCGGTGATCGGTTACCGAGCGCGCCGAGGGCGTCGTGATCGACAAGTGACAGCATTGCGGACGACGAAGGAGAGATAGTGAGCGATAACGACAACGGCTTCGAGGCGCCCGTGGAGACCACATCGGTCTTCCGCGAGGAGTTCATCAATGAACTCGACGCGGCCGCAACCTCGAGTGAGCCCGCCGACACCGGGGTGGAGCGTCTGCAGCCCGGCACGGCGCTGCTTGTCGTCAAGCGCGGACCCAACGCGGGTTCGCGGTTCCTGCTCGATCAGCCGACCACGTCCGCGGGCCGGCATCCCGACAGCGACATCTTTCTCGACGATGTGACCGTCAGTCGTCGGCATGCCGAATTCCGGCGCGGCGACGGGGAATTCCAGGTGGTCGACGTGGGCAGCCTCAACGGCACCTACGTGAACCGGGAACCGGTCGACACCGCGACGTTGAGCAACGGTGACGAGGTCCAGATCGGCAAGTTCCGGCTGGTGTTCCTCAGCGGCCCGCGCGAGGGATCGGCTTCCTAGACACGTGCCGGCATCCTCTGCGGGACAGCGCGGCGACGGACCGATGTCGATCGGCACGGTTCTGGCGTTGCTGCGCGAGGACTTCCCCGACGTCACGATATCCAAGATCCGATTCCTGGAATCGGAAGGGTTGATCAGCCCGGAGCGTGCACCGTCGGGGTATCGGCGATTCACCACCTCCGACTGTGAACGACTGCGATTCGTGCTGACCGCGCAACGTGATCGGTACCTGCCGCTCAAGGTCATCAAGGAACAACTCGAGGCGATCGACAACGGTGATGGTGGGGGTGGCGGTCCCCGGTTGTTGTCGTCCGCACGGTCGTCGGTCGCGCCGGCCACCGATTTCGGCGCTCGGGGCGGCCGGGTCTCACGCGAGGTGCTGATCGACCGGACCGGTGTCGACGCCGCGTTCGTCACGGAGTTGCAGCGCAACGGTCTGCTCACCGCCGGTCCGGCGGGGTTCTTCGACGAGGACGCGGTGCGTCTGGTCGAGGCGGCGGCCGCCCTGGCGAGTTACGGGGTGGAGGCCCGGCACCTGCGCGCCTTCAAGGTGTCCGCCGATCGGGAGGCCGGTCTCGTCGCCCAGATCGCGAACCCGATCGCCAAGGGCAAGGGGACCGGTGCGCGTGACCGGGCCGAGGAATTGATCCGCGAGATCGCCGCGTTGTCGGTGACGCTGCACACCCAGTTGGTGAAGGCAGCGGTTCGCGACGTGCTCGACTGACTACAACCGTCGCCGCGGCGTGCCGCGGTGTAGCGTCGAGTCCAACCATGAAGGTCCGACGTCGAGGCGTGGAGGTGTCAGGTAATGAGCGAGATGCGCGTGGTGGGTATCCGGGTCGAGCCGCCGCAGAGCCAGCCGGTTCTCCTGCTTCGCGAGGTCGACGGTGCCCGCTACCTGCCCATCTGGATCGGGCAAAGTGAAGCAGCCTCTATTGCCTTGCAGCAGAAGGGGATCGAACCCCCGCGTCCGCTGACGCACGACCTGATCGTCAACCTCATCGAGGATTTCGGGCAGACGCTGGTCGAGGTGCGCATCGTCGACATGCAGGAGGGCACGTTCTACGCGGAGATGGTGTTCGCCAACGACATGCGTGTCTCGGCGCGGCCATCGGACTCGATCGCGGTCGCGATGCGCGCCGAGGTGCCGATCATCGCCGACGAAGAGGTCCTGGCCGAGGCGGGACTGCTGATTCCGGACGAGGAGTCCGATGAGGCTCCCGACGAGAAGGAGGACGAAGTCGAGAAGTTCAAAGAATTCCTCGACAACGTTTCGCCGGATGACTTCAAGGCCAGCGGCGGTGCCTAGCCTCGCCTGGCCGGAGAAACCCATGACTGTCGCGTAGCGACACGTCACGGAACGGCAACCGTCTGATCTCCGTCCGCCTCCATCTCGAGTAGAGGTCGAGGTCCCCGGGCGCGTCGCGTTGATTCGGGGTCCGGCCCCGGCATACCGTCGCTATCGAGAACGTCGCCGGACACCGGCGACGAGAACGACATCGACCGGTCCCCGGGCGCGTAAGGTAGACCACCGAAGGTGGTCGACGAGCGACGTCCGACCACCGGTTCATACCCAGGCGAGGAGTCTGCAGTGGGCGATCAGCCGTTGGACAGCGACCCGACGACCGGCACCGGCGACGTGACACGCCCAGCGCAGGCGACTCAGGGAAGCCTCGAGGACATCGCGCCCGGACTCTTCCCCAACGACACCGTTCCGGACGAATTGGTCGGCTACCGTGGCCCGAGTGCATGCCAGATCGCCGGCATCACCTATCGCCAGCTCGACTACTGGGCCCGGACCTCGCTGGTGGTGCCGTCGATTCGCGGCGCCGCCGGATCGGGAAGTCAGCGGCTCTACTCGTTCAAGGACGTCCTCGTCCTCAAGATTGTCAAACGACTCCTCGACACCGGCATCTCGCTGCAGAACATCCGCGTCGCCGTCGATCACCTCCGGCAACGCGGCGTCGAGGATCTCGCCCGGATCACCCTGTTCTCCGACGGCACCACCGTCTACGAATGCACGTCGGCCGAGGAGGTCGTCGACCTCCTGCAGGGCGGCCAGGGAGTCTTCGGCATCGCGGTCAGCGGTGCGATGCGGGAGCTGACCGGGACGATCTCCGACTTCCCCGGTGAGCGCGCCGACGGCGGCGTCACCGAGACCGCGCCGGAGGACGAACTCGCCGCGCGTCGCAAGAGCCGCGCCCGCCGCACCGGATAGCACCTCACGCGGGCGGGTGAATCCCGCCGGTCGGTCACCGGGCGGCGGGCCGACGGTGACTGCTGGTGAGGTCGCCAGAAGGTACACTGTGTGCGCGTCGCTGCATCACGGGAGAGCGTCGCCGGACCCAGGGGTAGCGGCGGCCGCCGAAGGAGCAACACCTCCTCGTCAAACTCTCAGGCACCCGGACCGTGATGAAAGACGGCGTCTCTGGAAAGTGACGGGTTGTCCCGTCCGCCCACGGTGAAAGGCCCACGCGTCGGTGACGCCGCGACGGACCGAATCTCTCAGGCGCTGCCCGACCCCCCGGTCGGGGGGCATGACAGAGGGGGAGGACCCAGCCGATCCGGCGCACGCCGGATCCCCCGAGAGGTCGCCTCCCGTCATGACCCGTCCCGCCGGTTCTGCCCATCCCGTGACCCCTGCCGCAGCAGATCATCCTGCGTTCGTCGACCGTCACGTCGGCCCCGACGACGCCGAGACCGCCCGCATCCTGTCGGCCCTCGGCGTGTCCTCACTCGACGAACTCGGCGCGCGCGTCGTCCCGTCGGTGATCGCCGATCCGATTGACGAGAACGGCCTCTGCGACAACGGACTCGACGCGCTGCCCGCACCCCGGACCGAGCCCGAGATCCTCGCCGAACTCACCTCACTCGCCGCCCGCAACACCGTGCGTCGCTCGATGATCGGTCTCGGGTACTACGACACCCACACGCCCCCGGTCATTCTGCGCAACGTGATCGAGAACCCGGCCTGGTACACCGCTTACACCCCGTATCAGCCGGAGATCAGCCAGGGCCGGCTCGAGGCGCTGCTGAACTTCCAGACGATGGTCGCCGACCTCACCGGACTGGAGGTCGCGAATGCATCGATGCTCGACGAGGCCACCGCAGCGGCCGAGGCCATGACCCTGCTGCGGCGGGCCGGCAAGTCGAAGTCGTCGCGGCTCGTCGTCGATGGCGATCTGTTCCCGCAGACCCGTGCGCTCATCGACACCCGCGCCGAGCCGCTGGGCATCGAGGTCGTCGAGGCGTCGTTGCACCCGGATCTGCCCGGGCACGGCCTGCCCGACGGCGACTACTTCGGCGTCATCCTCCAGGTGCCCGGCGCGTCGGGCCGGATCCGCGATATCGCCCCGATCATCGCGGCCGCCCACGAGGCCGGCGCACTGGTGGCCGTCGGCGCCGATCTGCTGGCCCTCACGCTCATCACGCCGCCCGGTGAACAGGACGCCGATGTCGCCTTCGGGACCACGCAACGATTCGGTGTGCCGATGGGCTTCGGTGGTCCGCACGCCGGTTACCTTGCCGTGCGCTCGGCGTACACCCGCCAACTGCCGGGCCGGTTGGTCGGGGTGTCCAAGGACGCCGACGACAATCTCGCCTACCGCCTGTCGTTGCAGACCCGGGAACAACACATCCGACGCGAGAAGGCCACGAGCAACATCTGCACCGCGCAGGTGCTGCTGGCGGTCGTCGCGGCGATGTACGCCGCCTACCACGGACCGAGCGGCCTGCGGGCGATCGCCCGCCGCGTCCATGAGCGTGCCGCCCTCATCGCCAACAGCCTGACCGCGGCC
The DNA here is from genome assembly GCF_053605205.1 of Gordonia sp. NPDC003950. Classification (NCBI taxonomy): domain Bacteria; kingdom Bacillati; phylum Actinomycetota; class Actinomycetes; order Mycobacteriales; family Gordoniaceae; genus Gordonia; species Gordonia sp. NPDC003950. The sequence continues at coordinate 58,209 of NZ_JBSGIT010000017.1, read as the reverse complement.
GGATTTGCGGTCGAACACGCCGACTTCTTCGACACCGTCGAGGTCCGGGCACCGGGCCGTGCCGGCCGTATCGTTGCCGCGGCACATCGCGCGGGAGTCAATCTGTGGCAGGTGGACGACGATCGGCTCCGGATCGCCTGTGATGAGACCACCACCGACGCCGATGTCACCGCGGTCCTCGGTGCATTCGATGCCGGCAACGTCGCGCCGCGGAGTTTCGCGCAACCCGTCGAAGTACGCACCAGTGAGTATCTGACCCACCCGGCGTTCAATCGGCATCGCACCGAGACGTCGATGCTGCGCTACTTGCGGGCGTTGTCGGACAAGGACATTGCGCTCGATCGCAGCATGATTCCGCTGGGGTCGTGCACAATGAAGCTCAACGCGACGGCCGAGATGGAACCCATCACGTGGCCGGGCTTTGCCGGTCTGCATCCTTTTGCTCCCGTCGAGGACGGCGAGGGCATCCGCGAACTGATCGCGACCCTGGAGTCCTGGTTGGTCGCCATCACCGGGTACGACCGGGTCAGCCTGCAGCCCAATGCCGGATCGCAGGGTGAGTACGCGGGACTGCTGGCCATCCGCGGCTATCACCGCAGCCGCGGTGACCTCGACCGCGACGTCTGCCTGATCCCGTCGAGCGCGCACGGCACCAACGCGGCATCCGCGGTGATGGCCGGGATGCGGGTCGTGGTGGTGGCCTGCCGGACCAACGGCGACGTCGACGTCGACGACCTGCGCGCGAAAATCGACAAGCACGGTGAGCGTCTGGCCGCGATCATGATCACCTACCCGTCGACGCACGGCGTGTTCGAGCACGACATCGCCGAGATCTGCGCCGCGGTGCACGACGCCGGCGGGCAGGTGTACGTCGACGGTGCCAACCTGAATGCCCTGGTGGGGGTTGCGCGTCCGGGTCGGTTCGGCGGGGACGTCAGCCATCTGAACCTGCACAAGACCTTCTGCATCCCGCACGGCGGGGGCGGTCCGGGTGTCGGCCCGGTGGCGGTGCGCCGGCATCTCGCCGCGTTCCTGCCCGGCCACCCGTTGGCACCCGAGCTGCCCGGCGGTCCGACGATCTCGGCCGCGCCCTACGGTTCGGCGTCGATCCTGCCGATCACCTACGCCTACATCGCCATGATGGGGGCGGCCGGACTGCGCCGCGCCACCCTGACCGCGATCGCCTCGGCCAACTACATCGCGCGCCGTCTCGCCGATCACTACCCAGTGCTCTACACCGGGCACGAAGCCGGGTCCGGGGACACCGGCAGCGTCGGTGGATGGGTGGCACACGAGTGCATCCTCGATCTGCGGGGGTTGACCAAGGCCACCGGTGTCACCGTCGACGACGTCGCGAAACGCCTCGCCGACTACGGATTCCACGCGCCGACCATGAGTTTCCCGGTGGCCGGGACGCTGATGGTGGAGCCCACCGAAAGTGAGAACCTCGACGAGATCGACGCGTTCTGTGAGGCCATGATCGCGATCCGCGGCGAGATCGATCAGGTGGCCGCGGGTGTCTGGCCGGTCGACGACAACCCGCTACGGGGTGCGCCGCACACCGCGGAATGTCTTGTCGGACAGTGGGATCACCCGTACTCCCGGGAGCTGGCGGTCTATCCGCAAGGGCTTCCGTCGGTGGGGGCACGAGCCAAGGTGTGGCCGGCGGTGCGCCGCATCGACGGCGTGTTCGGCGACCGCAACCTGGTGTGCAGTTGCCCGTCGGTGGAGGCCTTTGCCGACTGACCTCAGGTGAGTGGCCCGTAGACCAGGCGATTGATGTCGACGATCGCCTGGTCCTCCGGACCGGGCATCGGATCGTTGGTCATCGGGAAGGTGACGGTCGCCGTCTTGGGTGGCATCGGTGCGTCACCACGGAATCCGAGCGCGGTCAGGGCGCGCAGATGGTCGGGGTCCTCGACGAACGTCACGAACTCCGACACCGCGGCCGAGGCGAACTCGGGGACCCGGTCCCCTTTGAGCCGGATGACCGGAAAATCGGCGATCGGGGTGGGGCCGAGCGGGATGACCTCGCTCAGCCGGGGTGTCGAGTCGTCCTTGGTGAGTTGATACAGGCGTTGTTCGGTGATCGGCACCGCGTGGATGTCGGCGGTGGCGGGATCGGCGGCCTCGGCGATCGCGGTGGCCGCACCGACCGGCGTGCCGTCCGGGGATCGCGGCGCAGACCCGGTGAGCGCGCGGATGCTGGAGGACACGCGCTCGGTGGACGCGTCGGCGGCCGTCAGGGGTCCCGTCGTTCGGCTCACCCGCGCGGCGACCGCCTGCGCGGCCAGCGCCGACGGATCCGACTGTGCCTCCCGCGGCATCGCCATCCGCAACGATCCCCAGCCGCGTAGACCGAGGTCGTCGAGGCTGTCGTCGCGTGTGGCCAGGGTGGGCAGCCGGCCCCAGTCCAGTTGGTCGGCCTTCGCGCCGAGTTGCGGTGCGGTGGCGAGGACGACCGGCGAGGTCACCAGCGAGTCGGGGGTGCCGTCGACGAGGTCGGGTTTGGCGATGACGAGTTCGGCCGCCCACACCGACGACTGCGGGATCCAGGCGGCGGGGTGATCGCCCATCGACGCGACATCCCAGGAGCCGGTCAGTGACGTCAGGGCGACCTTCGCGTCGCTGGGGCGGATCGCGATGGTCACACAGTGATCGCGCACCACCGGATTCGTGCGCGTGTAGACCTCGGCGAGCGAGATGAGTCCCGGAGCGATGTCCGGGTCCGCGGCGATGGTCACCGTCGCCTTGCCGTCCACGCACGTGGCGGCGGCAGCGTCGCCCTCACGGTCGACGTGATCGGCGATCTGGAACCAGACGACGACGCAGGCGGCCACCAACACCACCGACAACAGGGTCAGGACCAGGCCGCGGCCGACCCCACGATGCCGAAGCCTGTTGCGGTCATCGGCGACGCGATGGTGTGCCACCGGGTGGTCCTCCCATAGAAGGATCTCTCATCGGGCGGTGGAGGTCACCGCCCGATGAGAGATCATCGGCTCATGCCTGCGCTGCTGCCTTGTACTCGCGGCGACGGCGATGCAGGATCGGCTCGGTGTACCCGCTGGGCTGCTTGGCGCCCTCGAGGATCAGCTCCTTGGCGGCCTGCCAGGCGATGTTGGTGTCGAAATCCGGGGACAACGGCGAATAGGTCGCATCACCCTCGTTCTGACGATCGACCACCGGCGCCATCCGCTTGAGCGCGGCAACGACGTCGTCCTCGCTGACGATGCCGTGGCGCAGCCAGTTGGCTAGCAGCTGGCTCGAGATCCGCAGCGTCGCACGGTCTTCCATCAGGGCGATGTCATGGATGTCGGGCACCTTGGAGCAGCCGACGCCCTGATCGATCCACCGCACCACGTAGCCCAGGATGGACTGGCAGTTGTTGTCGAGTTCCTCGCGCTTCTCGGCCTCGGACCAATCGGTCTTCGGGGCCAGCGGGATGGTCAGGATGTCGTCGACCGAGGCCGGGTCACGCTTGGCGATCTCGTCCTGGCGCTCGAACACGTCGACGAGGTGATAGTGCATCGCGTGCAGTGTTGCGCCGGTGGGTGAGGGCACCCACGCGGTGGTCGCGCCGGCCTGCGGCTGACCGATCTTCTGCTCGACCATGTCGGCCATCAGGTCGGTCATCGCCCACATACCCTTGCCGATCTGCGCCTTATGCTGCAGACCGGCGTGCAGACCGATGTCGACATTGGAGTCCTCGTAGGCGAGCATCCACTTCTGCTTTTTCATCTCGCCCTTGCGGATCATCGCACCCGCCTCCATGGAGGTGTGGATCTCGTCGCCGGTGCGATCGAGGAAGCCGGTGTTGATGAACACCACCCGGTTCTCGGCGGACTTGATCGCGGCCTTGAGGTTGACGCTGGTGCGACGCTCCTCGTCCATGATGCCGACCTTGAGGGTGTTCTCCGGCAGGCCGAGCACCTTCTCCACGCGGCCGAACAGCTCCGAGGTGAACGCCACCTCGTCGGGGCCGTGCATCTTGGGCTTGACGATGTAGATCGACCCGGTCCGCGAGTTCTGTAGGCCGCTCTCGCCGCCGGACAGTCCGTGCATCCCGATCAGCGAGGTGAACAGCGCATCCTGGATGCCCTCGGGGATTTCGTTGCCGTCGGCGTCGAGGATGGCCGGGTTGGTCATCAGGTGACCGACGTTGCGCACGAACAGCAGCGAACGGCCGTGCAGATCGAAGCCGGTGCCGTCGGGTGCGGTGTACTCGCGGTTGCCGTTGAGTACACGGGTGAAGGTCTTGCCGCCCTTGGTGACCTCTTCGGCGAGGTCGCCCTTGTTGAGGCCGAGCCAGTTGCGGTAGCCGAGGACCTTGTCGTCGGCGTCGACGGCGGCGACCGAATCCTCGAAGTCCATGATCGTGGTGATCGCCGACTCCATCACGACATCCTTGATGCCGGCCGGGTCGGTCTGGCCGATCGGGGAGGTCGGGTCGACCTCGATGTCTAGGTACAGGCCGTTGTGGCGCAGCAGGATCGACGTCGGCGCGTCGGCCTCGCCGCGGTATCCGGCGAAGGCGGACGGGTCGGCGAGGGTGGACGTGGTGCCGTCGGCCAGGGTCACCGTGACACCGGAGTCGGTCACCGCGAACTTCGTGACGTCGGTGTAGCTGCACTGCTCGAGCGGGACCGCCTTGTCGAGGAAGTCCTTGGCGTAGGCGATCACCTTGTCGCCGCGAACCTTGTTGTAGCCCTTGCCCTTCTCGGCGCCGTCGGCCTCGGAGATGACGTCGGTGCCATACAGCGCGTCATACAGCGAACCCCACCGGGCGTTGGAGGCGTTGAGGGCGAAGCGTGCGTTGAGGACCGGCACGACGAGCTGCGGGCCCGCGGTCTCGGCGATCTCCCGGTCGACATTGGCGGTCCCGATCTGGAAATCGTCGGGGATCGGGACGAGGTAACCGATCTCGGTCAGGAAATCCTTGTACTCACCGAAGACCGCCGGATCGCTGAAGTCGGCGCCCTTGTGATCACGGTGCCAGTCGTCGATCTTCGCCTGCAGGGTGTCGCGGATCGCGAGGAGTTCGGCGTTGCGCGGGGCGAGATCGGCGATCACCGATGCCGCACCCGACCAGAACGCGTCCTTGTCTACACCGGTGCCCGGCAGCGCCTCATTGGTGATGAAGTCGTAGAGAACGGGGTCGACCTGCAGGCCGTCGACGATGATGCGGTCCGACATGTGAGCCTTTCTGCTCGGGGTTCGCGCTTGCGGCCTTCCATGTTACTCGCCGGGAACCTCGCCTCCGGCACGGCGTTGGCCTGCGGCGATGACCGACCGCAGTTGTCCGAGCGCGGCACCGATGTCGGCCCGCAGAGCGGCGCCCCGCGCGGCGATCCCCGTCTGCTCCCGGACGTAGGCGGCCCGGCCCGCCGGGGTCTCGATCGGCACCGCTTCATAGCCGAGTGCGCTCAGATCGTAGGGGCTGGCGCGCATATCGAGTTCGCGTGCGTCGCGGGCGATTTCGAACGCCGACAAGGTCAGACGCGCGTCGAGCAACGGTGCCAACGTGAAGCAGGTGCGGTATAGATCCATCGTCGCGTGCAGGCAGCCGGGCTGGTCCCGCTCCAGGCGATCCGACGGTGTCAGCGAGTTCTCGTTGCGGGGTCGGGCGGCGTCGGTGAAGAACCGGAACGCGTCGAAGTGGGTGCAGCGCAACGGCATCGATTCGACGACGGCGTCGGTGCCGACGGCGCCCAGCCGTAGCGGGTAGGGGTGGCGGGTGTCGTCGGTGCGGTAGACCATCGCCCACTCGTGCAGGCCGAAGCAGCCCAGCCGGGCGGGGCGGGCGGCGGTGCGGGCCAGGAGTGTGTCCGCCGACTCGACGGCCCGCGCGCGTTGCCGCAGATACGCCGGATCGACGGTGACTCCGTCGGGTACCCGGTGATAGCCCCGCAGCCCCAGATACTCGCGGGCGCGGTCCTTGTCGGTGTGGGTGCCGTCGATCTGCAGCGTGACCCCGAAGCCGGGATGCCACCGCGTGACGTGGGACGGGCGCGACGAGTAATAGGTGAACAGGAAGTCGAGGACGGGATGTTTGCGGCCCCGTCGCCGGGCGCGCAGGTAGTCGCCGATGATCTCCTCGACGCGACGTTCGTGTGCCTCCCGCCGTGCCTGCCATTCCGGCGCGGTGAGAACCGTGTTCACCGCGGTGAGGGTCATGACGGGATCCGGGTCATACCGGGTCACACCCGATGCGTTTCGTCGCGGACCGTGCCGACAAACTCCTCGACCAGATCGGCCAGGGCGACGATCCCGATGGTGCGGCCGCTGTCGTCGACGACGGCACCCAGATGCGAACTCGTGCGACGAAGCGTCGCTGTCGCCTCGTCGATCGGGGCGTCGGCCGCGATCACCGGTAGCGGGCGGATCTTGTCGATGCCGATGATCGTGTCGGGTCCGACGCTGTCGTCGAGAATGTCGTCGAGGACGTCCTTCAGATGCAGGTATCCGGTGTAGGTTCCGTCGATACTGCGCACCGGGAACCGGGAGAAACCGGTGTCGCTGACGGCCCGTTCCACCGAGCCGAGACGGGGACCGGTACCGCCGGTCACCGGATCGCGTTCGACGTCGACGCTGCGCATCCGGTCCAGCGGTATCAGCACCTCGGAGACACTGCGCGTCACCGAACGCAGCGCACGGTTCAGACGCGCGTGCTCCTCGGCGTCGATCAGCCCCTCCTCCCGGGACTCGCCGAGCATCTGCGCCAGTTCGACCGGCGACACCGTCGAATCCAGTTCGTCCTTGGGTTCCACCCGCAGCGCCCGCAGGGTGATGTTGGCCAGCCAGTTGTAGAACGCGACCAGCGGGCGGGCGATCGTGATGAAGCGCAGATGAATCGGCACCAGGAGCATCGCCGACGTCTCGGGGCCGGCCAGTGCGATGTTCTTGGGCACCATCTCGCCGAGCAGGATGTGCAGGACCACCACGAGCGCCAGTGCGACGGCGAAGGCGATCGGATGCAGCAGGGACTCGGGGACGTGTGCGAGGTGCAGCGGTCCCTCGACGAGGTGGGCCACCGCGGGTTCGGCGACGCGGCCGAGCAGGATCGAACAGATCGTGATGCCCAACTGTGCGGCGGCCAACATCAGCGACAGGTGTTCGCCGGCGCGGATGACCGTGCGAGCCCGCGACTTGCCCTCGTCGGCGAGGGCCTCGAGGCGGTCGCGCCGCGCGGAGATGAGGGAGAACTCCGCACCGACGAAGAAGGCGTTCCCGGCGAGCAGTGCGACGGCGAGGATGATCGCCCAGATGTCGTTCACCGCGTCTCCTCCGTGGTCGTCGGTTCGTCGTCGGACAGCGGTTGCAGCGCGACGACGTCGACCCGGCGGCCATCCATCTGCGTGACGGTGGCACGCCATCTCGTCTGCGAATCCGGATCGGACTCGTCGCCGTCGGTGTCCTCCTCGTCGTCGGTCGACGGTGTCCGCGCGGGGAGTTCGACGCTGTCGCCGACCTCGGGGATGCGTCCCAGGACGAACATCACCAGGCCGCCCAGGGTGTCGAACGAGCCCTCGGGCGCCCGGTATCCGGTGGCATCGAACAGTTCGTCGGTGCGCAGCAGGCCCGCGCACAGGAAGCCGTCGCCGTCGGCGGCGACATCGGGATGCTCGAAGTCGTGTTCGTCGGTGACATCGCCCAGGATCTCTTCGATGAGGTCCTCGGTGGTGACGATTCCCGCCGCACCGCCGTATTCGTCGATGACGACACCGAGTTCCATCCCGTCGGCCCTGATCTGTTCCATCAGCGCGTCACCGTCGAGGCTGACCGGTACGCGTGTCACCGCTCGCGCGATCGACGCGAGCGAGGTGGTGGTCTGCTCGTCGGGCGCTATGGTGAAGGCCTGTTTGATGTGCACGACACCGATGAGTTCGTCGAGACTGCCGTCGTCGACGATGGGGAATCGGGAATGGCCGGTGCGGGCACACGCGATGATGAGGTCACGCACGGTGTCGGTGCGTTCGAGGCATTCGACGGTGACCCGCGGCGTCATCAGATCCTCCGCGGTCAGGTCGCCGAACCGCAGCGATCGGTCGACGAGCGTCGCGGTGTCCTGATCGATGGCACCCTGGCGCGCCGAGTTGCGGACCAATGACGCCAATTCCTGCGGTGACCGCCCCGACCGCAGTTCCTCGGCGGGTTCGATCCCTAGACGCCGGACCAGCCAGTTCGCGGCGCCGTTGAGTCCGGTGATCATCGGCCGGAAGATCGCGGAGAACCCGGTCATCGGACCGGCAGTGAAACGTGCCACCGACAGCGGATGAGCGATGGCCAGATTCTTCGGTACCAGTTCACCGAGCACCATCGACAGCGACGTCGCGATGATCAGCGACAGCGCCAGGGCGATTCCCGTCGACCATCCGGCGCCGAGACCGGCGGCCTGCAGCGCGGGGGTGAACAGCTGGGCGAGTACCGGTTCGGCGATGTAACCGGTCACCAGGGTGGTGATCGTGATGCCCAGTTGCGCCCCGGACAATTGGAAGGAGAGCGTGCGATGGGCACGCTGCACCATCCTCGACCGCCGATCGCCGCGCTTGTCGACGTCGGAATCGATGGCCGACCGTTCCAGGGCGGTCAGTGAGAACTCGGCCGCCACGAACAGCGCGGTGCCGAGGGTGAGGGCGACGAACCCCACCAGTCCGGCGATGTAGAGAACGATCTGCACCCGCCGATCACCACCCGCCCGGAAGCGGCCGGCCCTCGGCGAAACCGGCGGGGGACTGCACGCCGAGCACCACCCGTTCGTGGAGTTCGGCGATGCTGCGGGCACCGGCGTAGGTCGCGGTGCTGCGCACCCCGGCACAGATGTGGTCGACGAGATCCTCGACGCTGGGCCGTTCCGGATCGAGGGGGATCCGCGAGGAGGAGATGCCCTCCTCGAACAGACTCTTGCGGGCTCGGTCGTAGGCGTTGTCCGAACTCGAGCGGGCGGCCACCGCGCGTTTGGAGGCCATGCCGAAGCTGACCTTGAAGGCGCCCCGGGCGTCGTGGTGGAGATCGCCGGGGGCCTCGTAGGTGCCGGCGAACCATGAGCCGATCATCACGTTCGACGCCCCGGCGGCCAGGGCCAGCGCCACATCCCGGGGATGGCGGACACCGCCGTCGGCCCAGACATGGGCACCACGCGCGCGGGCTGCGTCGGCACAGTCGGCCACCGCGGAGAACTGCGGGCGGCCGACGCCGGTCATCATCCGGGTGGTGCACATCGCACCGGGACCGACCCCGACCTTCACGATCGTCGCGCCCGCCTCGATCAGGTCGACGGTGCCCTCCGCGGTGACCACGTTCCCGGCGACGATGGGTACCCCGAGGTCGGCCGCGGCGACAGATTCGAGAGCCGAGATCATCCGCTCCTGATGCCCGTGGGCGGTGTCGATGACCAGGAGGTCGGCACCGGCCGCGACGAGTCCCTTGGCCTTGGCGGCGACGTCGCCGTTGATTCCGACGGCCGCGGCGATCCGGAGCTTGCCGGCGGCATCGAGGTTGGGTCGGTACACCCCGTGCCGCAGCGCACCGACCGCGGTGAGGACCCCGGCCAGGGTGCCGTCGGTGTGGGTGAGCACCGCCAACGATTGGTGGACGTCGGTGAGCGCATCGAAGATCTCGCGGGGCGGTGTGTGGATCGGGACGGTGACGACGAGCGGATCGAGGACGTCGCGGACCCGCGCGAACCGGTCCACATCGGCGCATCCGGATTCGGTGACCACGCCGACCGGCACCTTGTCGCGGACGACGACGGCCGCGCCGTGGGCGCGTTTGTGCAGTAGTGCCAGCGCGTCGGACACCGAGTCCTCGGTGGTGAGCACCACCGGGGTGTCGGCCACGAGGTCACGGGACTTGACGAACGCGATGGACTCGGCGGCCGCCGCGGTCGGCAGATCCTGGGGCAGCACGGCGAGTCCGCCCCGACGTGCGAGTGTCTCGGCCATCCGCTTACCGGTCACCGCCGTCATATTCGCCGAGATGATCGGCACGGTGGCGCCGGAACCGTCCCGCGTCGACAGGTCGACGTCGAACCGGGACGTGACGTCCGAACGGTTCGGGACGACGAACACGTCGTTGTAGGTCAGGTCGTGGGTCCGTTGATGACCGTCCAGGAATCGCACGTCGGGGCTTTCGGGCAGACCTACTGCTCGACCTCGGTGCGGTCGCCGCCCCACAGGGTGTGGAAGGTGCCCGGCTTGTCGATCCGCTGGTAGGTGTGCGCACCGAAGTAGTCGCGCAGACCCTGGGTGAGGGCGGCGGGGAGGCGTTCGCTGCGCAGGCCGTCGTAGTAGGACAGCGAGGACGCGAAGGCCGGCACCGGGACTCCCATCAGGGCGGCGGTGGACACCACGCGACGCCACGCATCGACCCCGGATTCGACGGCGTCGCGGAAGTACGGGTCGAGGAGCAGGCTGGGCAGGTCGGGGTTGTCGGCGTAGGCGTCACGAATGCGGTTGAGGAACTTCGCGCGGATGATGCAGCCACCACGCCAGATCGTGGCCAGCGATCCGCGATCGACGTTCCAGTCGTATTCCTTGCTGCCCGCGGAGATCTGGTCGAATCCCTGCGCGTAGGCAACCACCTTGGAGGCGTACAGGGCGGCCCGGATGTCGTCGACGAACGCGTCCTTGTCGGCGGGTGCGGCGCCCGCGGTGCCACCGGCGAGGCCCTGGGCCTGCTTGCGCTGGCCCGACGAGCTCGACAGTGCGCGGGCGAAGACCGCCTCGGCGATACCCGTCGTCGGAATGCCGAGGTCCAGGGCGGACTTCACGGTCCACCGCCCGGTGCCCTTCTGGCCGGCCTCGTCGACGATGACGTCGACGAGGGGCTTGCCGGTGTCGGCGTCGGTCTGTGCGAGCACCTGGGCGGTGATCTCGATCAGGTAGCTCTCGAGATCGCCGGTGTTCCACTGGGCGAACACGTCGGCGATGTCGGCCACCGGCAGATCCAGCACGCGCCGCATGAGGTCGTAGGCCTCACCGATCAACTGCATGTCGGCGTACTCGATACCGTTGTGGACCATCTTGACGAAGTGACCGCTGCCGTCGGGCCCGATGTGCGTGCAGCACGGCTCGCCGTCGACGTGCGCGGAGATCGACTCGAGGAGTGGCCCGAGGGATTTGTAGGATTCGGCCGGGCCGCCCGGCATGATCGACGGACCGTTGAGTGCGCCCTCCTCGCCGCCGGAGATGCCGGCCCCGACGAAGTGCAGCCCACGGTCGGCCATCGCCTTCTCGCGGCGGATGGTGTCGGTGTAGAGCGAGTTGCCGCCGTCGATGATGATGTCGCCGGGTTCCATGGCGTCGGCGAGTTCGTTGATGACGGCGTCGGTGGGGTCACCGGCCTTGACCATGATGAGTACCCGGCGCGGCTTCTCGAGCGCATCGACGAATTCGGCGATCGTCTCCGACCGGATGAACGAGCCCTCGCTGCCGTGTTCGGTCAACAGCGCGTCGGTCTTGGCGATGCTGCGGTTGTGCAGGGCAACCGTGTAGCCCTTGTGCGCGAAATTGCGGGCGATGTTGGAGCCCATCACGGCCAGGCCGGTGACACCGATCTGGGCCTTGGCGGTCGGGGAGGTCGAGGCGGCGTTTGTCATGTCTCCACCCTATGGTGTCGGTTCGGATGGTGGTGTGCGCGCGTGGTCGCGGGTCGACGCGGGGAAGCGGATGACCGTCGGATCAGCGGTGCGCGATGAGCAGCCGGCTGATCTCGGTGAGCCACGGAATGGCGACGGCGAGCGTCGGGATCACCAGAATCGCCGCGGCGCCGGCATAGGCGGCGATGACGATGAGCGGGGTGGGCCGCCCATGCCGCAGCCGGTGCACCCGGGCCAGCGTGGTCGGTCCGCCGACGGCCATCGCACCGCGGGGAGCGACCGCGTCGGCGCAGGCCACCAACGCGCGGCCGAGGGTCGTGGGAGTGGTGGCGCGGACCGCCTGATCGTCGGCGAGTGCCTCGACGAGGAGTTTGACGGCGTCGAGGGCGGAACTGCTGCGGACGAACCGGGGGAACGCCTCGTGTAGTGCGATGAAGGCCTCGAGGACCAGATCGTGGCGGGCGCGCAGGTGCGCACGTTCATGTGCGATGACGGCGACGAGTTCGTCGCGGGTCAGGCGGGCGACGACGCCCTCGCTGAGGACGACGCGCTGGCGCAGGCCCGGGAGGCAGTAGGCGAGCGGCTCCTGGACATCGAGCATCCGGATGTCACGCGCGAAAAGCGGATGCGTGTGATCGGAGCGATCGCAGCGGTCGAGGATGTCGATCAGCTGCCGGTGGGTGGACCGGCGGGCGCGGGTGCGCAGCCCCACCCGGATGGTCGTGAAGAACAACCGGGCGCCGATGAGCAGCGTCAGCGCGAAGACACCGACGTAGAGCAACCACAGGGGGAGGCCGAGTCGTTCGATCTCATGAACCGGGTGCGTGGTGGGGGCGCCATCCGGACCGGGGGCCAGGAGATTCGCCGCGATCGCCAGACCACAACTGAATGCCGAGAGCACCGCGGCCAGGGCGATGGCCTGCCACAGCGTCATCGCCGCACGGGGCGCCCGGATCGGCCACGCCGCCCGCGACAACCACTCCGGCACAGGACCGACCAACAGCAACGTCATGATGCCGAAGAGCAGGGCGGTCATCGATGGCTGTCCTCGCGGTTGGGCTGTGCGGGCGGTGCGGTGGGGTGCTGAGCGCCCCGAAAGAAATCTAGCGTGTGATCTCCGGGTTGCGGGCGGCTTCGAGTTCATCGAGCGCCGAGCGCAGGGCGGCGGCTTCGTCGGCCCCGACGCGACCCACGAACGACACCAGTGCGGCGTGGCGTGATCCGGGGGCGTCGGCCTCGCTGAGGGCATCCACCATCAGCGACGCCACGAGATCCTCGCGGGGATGGGTCGGGACGTACTTGTGGGCGCGGTCCTCACGGATCTGGGTGACCAGATTCTTCTTGGCGAGGCGCTGCAGGACGGTCATCACCGTCGTGTAGGCCAACGACCGGCTCTCCGACAGGGTGGCATGAACCTGGCGCACGGTCTGAGGGGTGGGAGTTGCCCACAGCGTGTCCATGACCGCCCGCTCCAGGTCTCCCAAGCCATTCACCTTTCGCATTTTACTGCCGATTCTCCTCGATGCCGCATCCGGCTTCTCTGCCCAGGTCATCGGCGTGCCCGGCGCGCCGACGGTGTGGTCTCCAGTGGTTGTTGACGTGGTGCTTCCCTCGGATATTCCCCAACCGCTTGACACCGTTGGTAAGGCTAGCCTACATTAAGTACACGTTGGACCGCGCGAGAGTCCTGGGGGCTGCAGAGACCCCCGGTCCACGCCACGGTAGGCCCCACATCTCGAACGAGATGTGGGGCCTATCGGTTCCCTGGGCCCGTGTCACTCACCCGGCGGGAGGCGCCCCCACGCGGCTCATGACACTCTTGTCCGATGACCGTGAACAACGAGGATTACGTGAAGGCGGCCGGATCCCGCGGCCTCGACGGGGTGCTGGGAACCGTGATCGAGAGCGTCGGACCCGACGGCCTGGTGGCCACCCTCTCGCTCGATCCGCGACATCATCAGCCCTTCGGCATCGTGCACGGCGGTGTCTACTGTGCGGTCGCCGAAAGCGTCGCGAGCATGAGTGCATACGTGTGGCTGCAGGAGTCGGGCATCGGCGGTACCGCGGTCGGCGTCAACAACAACACCGATTTCCTGCGGTCGATCAGCGAAGGCACGGTGACGGCGCGGTCGGCACCCATCCATCGCGGCCGACGCCAGCAACTGTGGGCGGTCGAGATGTTCGACGACGCCGATCGACTGCTGGCCCGCAGTCAGGTCCGGCTGCAGAACATCGAGATCCCCGACGGTGCGGCCGCCGGGTGAGCGACACATCGAACGGCCTCGACGCCTCGGCCCGCGCCGCCATCGAGGAGATCCTGACGCCGGTCGACGCCGACCTGGCGCGCCTGTTCCCCGGTGACCGTGACGAGATCCAGCCCGCCCACACCGTCTATGTCAGCGCCGCCGACGTCGACGTCGACACGCCGGAGAGGTGGGCTGCGGCCGCCGGGCGTCTCGAGTCCTCGCCCGCCGTGGCCGACCTGGCCACCGAGGATGTCCGCGCCATCGCCCATGCGCGTCTGATCGAGAACCCGATCGAGGACCTGCGCATCGATCTCGAGGACGGATACGGGTGGCGCAGCGACGCCGCCGAGGACGCCGACGCCACCCGGGCCGGAACGATCCTGGCCGATTGGGTGCACCGGCGGCCGTACGCGCCGCGTATCGCGGGCGTGCGTGCCAAGGGGCTCGGCGCCGCCGAACGCGGACGCGGAATCCGAAGCCTGGAACGGGTGCTCGACGGTGCCGGCGGTGTGCCCCCGGGTTTCGTCATCACCATCCCGAAGCTGCGCGACGTCCGGCAGGTCGACGCGGTGTCGGTGATGTGCGCCGGCTTCGAACGCGCCCACGGCCTGGCGCAGGGGGCGCTGAAGGTGGAGTTGCAGGTCGAGATCCCGCAGGCGATCCTCGGTCCGGACGGACGTGCCACCGTCGCCGAGGCGATCCATCGAGGTGCGCCGCGTGTCGTCGGATTACATTACGGCACTTACGATTACAGCGCGGCATGTGGAATCGTCTCGGCTCAGCAGTCGCTGGAACATCCGGTGGCCGATCACGCGAAGGCGGTCATGCAGGTGGCCGCCGCGCAGACCGGGGTGTGGGTCAGCGACGGCTCGACGCAGGTGATGCCGACCGGCTCGCCCGAGCAGATCGATGCCGCGTTGCGTCGCCATCACCGGTTGGTCACCCGATCCCTCGAGCGGGGCTTCTACCAGGGCTGGGATATGCATCCGGGGCATCTGGTGACGCGGTGGCTGGCGGTGACCGGGTTCTTCCGCTCGGCGATGCCCGCGGCGGCGACCCGCCTGCAGGCGTACTTCGAGCGGCGATCGGGTGATGTCGTCGACGAACCCGCCACCGCGATGTCGTTGGCCCTGGTCATCCGACGGGGACTGGCGGCGCGCGCGTTCGCGGTCGACGAGGTCGCGGCGATCGCCCCGCTGTGTACGAAAGACCGACTCGACGACCTGGCCGCCGGTGGGGGAGCACTCCGGTCCGACTGAGCGGCGTTCACTTGCCGCGCCATCGGCCTTCGGCCGTGGCAGGATGGCGAGACCGGCGATCCCCGATGATGTCGGGTCACCGCGGGGAGACGCCAGAGGACGAGACGATAGAGAGGGACCGGTGCGACTGTCGCCACATGAGCAGGAACGTCTGCTCATCTCCTACGCCGCCGAACTCGCCCGCCGCCGGCAGGGTCGCGGGCTCAAGCTCAATCATCCCGAAGCGGTGGCGATCATCACCGATCACGTTCTCGAGGGTGCCCGCGACGGCCGATCGGTCGCCGAGCTCATGTCGAGCGGACGCGAGGTCCTCGGCCGCGACGACGTCATGGACGGCATCCCGGAGATGCTGCACGACGTCCAGGTCGAGGCGACCTTCCCGGATGGCACCAAACTCGTCACCGTGCACCATCCCATCGGCTGAGCCGCGGCTCCTCGCTCTTTGCCGAACCATCCCTCCCAGGACAGAAAGCCCAGGACAGGAAAGCGATGTCGGAGAACAGATCTGCGGTCATACCCGGCGAGGTGACCGCCGCCGAGGGAACCATCGAACTCAACGAGGGCGCCGACGCGGTGGTGCTGTCGGTCATCAACGAGGGTGACCGTCCGGTCCAGGTGGGCAGCCACGTGCATTTCCCGCAGGCCAATGCCGCGCTGGCCTTCGATCGGGAGCGGGCGCGCGGTCGGCGACTCGACATCCCGGCGGGCACCGCGGTCCGATTCGAGCCGGGCATCGAGATGACGGTGACGCTGGTGCCGCTCGGCGGGACCCGTGAGGTGTACGGGATTTCCCTCGACGCACCCGGAAAGGTCGACTGACATGGCGATTCTGGGACGCGACCGGTACGCGCAACTGTTTGGCCCGACCACCGGCGACCTGATCCGGCTGGCCGACACCGATCTGTTGATCGAGGTCACCGAGGACCGTAGCGGTGGCCCCGGACTCGCCGGCGACGAAGCCGTCTTCGGTGGCGGCAAGGTCATCCGGGAATCGATGGGACAGAGCCGCGCGACCCGCGCGCAGGGCGCGCCAGACACCGTCATCACCGGTGTGGTGATCCTCGATCATTGGGGAATCATCAAGGCGGACCTGGGAATTCGCGATGGCCGCATCGTCGCGATGGGTAAGGCCGGTAACCCCGACACGATGGACGGGGTGCATCCCGACCTGGTGATCGGCGCCTCGACCGAGATCATCGCGGGCAACGGCAAGATCGTCACCGCCGGCGGCATCGACTGCCACGTCCACTTCATCTGCCCGCAGATCATGGACGAGGCCCTCGGCAACGGCATCACCACCCTGATCGGTGGCGGCACCGGACCGGCGGAGGGTTCCAAGGCCACCACGGTCACCCCCGGCGCCTGGCACCTGGCCTCGATTCTCGCGGCCACCGACCACTGGCCGCTCAACATCGCCCTGCTCGGCAAGGGCAACACCGTCAGTGCCGAGGCGATGCGCGAGCAGATCCGGGCCGGCGCATCGGGATTCAAGCTGCACGAGGACTGGGGGAGCACCCCGGCGGCGATTGACGCCTGTCTGCGGGTGGCCGACGAGACCGGCGTCCAGGTGGCGCTGCACTCCGACACCCTCAACGAGGCGGGATTCGTCGAATCCACCCTGGGTGCCATCGCCGGGCGCAGCATTCACGCGTATCACACCGAAGGTGCCGGTGGCGGGCATGCGCCCGACATCATCACCGTGGCGTCGGCACCGAACGTGCTGCCGAGCTCCACCAACCCGACCCGCCCGCACACCGTCAACACCCTCGACGAGCACCTCGACATGCTGATGGTGTGCCATCACCTGAACCCGACCGTGCCCGAAGACCTTGCGTTCGCCGAGAGCAGGATCCGGCCGTCGACGATCGCCGCCGAGGACCTGCTGCACGACCTCGGGGCGATCTCGATGATCGGCTCCGATGCCCAGGCGATGGGCCGCATCGGCGAGGTGGTGCTGCGCACCTGGCAGACCGCCCACGTGATGAAACGCAAACGCGGATCCCTCGACGGCGACGGGCGCGCCGACAACCACCGCGCGCAGCGCTACGTCGCCAAGTACACGATCTGCCCCGCGGTGGCACACGGATTCGACGACGAGATCGGCTCGGTCGAGATCGGCAAACTCGCCGATCTGGTGCTGTGGGACCCGGCCTTCTTCGGCATCAAACCCGATCTGGTGATCAAGGGCGGCGCCATCGCCTGGGCGCAGATGGGTGACGCCAACGCCTCCATCCCGACACCGCAGCCGGTGTTGCCACGCCCCATGTTAGGTGCGGCGCCTCCGGTGGCCGCCGACACGTCGATCAGCTTCGTCGCCCCCGGCGTGGACGACGATCTCGCCGACCGTGTCGGGATCCGCCGTCGCCTGGCGCCGGTGAAGAACACCCGGTCGATCGGTAAGGCCGACATGCCGGGTAACTCGGCGATGCCCACCATCGAGGTCGACCCCGACACCTTCACCGTCCGCGTCGACGGTGAGGTGTGGGAGGCGCAACCGGTCGCCGAACTGCCGATGGCCCAACGATATTTCCTGTTCTGAGGGACACCGATGACGCAGATCGATCCCCCCGCGCGCGGCGCGTCGTCGCCGCTGGCGATGATGCTCACACTGGCCGATTCCCGGCTGCCGGTGGGCGGACATGTGCACTCGGGCGGGGTGGAACAGGCCATCGCCGACGGCTTCATCCGGGGCGTCGACGATCTCGCCGCATTCCTGCATCGTCGGCTGGTCACCACCGGTCTGGTGTCGGCGTCGATCGCGGCCGCCGTCGCCGACGGTGCGTTGGATGTGCGTGCCGCACAGGGTGAGACCGACGCCCGCACACCGTCGGCGGCCGCCCGCAAGGCGTCGCTCGCGCAGGGCCGGGGGATGGCGCGGTTGGCCCGGCGGATGTGGCCGAACCTCGACTGGGGCGAGCACACCCCGACGACACATCTACCGGTCATCAGCGGTTCGGTGGGAGCCGCATCGGGTCTCTCCGGGTTCCACACCGCGCTGGTACTCGTCTACACCACCGTCAGTGGCGCGGCGACCGCCGGGCAACGGTTGTTGGCCCTCGACCCCGCCGATGTCGCACTGATGATTGCCGACCTCGGTGCCGACTGCGAGAACATCGCCGCGCAGGCCGCGATCGGACTGGCCGACCTGTCGGATCCGATCCTCGACGTTTTCGCCGAACGCCATGAGCGTCGCGGCATGCCGCTGTTCATGTCATGACCCCCATTCAGGATTTTCGTCCTGAAAAACGTTGTCCCACATCACGTCCGGAGAGGAACCTCCCATGCCCCCGCATCTGATCGACGGTGAACCGCACGACCACACCCACGACCGGCCGCGGCGCCACCGCGAACCCGGCGAGGCGCTGCGCATCGGGATCGGTGGCCCGGTCGGCTCCGGGAAGACCGCCCTGGTGGCCGCGTTGTGCCGGCAACTGCGCGACGAACTGTCGCTGGCCGTCCTCACCAACGACATCTACACCACCGAGGACGCCGACTTCCTGCGGCGCAACGCCGTGCTGCCCGACGAACGCATCACCGCCGTGCAGACCGGCGGCTGCCCGCACACCGCGATCCGTGACGACATCACCGCC
Organism: Gordonia sp. NPDC003950; assembly: GCF_053605205.1. Classification (NCBI taxonomy): domain Bacteria; kingdom Bacillati; phylum Actinomycetota; class Actinomycetes; order Mycobacteriales; family Gordoniaceae; genus Gordonia; species Gordonia sp. NPDC003950. Next base: position 39,515 of record NZ_JBSGIT010000017.1, on the reverse strand, counting down.
AACCTCGACGCCATCGACGATCTGGTGGCGGCCAACCCGCCGCTGGATCTGATCCTCGTCGAGTCCGGCGGCGACAATCTCACCGCCACTTTCTCCACCGGCTTGATCGACGTGCAGATCTTCGTCATCGACGTCGCAGGCGGCGACAAGGTCCCCCGCAAGGGTGGGCCCGGCGTGACCTATTCGGACCTGTTGGTGATCAACAAGACCGACCTCGCCTCGCGGGTGGGCGCCGACCTCGGGGTGATGCGACGAGACGCCGACGAGGTCCGCGAAGGCCGCCCCACCGCGATGATCTCGCTCACCGACGACCCCGCGGCCACCGACGTGTTGGCCTGGGTGCGTGCCCAACTCGCGGTCCCGGTCACCGGATAGTGCGCACCGACGTCGAGATCATCGCCGACCCGGCGCGGTCGTTGCGGACACGCTGCTCCGGCGCATTCGCGGTGCGGCAAACCGGCCGCCATGCCGCACACCTGGTAGGGGCGGCCGCGACCCCGCTGGGTGGTGATCACATCGAGATCGTCGTGCGGGTGGCCGACGGTGCGTCGCTGGATCTGGGTTCGGTGGCGGCGACCATCGCGTTGCCGGCCGCCGATCGGGCCGATTCGACGTCGCATTGGCACATCGAGGTGGGCGCGGGAGCGCGGCTGCGCCTCGATCCGCAACCGACGGTGATCGCCGGTGGTGCCGATCATCGTTCGCGTATCGACATCATCGCCGCCGGCGACGCGATCGTCGACGTGCACGAGCACATCCAGATCGGTCGCTCTGCCCATCGGCATCCCGATGACGAGCGCGGCAGGTGGCGCGGCACGCTGAACGTCGACGTCGACGGCAGGCCGGTCCTTCGACACGGGGTGGCGCTGGGCGCCGGCTCCACCGCAGCCGCAGCCGGATGCCACGCACTGACCAGCGTGTTCCGGCGACCGGACACTTCTCCGGATGCGGTCGATGCCGCGCACTTCGCGGCGCGACTGGCGTTGGCCGATGACGCCGGGACCCTCACCACGTCCCTGGCAAGCACCCTCGCACTAGCGCGCGAGCGCTGCGACATCCTTGACGTCGCAGCGCTCGCGATCAGCTGAGGCCGACCGGGGTCAGCTGGCGTCGGCGGTCTTGTCGCCGCCCGGGGCGGGGTCGTCGGCGCCCACCGATTCGGCCTCCACCTCGGGGATCGATTTCTTCTCCAGTTCCGACAACTGCCCGATCGCGGTCCGCGCGTAGACCTGCTGCTCGGTGACGGCGAGCTGGGTACGACCGCGGGTGGAGAACGCGAAGAACCAGTTGACGATCGTGTTGAGCCGGTTGCGGAAACCGACCAGGTACACCAGGTGCAGCGCCAGCCAGCCGAGCCACGCGAAGTAACCCTCGGTCTCGAACTTCTTCTTGGTGCCCGGGATCGGCACCTGCATGACCGCGCTGAAACGGGAGATCGTCGCCATCGATCCCTTGTCGAAATAGCTGAACGGCTTGCGCTGATCCGGCGTCTGTCCCTTGAGCTCCGCCTTGATCGCGTCGGCGGCATACCGCCCGCCCTGGATGGCACCCTGGGCGACACCGGGCACGCCGTCGACGGCCATCATGTCGCCGACGACGAACACATCGGGGTTGCCGGGGATGGACAGGTCGGGGCCCACCTTGACCCGGCCGGCGCGGTCGAGTTCCACACCGGACTGCTCGGCCAGTTGCTTGCCCAGCGGGCTGGCCTGTACACCCGCCGACCACACCTTGCACTGGGATTCGATGCGGCGGGTGGTGCCGTCCTTCTCCTTGACGGTCAGACCGTCGTAATCGAGGTCGACGACCATCGCGTTCAGCTGGATCTCGACGCCCATCTTCTCCAGCCGGGCCGCCGCCTTGCCGCCGAGTTTCGGACCGAACGGCGGGAGCACCGCGGGGGCGGCGTCGAGCAGGATGACGCGGGCCTCGGTCGGATCGATGTTGCGGAAGGCCCCCTTGAGGGTCTTGTCACTCATCTCCGCGATCTGCCCGGCGAGTTCGACACCGGTAGGGCCCGCGCCGACCACCACGAAGGTCAGCAGCTTGGCCCGCTCGGCCGGGTCGTCGGACAGTTCGGCCTGCTCGAAGGCCCCGAGGATGCGGCCGCGCAATTCGAGGGCGTGGTCGATGGTCTTCATGCCGGGCGCGTATTCGGCGAAGTGATCGTTGCCGAAATACGACTGGTCGGCGCCGGCGGCGATGATGAGCTTGTCGTACGGGGTCACCGTGACGCGCTCGAGCAGACGTGACGTCACGGTCTGCGCCTCGAGGTTGATCTCGAAGACATCACCCATGAGCACCTTGGTGTTCTTCTGCTTACGCAGTACCACCCGGGTGGCCGGTGCGATCTCGCCTTCGGCGACGATACCGGTCGCGACCTGGTACAGCATCGGCTGGAACAGGTGGTGCGTCGTCTTGGCGATGAGCGTGACGTCGACATCGACCTTGTTCAGTCGCTGAGCGGCGAAAAGACCGCCGAAACCGGAGCCGATGATGACGACTTGTGGACGCGCCGAAGGGGTGGGGCTGCTCATCCGAGAACGTCTCCTTCTCGATTGTGGGCGTGCGTGTGCAACGCATCTCTACGGTAGTCCCCGCGCGACGATCGGTCTCGGTGAGGCTGCGAAGGCGTTGAGCCGTGTCCGCTCACGCGGTGAGGTCGGTCGCGGCGCCGTACCGCGCGCCGGTGATCTCCCAGTGCCGCCGCAGCATTTCGTATTCGACCTCCGGTTCGCCGGCGCCGGTGGGATCAGAGGCTGCGGGATCGGAGGCTGCGGGATCGGCGCAGATGTCGCGCGCGCACATCCGCATGCCGAGTTTCTCCATCACACGCCGCGACGAGGCGTGTGTCGCGGTGGTGCTCGCGAACAGGCGTTGCGCGTCGAACTCGGCGAAGGCGACATCGGTGACGACGCGGGCGGCCTCGGTGGCCAGGCCGCGACCCCAATACTCGCGTCGCAGACGGTAGCTGAGTTCGAGTTCGGGCTGCACCGAATGCCGCGGAGCGCGCAGCGACACCCAGCCGAGGAACACCCCGTACCGTCGATCGGTCGCCGTCCAGATTCCGCCGCGCCCGGTCTGCAACTCGGCTTCGGCGCGCGGAACCACGAAGCCTTCGATGGTCGATCGGGGCGTGGCGGTTCCGCCGGTCACGAAACGCATCACCTCGGGGTCGCTGTCGAGCCGGACGAGGTGATCGACGTCGCGACGATCGACCGGACGCAACAGCATCCGCGATGTCTCGACGATCACCCGGCCCCCAATGCCTCGACCCAACTGCACTCACCTGTCAGAACCCCGGCTGTGATGCGGAGCGGCGGGTGCTCTGGTGGATCTCGAGTGTACGGACTGACCCTGGTGTCCGTCGCGGATTGTCGCCCGCGTGTCGGGGCCGTCGGATCGGTGTGCGGTGTGTGGGCCGGTATGTGGGCTGGTGTGTGGGCCGCAGTGCTGTCGGACCGAACCGATAGGCTTGCCGTTCGTGGCTCCAGAACAGTCCGTCACCGCCGCCGTCTCCGGCGAAAGCCGTGCCCCCGAGACCGACCAGTCTGATGTCGGCCCGGTGGATATCGACCTCCAATTGCGTTGGGGCGACATGGATATCAACGCTCATGTCAACAACGTTCAATTCGCCCGCCTGCTCGAGGAGGCTCGTGTGCGGACCTTCTCCCGGTGGTTCCCGGCCGGTGTCGACCGGGTGCCGCTACTGGTGGCACGCCAGGACATCGAGTTCCGCGCGCCGCTGCTCTACAGCGTCGATCCGGTGCGCGTGCGCCTGGCCATCACGCGACTGGGGACGTCGTCGTACACGATCGGTGCGACGATGGCCGCGGCCGACGGGACGCTGGTCGCGTTGGCCCGGACGACGATGGTCGCGATCGATCGGGAGACCGGAGCACCCACCCCCATCCTGCCCGCGGCGCGGGCCGTTCTCGAGGCTCACCGCGGGGACCTGCCGGCGCTGCGGCCCCAGGCCTGATCCGGGTCCCTCGATGCTGACCCTGCACCGCGCCGAACGCACCGACGTCCTCGCCGATGCGCTGGGGCAGGTGCTGACCACCCCACTGGCCGACCCCATGCGCACCGAGGTGGTGGCGGTCCCGGCGCGTGGCGTGGAGCGGTGGCTGTCGCAACGACTGGCCACGCGACTGGGCGTCTCCGGCGCCGACGGCGCCGGCCGAAGCACTGCCGACGGCATCGCTGCCAACATCGACTTCTCCTCACCGGCTGCCCTCACCGACGTCGTCATCGAGCAGGTGACGACGTCGGCAGCGAAATCCGCCGCCACCGACCTCTGGCAGCCGGGCTCGCTGGTGTGGCCGGTTCTCGACGTCCTCGACGATCTGATCACCGATCCGGATCTTCGTGTCCTCGCACGCCACGTCGGCCTGGGGCCCGACGCCCGGGCCGACGACCCGCGGGTGGGCCGCCGGTATGCGACGGCCCGTCACATCGCCGACCTCTTCGAGCGGTACGCGCGTCACCGTCCGGCAATGCTCACCGGCTGGGCGTCGGGTGACGACACCGACGGCTCGGGACAGCGGTTGCCCGACGACATGACCTGGCAACCCCGGTTCTGGCGTGAGGTGCGGTCGCGGATCGGTGCCGCCCATCCGGTCGAAGCGCTCGACGCGGTGTGCGAGCGCCTGGCCGCCGACGCGACCACGACCGACCTGCCCGAGCGGCTGTCGGTGTTCGGACCGACGCGGGTGACCGAATCCTTCCGGCGGGTCGCCGCGTCCCTCGCGGCCCACCGCGACGTGCATCTGTTCATCCCGCATCCCGGACCCGCGCTCTGGGCGGCGATCGCGTCGCAACCGGCACCGACCGACCGGCGCCGCGCCTCATGGACGCCGCCCGCACTGCGAAACCCCCTGCTGTCCGGACTGTCCCGCGACGTGCAGGAACTGCAGCTGCGCATCATGGACGATCTCGACGCCGACATCCACCACGCGCCTGCCGAGCCGACGGCCTCGCCCACCTCGGTGCTGGCTGCGGTACAGGAGGGCATTCGCGACGACACCGATCCGCGTGACCGGCCGGGCATCCTGACCCCGGACAGCTCCGTCGAAGTGCATGCCTGCCACGGGCCCGAACGCCAGGTGGAGGCGCTGCGTGACCGGCTCCTGCACCTGTTCGATGCCGACGCCTCCCTGCAGCCGCGCGACGTCATCATCATGTGTCCCGACGTCGAGACCTTCGCGCCGCTGATTCGCGGCGTCTTCGGCCAGCCCGGGCTCGACCACCCCGCATCCGCCCTACGCGTCCGGCTGGCCGACCGCGGACTGCGCCACGTCAATCCGATCCTCGACGTCGTCGCCCGTGTCGTCGAACTCGCCGCCGGCCGGGTGAGCGCCGGCGACGTCGCCGACCTACTCGCCCTCGAGCCGGTGTCCCAACGTTTCGAGATGACCGACGACGACCTGGAATGGGTACGGGAATGGTTGTCCCGCACAGGTATCCGATGGGGGATCGACAACACCCAGCGCGCCCGATTCGGGTTGGCCGGATTGGCGCAGGGCACCTTCGACGTGGGCCTGGACCGCATCGCCCTGGGTGTGGTCGCCGGCGCGGGCGAGGGACTGTGGCTGGGCACCGCCCTCCCGATGGAGGGGCTGGAGAGTACCCAGATCGATCTCGTGGGACGGCTCGCGGAGTTCGTCGACCGGCTCGGGGACCTACTCGCCCGCATGGCCGAAAGCGCGCCGGCCGCCACGTGGGCGGCGGCGCTCCTCGACATCGTCGCCACCCTCACGGCAACCGTTCCCGGCGACGAGTGGCAGACCGCGGCGGCAACCCGGGCGCTCACCGAATCCCTGGGTGACGGTGCCGATCCGGAATCCGACACCTCCTCGCGGGTGCTGCGGCTGTCGGATGTGCGGGATCTCGTGGCGACGATGATCGCGGGACGGCCGACGCGCGCGAACTTCCGTACCGGTGAGTTGACGGTGTGCACCCTGGTACCGATGCGGACGGTGCCTCATCGGGTCGTCGTGCTGCTCGGCATCGACACCGATGCGTTTCCGCGCGCGTTGCGGATCGACGGCGACGACGTCCTCGGCCGGGTGCCGATGCTCGGTGAACGGCAACCCCGCGACGAGGATCGGCAACTGTTTCTCGACGCCGTCAACGCCGCGCACGAACACCTTCTCGTCTTCTACACCGGAGCCGACCCGGTGCGCGGTACCCGGGTACCGCCGGCGGTGGTGGTCAGCGAACTCACCGAGGTCGTCGCGGCATTGACCGGCACCGAACCCGACGCGGTGATCTGCCGACATCCGCTGCACGGTTTCGACGCCCGCAACTTCACGCCCGGTGCGTTCGAAGGCGTCGAGGGACCATTCGGCTATGACACCGCCCTGCTCGCCGGGGCGCGGGCGGTCGGCGGTGACCATCACGCCCCCGCACGGGTCGCCGACATCACCATGCCCGCCGACTCGGAATCGGTGTCCGCCGACATCGAACTCGGTTCGCTCACCGCCTTTTTCGGCAATCCGATCGAGGGGTTCATCCGGCAGCGTCTCGGTGCCCGGCTTCCGGACGACGACGCCGAGGACTCCGACCGGCTCGACGTGGCCGTCGCCGGCCTCGATGAATGGGCCATCGGCGACCGACTGCTGCGTCAGACACTCGCGGGCGTGGACCTGCGCACCGCCCAGATGGCCGAGATGCGCCGGGGGAGTCTGCCGCCCATCGAGTTCGGGCGCCGCGAACTGATCCGCATCTCACGGCAGGTGGGTAACGTGCATCGGGTGGCGGCCGGGCTCCGCACCGGGTCGGGCGGCTCCCGCGACGTGGTGCTCGATCTGCCCGACGGCGGCCGGCTGCACGGCAGTGTGCCGGATGTCTACGGCGAGACCATCATCGAGGCGACCTACTCGAAGATCCGGGCGAAGCAACGCCTCGCCGCGTGGGTACGGCTGCTCGCGACGGCGGAAGCGCAGCAGCAGTCCGCGCCGAGTGGGGAGAGAATCCACACGGCGGTCGTCATCGGACGGGCCGACCGCAGGTCATCCCACGTGACGGCGGTGAGCCTGCGGGTCCCCGACGATCCGACCGCGGTACTCGCCGACCTGATCGCGATCTATCGCCTCGGATTGTGCGTACCGTTGCCCGTCCCACTCGATCCCGGTCTGGCATACGCCGAGAAGTGTGTGCGGGGCAGCTCGGCGGAGATCGCGCGCCGCGCGGCGGCAGCGAAGTTCGACTATCGCTTTGGCGCGCAGGCCGATCCGTACATCCGATTCGCCTACGGTGACGACGTCACCACCGCGGTGGGATTCGACGCGCTCACCGAGGTGCCCATTCCCGACGATCCGCGGTGGTCGGCGATCGGTCTGGTGCCCGGCGAGCCGATGTTCGGCGCGCTGGCCACCCGGATCTGGGAACCGCTGCTGGCCCACGAGGTGATCCGATGACATCGCACGCCGAAGAGTTCATGGACACGGCAGCGGCCGAGGCAGGGACGCGGGCCCCGCTCGCCTTCGACATCGTCGAGGGCGTCGGCGACGGCACCACGGTCGTGGAGGCCAGCGCCGGCACCGGCAAGACCTACGCGATCGTCGACATCGCCGCCCGTCACATCGCCGAGGGGGTGGCCATCGACGAACTGCTCCTCGTCACGTTCAGTCGTTCGGCGACAGCGGAATTGCGGGAGCGGATGCGCAGCCGATTGTGGCGTCTCGCCGAGGCGCTGAGTCCGGCGGCCACCACCGACACCGAGGCCGACCCCGGCACCGACCCTCTGCTGCGGATGCTGCTGACCGGCGATCCGGCCGACGTCGCGTCCCGCCGTGACCGACTCACCCGGGCACTGTCGGATTTCGACGCCTCCACCATCGCCACGACGCACACCTTCTGCAATCGCATGCTCGAGGCCCTCGGATTCCTCGGTGAGCGGGAACTGATCTACGAGATCGTCGAGGACGTCGACGATCTCGTCGAGGACGCCGCCCGCGATCTGTACTTCCAGGGGTTCGTCCGCGACGCGGAAGAACCGGTCTTCGGCCTCGACGACGCCATCGTCATCGCGAAGGACGCCGTCCGCAATCCCGGTGTGGCACTGGCACCGTCGGATCCGGCGGGGGAGAACGCCGACGCCGATGACCGCATCGCGGCCCGCCGCGTCCGCTTCTGCAGCCGGGTCCGCGAGATCGTCAACGAGCGTAAACTCCTCGCGCGGGTGCGCACCTACGACGACCTCCAGATGATCCTGTATTCCATCGTCACCGACACCCATGTGGGCGACGACGCATGCGCCCGCATCCGCGATGCATTCGGTCTGGTCCTCGTCGACGAGTTCCAGGACACCGACCCCTTCCAATGGGAGATCCTCCGGCGCTGCTTCCACAGGCAGAAGCCGTTGGTGCTGGTCGGGGACCCCAAACAGTCGATCTACGCCTTTCGCGGCGCCGAGGTGCTCAGCTACCTCGATGCGGTCGCGGTGGCCGACGAGCGTCGCGCCCTCGAGAACAACTGGCGTACCGACGGTGACCTCGTCACCGCGCTGTATCGGGTGTACGGCGGTGCCAACCTGGGCAGTTCGCAGATCACCGTGTATCCGGTGGAATCGGCACATCCCGGCAGTCGCCTGCGCGGGCCGGGGGCGACCCCGCTGCGGGTGCGCTGGTTCGACGTCGACGACTTCCCGGTGCGCGGCCGCAGCGGATTCGCGCCGGTGAGCGCGATTCGTGATGCCGTGATCGGCGATGTCGCGGCCGATATCACCCGACTGCTCTCGTCGGGCACCGAACTCACCGTCGACGGGCACACCCGGCCGGTGCACCCGGGCGACATCGCGATCCTGGTGGTGGCCAACAAGACGATCGAGCCACTGCAGCGCGCCTTGGCCGGTCACGGCGTCGGATCGGTGGTCGGCACCGGGACCAGCGTCTTCTCCACGATGAGTGCGCGGCACTGGTTGTGGCTGATCCGGGCGATCGAGTCGCCGTCGCGGACCGACCGGGTGGCGCTGGCCGCGATGACCCCGCTGATCGGCTGGACACCCGATGACCTCGCCGATGCGAGCGACGACGCACGGACCGAGTTGGCGGCCCAATTATCGGATCTGGCAAAGGTATTCGACATCGGTGGTTTCGCCGCACTGGTGCAGCGGGTGCTCGGTGACCGGCGAGTGGCGGCCAGGGTGCTCGCCACCGCCGACGGTGAGCGTGCGTTGACCGACCTGATGCAGGTGGCCACGGTGTGCAACAGGCATGTGGTGGAGAACGATTGTGGTCTGTCGTCGGTGCAGGAATGGCTGGCCGACCGCATCAAGGACGTGTCGCGGTGGCGGCGATCGGACGAGCAGACGCGGCGCCTGGACCGCGACACCCACGTCGTGCAGATCATGACGGTGCATGCCAGCAAGGGACTCGCGTTCCCCATCGTGTACGTTCCGTTCGGCTGGGATGGCGCACGGGTACCGTCTCCGAAGACGTTCCGTTTCCACGATGAGAACCAGACGCGGTTTCTCGACGTCGGTGGACCCGACACCACCGGACGATCGGAACGATTGCGCCGCAGCATGTCCGAGGAATCGGGGGAGGACCTGCGGAAACTGTATGTCGCGCTCACCCGGGCCGCGTCGCAGGTCGTGATGTGGTGGGCACCGTCGCAGGGGACATCGCATTCGGCACTGCATCGCCTCGTATTCGGCCGTACGCCGGGATATCTCGCTGTGGGCACCGACATCCCGGAGACGGTGCCGGTCCCCGATCCGGCGGAATGCGCGGCCCGGCTGACCCAGCTGGGTGCCGGCACCTCGTCGATCAGCGTCGAACGCGCGGTCGGCGCGGACCCGGGTCGCTGGGAGTCGGGAACCGACGGTGCCGAACCGGCGGAATTGTCGGCGGCGATCTTCGGCGGGAAGATCGACACCTCCTGGCAGCGCACCTCGTATTCGGCCATCATCGCCGGCGCCGCGCACGGACCGGCCGCCGAAACCCCCGATGCCGGAAGCGAACCCGAGGCCGAGGTGACCGTCGACGAGCCTGCGGTTCCCGGTGATGTCGCCGAGGTGGTCGATACCGAGACCGGCGGGGCGGCAGACGAAGCCGGCATGTCCCTGATGAACGGCATGCCCTTCGGTGCGGCGTTCGGGACGTTCGTACACGAAGTCCTCGAATACGTCGACACCGCGGCGCCGGATCGCCACACCCATGTGCGCGACCTCTGTTCCCGGTCGGCGGCGCGGTACGCGCTGTCGGTGGACGCCGAATCACTGACCACCGCCCTCGACGCGGTGCTGACGACACCGTTGGGTTTCGGCGACCTGTGGAGCATCCCACCGCGTGATCGGCTGGCCGAACTCGACTTCGAGCTTCCACTGGGCGACGCCGACGGGGCGGCGGCACTCTCCGAGATCGCCGGGCTGATGGCACGGATGTTGCCCGACGACGACCAACTGCGCGACTACGCCGACATTCTCGGCGCACTGCCCGCCAGAACGCTCCGCGGCTTCCTCACCGGAAGCATCGATTCGGTGCTCCGAACACCGCAGGGGCGCTTCGTGATCGTCGACTACAAGACCAACCGGCTGCGTCCCGGCGACCTGCACGCAACCGATTTCTCGACTCCGGCGATGGCCGGTGAGATGATCCGTTCCCACTACCCGCTGCAGGCCTTGCTGTATTCGGTTGCGCTGCACCGGTATCTGCGATGGCGACTGCCGGGATACCATCCGGCCGAGCATCTGGGTCCGGTCCAGTATCACTTCGTGCGCGGCATGATCGGACCCGACACCCCGTTGGGGTGCGGGGTCTTCGAGTGGAACGTCCCCACCGAACTGATCATTTCGCTGTCGGATCTGTTGTCGGGGTCGGGGTGCGACACGCGAGGCGCACGGAGCGCCGGGGACCGGGCGAGAGGAGTGGAGTCGTGACGATATCCACGGGGCCACAACGGGTTCTGGCCGCCCAGGGAATCCTCGGACGTGCCAACGTCGCCGGATTTCTCGACGCCGCCGACGTGCACGTCGTCTCCCGCCTCGTCGACCTGTGTGGCGAATCCGTCTCCGAGGTGGCGCAACTCGCGGCCGCCTTCGCGGTCCGCGCGGTCCGGCAGGGTTCGACATGTCTGGCGCTGGTCGACCTCGACCCGGTCGGCGCCACCCCCGTCGACTCCGACGGCGAGGATTCCACGGCCGACCGGATGACACTGCCCACGGTCGACGAGATGGTGGACGCACTGCGTACCTGCCCGCTGATCGTGGGATCGGAGTCGGGACCCCTGCGTCCGCTGGTGCTGGTCGACTCCGATGACGGCCCATTGCTGTATCTCGGTCGCTACTTCGAGCAGGAGGAGATCATTCGTACCACGCTCGCCGAGCGTGCCGATGACGCTCCCGAGGTGGGAATCTCGGACATCGTGGCCGCCGTCGACGACGCGTTCACCACGAGCCCCACCGCCTCACCCCGGCAACGACTCGCTGCGGCGATCGCGGCATCACGATGGACCTCGGTCCTGACCGGCGGTCCCGGCACGGGCAAGACCTATACGGTCGCGCGGATCCTCGCCGTACTCGATCGGCTCGGCGGGTCACGCCTGCAGATTGCGGTATGCGCTCCCACCGGCCGGGCGGTCGCCCAATTGCAGGCGTCGTTGGACGGCATGCGGGGGAATGACACCACCGCGGAGCCGGCGGTCCATGCGGTCACCGTCCACGGACTGTTGGGGTGGCGACCGGGTTCGGTTCCGAGGTACGGACGTACCAACCGGCTGCCGCACGACGTGGTCGTCGTCGACGAGACCTCGATGCTGTCGGTCACCGCGATGAGTCACCTGTTGGAGGCGGTACGGCCGACCGCCCGTCTGATTCTCGTCGGCGACCCGCACCAGCTCGCGTCGGTGGAGGCCGGAGCCGTCCTCGCCGACCTCGTGGAACGCGAACCAGCAGGGGTGCCCATCGACGCCGCGCTCGCGGATCTGGTGGCCACCGCAGGCCTGGCCGATGCCGAACTTCCCAGACTGGCCGACGGAATCGTCGCCCTCACCGACAATTTCCGCAATCGCGGCGGCATCGCCGACGTGGCTGCGGCGGTCAATGTCGGCGACGCCGACCACGTCCTCGAACTGGTCGCCGACGATGCCATCGACGACGTCGTCCTCGTCGAACCCGAGGATCCGGGAATCCGCGCCGCGGTCGTCGCCTGGGGGCGGGCGCTGCGGTCGGCCGCGACGAGCGGTGACGCGTCCGCCGCACTCGACGCCCTCGACACCCACCGCGTGCTGTGCGCGCACCGGGATGGTCAGTGGGGAGTGGAGGGATGGACCCGACGGATCGTCGAGTGGCTCGCGGAAGCCGCCGGACACGCCCATCTCGTGGCCGACCGCACCCGCCCGATTCCCGGCGTGCCGATTCTGGTCACCGCCAACGACCGGCAGAACAAGGTGTTCAACGGTGACTGCGGGGTGATGATCCACCGCGCGGAGGGCGACGCCGTCGCCTTCCGGCGCAGCGAGTTCAGCGAGCCGGTGATGGTCGCGCCGCATCGGCTCGCCGAGACGATGTGGGCGTACGCGATGACGATTCACCGCAGTCAGGGCAGCCAGTTCGGCGCCGTGACCGTGGTGTTGCCACCCGCCGACTCCCCGCTGCTCACCCGAGAGTTGTTGTACACAGCCATCACTCGAGCACAGTCGACGGTGCGGATCGTGGGAACGCCCGAGATGCTGCGGGCGGCCGTCGACCGGCGGGTGCACCGCGCCAGTGGCTTGCGTTCGGCCATTCGTCCCATGATCGACCCCGAACCGTGAGCGGCCCCGAACCGACGCCGACCACCGAGCCGGAGACGTGAGTTCGCGCCTCGTTGACAGCGCCGGGCGCCGTCAGTGGTCCTCCAGGGGGTCCTACAGGTCGACACCGCCACGCACGAGATCGCGCCGGATGTAGTTCTCGGTACCGAGCAACGGGTCCCGCTTCTCCGGGGGCAGATTCATGAGATGGGAGATCATGTAGCTGCGCTCGACCTCGGAGCGGTGTGCACGAATGGCCGCCGCCTTACGATCCACCCACTTCGACACGTCGAGTTCGAGGTCGATCATCCCGGGCTGGGTACCGGGCAGCGCGTACTTCGACATGGTCGGGAACAGGTCGTCGGCGACGGCCTCGACCATCCAGATGGGGACGGTCGCCAGATACAGCGATTTGACCCGCCATGGCGGTCCGGTGCTGCGGTGCAGCATGGGTACCGCGGCGGCGTCGGCCGCGGCGCAGGCGAGCCGGTTGGCATGCACGTGATCGCGGTGCCCGTAGATCCCCGCTGCGTCGTAGGTGATGACGATGTCCGGCTTGATGCGCCGGATGTGCCGGACGAGTTCCTTGACCTGGCGGTCGAACCTGCCGTCGCAGAATCGCTCACGCCCCGGTGCGGACTCGGGCACCCCGTCGTCGGCGTAACCCATCATGATCGGCTCGGAGGTCACACCCAGTTCCTGCAGCGCCAGACACAGCTCGGCGTGCCGTGAGGTCCCGCGTGCCCAGGTGGTGGTCACCACCGATATCTCGCCACCGAGGTCGACGTGCCGGGCGATCGTGCCACCGGTCCACAGGGACTCGTCGTCGGGGTGGGCGTGAACGCACATCACGCGGGGGAGCTTCATCGGCGGCGCGGCCTCCCATGGGTTCCGTCTCGGGTGTCGGGGTCGGGCGGTGTGGGCGATCCGTGCCGGAATCGTCACACCCTGTTCAGGGTACTTGTTCCGGTGCTCGCTAAGATTCTTCGTTGTTCGATCAGCTGTCACGTGGAGGTCGTCGTTGAGTACTGAATCCGAAGTCCGGGAATTCCAGGCCGAGACCCGGCAACTGCTGGACCTGATGGTCCATTCGATCTATTCGAACAAGGACAGCTTCCTGCGCGAGCTGATCTCCAACGCGTCCGATGCGTTGGACAAGCTGCGCCTGGAGTCCTTGCTGAACAAGGATCTCGATGTCGACACATCGGATCTGCACATCACCCTGGACGCGCAGGGCGGCGGCGATGACGCCGACGGAACCCCTCGCACGCTGACCGTGCGCGACAACGGCATCGGCATGTCGCGCGAGGAGGTCATCGAACTCATCGGCACCGTCGCCAAGTCGGGCACCGCCGAACTGCGCAAGAAGCTCGCCGAGGCGGGCAAGGCCGGCGACGCGGCCACCACCGAGGAACTCATCGGTCAGTTCGGTATCGGCTTCTACTCGACGTTCATGGTGGCCGACTCCGTCGTCCTGGTCACCCGTAAGGCGGGCGAAGAGACCGGAACGCGCTGGGAATCCACCGGCGACGGCACCTACACCATCGGTGACGTCGACGACGCGCCGCAGGGCAGTTCGGTCACCCTGACGCTCAAGCCCGTCGACACCGAGAATCACCTGCACGACTACACCGACGCGGCGACCTTGCGTTCGCTGGTGAAGAAATACTCGGACTTCATCGGCTGGCCGATTCGGATGGACGTGGAGAAGACCACCACGACACCGGCCGCCGAGGAGGGTGGCGAACCGACAACGGTCACCACCGTCGAGGCCGAGACCATCAACTCGATGAAGGCCCTGTGGGCACGCTCGCGTGACGAGGTGTCCGACGAGGAGTACGAGGAGTTCTACCGGCACGTCTCCCACGGCTGGGACAAGCCGTTGGAGATCATCACCCTCAAGGCCGAGGGCACCTTCGAATACCAAGCGCTGCTGTTCATTCCGACTCAGGCTCCGTTCGATCTGTTCATGCGGGAACGCAACGTGGGCATCCAGCTCTACGTCAAGCGGGTGTTCATCATGGACGACTGCGACGAACTGATGCCGGAATACCTGCGGTTCGTCAAGGGTGTCGTCGACGCGGCGGACCTGTCGCTCAACGTCTCTCGCGAGATCCTGCAGCAGGACCGACAGATCCGCGCCATCCGCCGTCGCCTCACCAAGAAGATCATCTCGACCGTCAGCGAGATGCGGGCCGCGCGCGCCGAGGACTACCAGACCTTCTGGACCACCTTCGGGCGTGTGTTCAAGGAAGGTCTCGTCAACGATTTCGACAATCGCGACGCCATCCTCAAGGCCTCGGTCTTCGCCTCCACCCACAGCGACGACGACCTGACCTCGCTGGCCGACTACGTCGGACGGATGCCGGAGAACCAGAAGTCGATCTATTACATGACCGGCGAATCGCGCCAGCAGATCGAGAGCTCACCACACCTGGAGGCGTTCCGCGCCAAGGGGATCGAGGTTCTCGTCCTCGACGATCCGGTCGACGAGATGTGGGTCGGATCGGGCCTGGAATTCGAGGGCAAGAGTTTCCAATCGGTGGCCAAGGGCGCGGTGGATCTCGACGCCATCGACGGCGAGACGGAATCCGACGACGCCGCCGACGAGACGAAGTCCGCGGAGTTCGCACCGCTGCTGACGTGGCTGGGTGAGGCCCTGTCCGACGACATCACCGAGGCTCGGCTGTCCAAGCGCCTCACCGAATCCGCCGCCTGCCTGGTGGGTGACGACTTCTCGATGTCGCCGCAGCTGGAGAAGCTCTACCGCGCCTCCGGCCAGGAGGTCCCCAAGACCAAGCGCGCTCTGGAACTCAATGCCGATCACCCGCTGGTGACCGGTTTGAACACCGCATTCGGGGCGTCGGAGGATCATTCGGCGCTCATCCCGACCGCACGCCTGGTCTACGGCATGGCACTGATCGCCGAGGGCGGCGAACTCGACGACCCGGCGGCGTTCGCGCGGCTGCTGGCCACCCAGCTGACCGACGCACTGGCGACACCGCAGGGGTGAGTCTGCCGCCGACCACCCGGCGCGCACCCCGGTGGCGATGGATCGCCGGGGGCGCCGCGGTGGTGGCGGCGGCCGTCGCGCTCGTGGCGGTGCTCATCGTGCGGGTGCCGACGACGGCCCCGGAGCAACCGACGACGGCGGAAGACACGGTGCGGGCCTTCCTCGACGCCCTCGCCCGCGCCGACGGCTCTACGGCCCGACGACTCATCGTGGCTGTGCCGTCGATGGCGTTCCTCACCGACGACGCGCTGGCCCGTCAGCACGAGGCGGCCCCGATCGGTGACGTGCGGATCACCGACACCGGCACCACCGGCATCACTGAGGCCACCGACAGCACCGCCGAAACGTCCGCACCGACCGGCGACCGGGCGGTCGTCGGTGCGGCGTTCCGCATCGGTGATCATGCGGTGAGCACCACCTACACGCTCACCCGGGATCACCGACGGTGGTTGGTCACCGACGGGGTTCGGTCCGTCTCGGTCGCCGCGAGCCCTATCCCCGGGCTCACCCTGTTCGGCATCACGGTGGCCGGTCGCGCCAGCGCGTACGTGTTCCCGGGACGCCTCCTGTGGGGTAGCACCAATCCGTATCTGGCGGTGGCGGCCCCCGACGGTACCGCCACCGACGCCGCCGACGTGCCCGGCGGCTCTGCGGCCACGCCGACCCCGGATCTCGTCGCCGCGCTGAGCGAGTCGGGACGGCGAGCCGTCGATGCCGCGGTGCGCGGCCACCTCGACGGGTGCGCTGCATCGACCCAGGCCGACGCGTCGACGGACCGGCCCGGCTGCGTTCAGCGGCTCTACCGGGATGCCCGGCCCGGTTCCGTGCAGTGGACGGCACAAGACGACCTCGACGATCTCGTTGTCGACGTGGGCCAGGCCGACCCGACCCGGGTGTCGGTCTTCGGCAGCGTCACGTGGCAGGTCACCTTCACGCCGACCTACGGTGACCGCCCGGTCCGGGCGACGGTGGAACAGCCGATGGAGGGCACGGTGGACATGAGTGACACGCCGGCGCCCACCTACACGCCGTCGGACGGGTGACAAGTCGGAGCCGTGATCTCGATCAGGACGCCTCGTTGAGTGGTCGGTGGTCTGCGGTCGAGCGATGGTGCACCTCGAGTCCGACCACGTTGATGTCGTTGGCGCGGAACAGAGGCTGCAACCGAACACCGTGGCGTGCAGCGCATTCGGTAAGCAGGATCGCCCAACCCCGATCGCGGGGCGTGATGCCGTCCGCGCCCGGGCGACTCAGCAGGCACGCCACCGACATTCCGATGGTGTTCTCCAGCGTTTCGCCGAACCGGTGCATGAGCAGATCGATCAACTCAGGGTCCGGCGTGGTCGGCAGTGGAAGCTTGTTGATGGCCTTGATCAGGTGGCTGTCACGTTCGACGAACAGGAGCCACAACATCGGCTCACCGAATCCCAGCGGTCCCATGAGCGCGCGCCAGCGTTGACGCAGTTCGTCGGCGTCATGAAAGGGAAGGTCGGCGGTGTCGATCGGTGGGATCGGGTCGGCGTCGGGTAGCGCGTCCGGCAATGCATCGGTCGTCGGATCGGGGATGTGAGAGGCGTTGTGTGTCATGGTCTGATCGTGCGCCCGATCTCGGGTCGAGTGGCCGGCCCGATCCACACCTGTGGACGGCGACGTTGACACCGGCGGCGCCGTTCGGTGATGATGGCCGGTCGCCATGACAGACTCGGGTGATGGGCATACTCACCCCCGCGGCGGTACGGATCGGGTCGGTCCCGTGGATGCCGCGGTACCTCCCGCAGATCGTCAAGTGCGACAACGCTCTTCGAAAGGTCACCGGCGAACGCTACGGTCTGCTCGACATCGCCGGACTGCCCAACACCACGCTCGTGGTCGCGGGTCGCCGCAGCGGCGTCGTGCGCCGGACCCGGCTGCTGGCGGTGCCTCGCGCCGACGGCTCATGGCTGATCGCGGGCTCCTACTTCGGCGGTGCGACGACGCCGCAGTGGGTGTACAACCTGCGTGCGACCGACACCGCCGCGATCCTCGACCACGGAGCGACGGTGCCGGTACGGGTGCGCGAACTGCACGAGCAGGCCCGCGCGGATGCTTGGCAGGATCTGCGTGGGGTCTGGCCCAACTTCGACCTGTACGAGGTACGCACCGACCGGCTGATCCCGGTGTTCGAGCTGACCCCGATCGAACCCGGGTGACCGACGGCGTGCCGTCCGAGCGTCGGCTCAGGACCCGCTGAAGTTCGGTTTGCGCTTCTCGAAGACGGCGGTGATGGCCTCGGTGAGGTCGTTGCTCGGCAGGAATGCGGCGTTCCACGCGGCGACGAATCGCAGGCTGTCGGCCTGATCGGCGGTGCGACCGTGATCGAGGACCTCCTTGATGCCCGAGACCACCAGCGGCGGGTTGTCGGCGATCTCGCGGGCCGTCGCGCGGGCGGCGTCGAGGGCCTCCTCGGGAGTCGGGTACACGTCGTTGACGAGCCCGATCTTCTCGGCGCGGGCGGCGTCGATGTCCTTGCCGGTCAACGCCAACTCACGCAGGTGCCCGTCGCCGATGATCCCGGGGAGGCGGGCCAGGCTGCCGACGTCGGCCACCATCGCCACCCGGACCTCGCGCACGCTGAATTTCGCCTCCGCGCTCGCATACCGGATGTCGGCGGCCGAGATGAGGTCGACTCCGCCGCCGATACACCATCCGGAGATGGCGCAGATGACCGGCTTACGGCAGTCCGCAACGGCGGTGATCGCCGCCTGCATCCGCGTGATGACTCCGTGAAACTCGGTGCGGGCCTTGGCCTTCGCGCCGTCGGCGAGAGCCGGTCCGAGGTCGCCGGCCATGGCCGCGAGGTCCAGGCCGTAGGAGAAATGCTTGCCCGCCCCGCGCAGGATCACCGCGCGCACGGCGTCGTCGGCGTCGAGGCCGGCGAACAACTCGGGCAATTCCTGCCAGAAATCAGGTCCCATCGCATTGCCCTTGCCCGGACCGATCAGGGTGACTTCGGCGACGTGGTCGTTGACGGAGACCTCGAAGGCCTTCCAGATGTCCTCACTCATGGCTAGGAGGTTACTCGGTGGTCACTTGGGGCCTCCTGAACCAGACGGTGAGTGGCTGACCATCCAGTACCGCCGGGGGACGCCGCTGGGTGCGGTGCGTGCGCAAGCGCGACTCGATCGCGTCGCGGGCGTCACATCGATCGTGACGGGCCACATCGAGACCGCCGGCGGCCTCACCGCCGAGGCCGAGGGCATTCTCGTCCTGCCGCGCTGACGCGGGCGGCCGGCGCGGCCGAACGACTGCGCAAGGCACTCGGTGACGGCTGACGCCGTCGGTCCCGTACCCGGGTCGAGGAGGCAAGAACGGTCAAGCACATCCGTGCCGACGCCGCGGATACTTGCTCTCATGACGACGATGCGCAGTCGACGATGACGGGCCCGGGCCACGACCGCATCCGCGAGTTGCTGGATGCAGTACTCGACGACGACAACGACACCCTGGCAACGATGGCCGAGCATGCACATTCGTCGGCGTTTCACTTCGGCCGGCAGGTGAGCAGGTATTCCGGTGAGGCGCCCCTGGCCATGCGGCGGCGGGTGATGCTCGAACGCGCCGCGTGGTATCTGCACCACGGTCGGCGGGTCACCGACGTGGCCTTCGATTCCGGGTACGAATCGGTGGAGGGATTCAGCCGCGCGTTCGCCCGTGCCTTCGGTCATCCACCGAGTAGCGCTCCGGCGCGGCGGGATCGGGGGCACTGGCTACCCGCACCCAACGGCATCCACTTCCACTCGCCGACGGTGCTTTACGTCGCCGCCGGGCGCGGGACCGGCCATAACGACGAGACCGGGGCGGGCGACATCCTGGCGATGATGATCCGTCACGACATCGACGACACCACGACGCTCCTGGCGGCGGCAGCAGCACTCGACGACGCGACCTATCGTCGAATCATTCTGCCCGGCAACCGAATTCTGCAATGGCAGGGCGACGACGACTCGATCGCCCATGTGCTCTCCCATCTGGTGACCGACAAACGTCCATGGCTGGCGTGCATCGAGGGTGGTCGGGCACCCGAGGCGGTCTCCGATGATCTCGCCGAACTCACCGCACTGCATCACGAGGTATCCGCGCACTGGATCGCGCTGACGCGGGACATCGACCAGCGGGCCGCGTGGTCGGACAGCGTCATCGACGCCCTGTGTGAGCCACCGGAATCCTTCGAACTGTCCCAGATCGTCGCCCATGTCCTCACGTTCGCCGCCCACCGGCGCATTCTCGCCCGCATGCTGCTGCGTGAGGTCGGTGTCGACGTCACCGTACCCTCGCTCGACCCAGACCCGATCATGTGGCACCGCAACCAATCCGGAGGATTCCGATGACCGCTTTCCGCTACTACACGGCCATCACCCTCGACGGCTTCCTGGCCGATGACGACGACAATCTCGACTGGCTGCTGAACCAACCCATCGACGAGTCCGGACCGATGAATCACACCGACTTCATCACCGGCGTCGGTGCACTGGTCATGGGCGCCACCACGTATCGGTGGCTCCTCGATCACGAGGTGACCGACGGCAGGCCGTGGCCGTACTCGGTGCCGACCTTCCTGTTCACCCACGGCGACGTCGTTGCCGTGTCGGACACGATCCGGGTGGTCGCCGGCGACCCGAGGGAGTTGCGCACCGAGATCGTCTCCGCCGCAGGCGATCGGGACGTGTGGGTGGTCGGTGGGGGAGATCTCGCCGCACAGTTCGCCGACGCGGGCATGCTCGACGAGATCCTGGTGTCGATCGCGCCGGTCACGTTGGGCGGCGGCCGACCGCTGTTCACAGCGCCCTACGATCTCACCCTGAAATCGGTCGAGCGCAACTCCGCATTCGTCTGCGCCCGTTACGATGTCGTGGGTCCGCGGCGTTCCGGCGTGGGCTCGGGGGACGACGGCTCGGGGATGACGGCTCCGGGGGATGTCAGCCCGGAGTGAGTGCCGGACCGGCGATCAGCGGCAGGTCGAGTGTGGTCCGTAGTCCGGCCGGCCCGGCGACAAGCGCCGGGATCGCGTTCACCACCCGGCCGACGCCGGCGACGATCGCGGCGTGATTGTGATCGCCCTTGCGGCTGGTCGGGCAGATGTCGACGCGATAGGACGGTTCGCCGGTGATCTCGACGCGGTAGCAGCCCCCGTCCTGGGCGGGCTGCGCCCAATCCGGTCGCAGATCTCCGCGAAGTCTGGTCACATGTTCGACGACGATCACCGGACGTCCGTCGACCATGCCGATGATCTCAAAGCGCACCGCCGCGCGGGTCCCCTTGGGCACCGTTCCCGCGGCGATCTCGAATTCCTCTGGTGCGGGCTCACTCTCGTACCGCTCGATGATCTCGTCGATCACGATCCCGGACGCGGCGGCGAGCTCGTGAATGGTGGTCCCCCAGGCCAGAGCGAGTACACCGGGCAGGAACAGCATCGGGGTCTCGTCGAGGGGTTTGGCGAATCCCATCACGTCGAACATGACCTCGGCGCCGTCATAGGTGGCGTAGTCGGCGATCTCCATGCACCGGATCTGCTCGATCCGCTGACACGTTCCGGCGAACGCGAGGGGGATGAGGTCGCTGGCGAATCCGGGATCGACGCCGGAGATGAACACGCTCGCGTCGTGTTCGGTGGCGACCGCCACGATCTTGTCGATGGTCTTGTCCGGCATGGCGCCCCACGGATACTGCAGGGTCACCGGCGCGGTGCCGACGACGTCGATGCCCGCGGCGAGGATGCGCAGCACGTCGTTGAACGCCTCGATCGGCCGGGTGTCACCCATGGCGGTGTAAACGATGCAGTCGGGCTTCGCGGCGATCAGCGTGTCGAGATCGCCGACGGCGCTGACACCGGTGACGGCGCTCGTCCCGGCGAGGGCGCCGGCATCGCGCCCGATCTTGTCGGGGTTGTGCACGCAGACCCCGACCAGCTCGAATCGCGGGTCGTCGATCAGCTGGGCGAGGGCCAGACGGCCGGCGTTTCCGGTCCCGACCAGGCCCACACGGATCGCTGCTGCTTGTTCGGTCACTCTGCCATCGCTTCCCTCGTGGTGAACATCTATCTGTGGTGAACATCTGTCCGTGGTGAACATTGTCCGGGGTGAACATCTGTCCGGACTCCTGTCCATATCAGTAGACCATGCTCGGTAGAACGTGTTCTCATTTTCGCGTTTCGCCTGTATGGTTGCTCGCCATGGGACGTGTGGACGGCAAGGTCGCAATCATCACAGGCGGTGCCCGAGGTATGGGCGCCGCGCATGCACGGGCGCTGGTCGCCGAGGGTGGCAAGGTCGTCATCGGCGACATTCTCGACGACGAGGGCAAGGTGCTCGCCGAGGACATCGGTGACGCCGCGCGCTACGTACACCTCGACGTGACCTCGCCGGAGGACTGGCAGGCGGCGGTGGCCGCCGCGACCGACGACTTCGGCAAGGTCGACGTGCTCGTCAACAACGCCGGCATCGTCAATGGCTCGACGATCCAGAAGTTCCGCCTCGACAAGTGGAAACAGATCATCGACGTCAATCTCACCGGAACGTTCCTGGGTATCCAGTCGGTCGCCGATCCGATGATCGCCGCCGGCGGCGGGTCGATCATCAACGTGTCGTCGGTGGAGGGGTTACGCGGAAGTCCTTGGGCGCACGGCTATGTCGCGTCCAAGTGGGGTGTACGCGGACTCGCGAAGTCGGCCGCCTTGGAACTGGCGCCGCACAACGTGCGCGTCAACTCCATCCATCCCGGTCTGATTCGCACACCGATGACCGAGGGCCTGCCCGAGGACATGGTGAAGGTACCGATGGGACGGGCGGCCGACTCGTCGGAGGTCTCGACCTTCGTGGTGTTCCTGGCCAGCGACGAATCGTCCTACGCCACCGGCGCCGAATTCGTCATGGACGGCGGGCTGTCAGCGGACGTGCCGCACAAGTAGATCCGGCGCCGTTGCCGCGGCGCCGCAACCGTCACTCGGTGCCGTAGATCCGGTCGCCGGCATCGCCGATACCCGGCAGGATGTACCCGCGGTCGTCGAGTTCCCGGTCGATGCCCGCGGTGAATATCGGCACCTCGGGGTGTGCGCCCTGTAGCGTCGCGATGCCCTCCGGGCAGGTCAGCACGCACACGAACCGGATCGATCGGGGACGGTACTCCTTGAGCCGGTCGACGGCGGCCACGGCCGAATGCCCGGTCGCCAGAAGCGGATCGACCACCACGACGTCGCGTTCGTCGAGTTCCTTGGGCATCTTGAAGTAGTACTCGACCGGGATGTGGGTCTTGGGATCGCGGTAGAGACCGATGTGTCCGATGCGCGCGCCCGGGACCACGGTCAGCATGCCGTCGGCCATCGACGTGCCGCCGCGCAGAATCGCGGCGAACACCAGCTTCTTGCCGTCGATCACCATGCCGGTGGTGATCTCCATCGGCGTCTCGACCTTGACCTCCTGCATCGGGATGTCGGCGAGGACGTCGTAGGTCATCAGCGTCGAGATCTCGTCCAGGAGACGCCGAAAGTCATTGGTGGAGGTCTGTTTCTGGCGCATCAGGGTGAGTTTGTGTTGCACCAGTGGATGATCGATGACGTGCACGTCGTTCATGGAGGTCTCCTCACGCGATCAGTTGATGTGAAGCCGTCGGTCAGAAGACCGTGCCGTCGCTGGCGATGTCCAACGGCGGCAATCCGTCTCGGAGCGTGCGAGCGGTTTCGCGTCCGGCCGCCCAGGTCCCGCCCTCCAGAACGCAGGCCAGCGGCAACTCGGCCGCTGTCATGCCGAGTCGATCCGCGACCAGGATGGCGATCTCGTCGAGTAGTGCGACGGTCAGGGCCCGCCACTCGACGATGAACTCGTCGTCGACATGCCACCGGGCCGTCAGTGCGTCGTCGGGCACGGGAACGAGCACCGCGGTGTCGAGGAGCAGACCACCGTTGCGGTACTCGGGCAGTGCGGTCAGCGCGCCCAGATCCCCGACGTCGATGCCGGCCCACTCGAAGGGTTCGAGCAGTGAATAGGTCAGCCATTGCGACAGTTTGTGAAACGGCATCCACCCGGCGGTGCCGCCCGCACCACCAACCGCGGTGTGGTGCCAACAATCGCCCAGCGCGACCTCGCCGATCCGGTTGTCCGACGGCCAGATCGGCGACAGCGTGTCGAGCAGCAGCGACAAGATGTCGTGCGCGTCGACCGCACCCCCCGCGGCGGTCAGGCGATCGTAGAGGTCACCCGGCCGCCGGGAGGAGAAGACGTCGGGCCGGGCGTCGAGGGCGTCGGCGAGCCGATGCAGAACCGCCAGGCGGCCGGACAGGCCGACGAGCGGTGTGGTGGGACCGACGCCGAACGCGGCGGCGAGTGCGGCCTCGTCGATGGACCGCAGACCCGCGGCGTCGACCCGAAGCGGGACATCGGGATCCGAGGAGAACAGGCCGCCGGCGAAGGCGTGCACACTGGCCACCGCGAGGCCCTCGGATCGACGCACCCGCTGCCCGGTGCCGGGTTCGTCGAAGTACCACTCTGCGCCCGCGCCGGCGTCGAGCAGAACGCTGACGACGGCGAGGTCGATCTGGGTGCGGGCCCGTTCGGCGGCGCCGACCTCACCGAGTCGGACGTCGAGGTCGGCGACCCGATCCACGCCGCCGACCTCGAAATGCCGCCATCGGCTGTGATACGGGATCGCGAGGTCGGGATAGCGGGCGCGGGTGACCTCGGCGACCAGTGCCACCGCGTCGCCGATGCGGTCGTCGTCGACGCGGAACCACGACGAGGCGCCGGAGCGCGACCGATCCAGCAATGCCGTTGCGCGACTGCGGATCTCCGCAGTCGACCGCAGCGTCGCGACGGCGTTCGCGGTGTCGGGCGAACCGGCGACCCGGGTGCCGGCGGTCATCCGGAGAGCCCCCGGCCCTTGACCTGACGTAGATCGTCGGTGGACGGCACCGCACCCCTGGTGAAGTAGCCGGCCGCCATCTTGGCGTCGATCTCCACTCGGGCGTCGGCCGGGATGAGTTCCATCGGGATGTCGACGCGCTCACCGACACTGATCCCGGAACCGGTGATCGCGTCGTACTTCATGTTGCTCATCGACACCAGGCGGTCGATCTTGGTGATACCCAGCCAATGCAGCACGTCGGGCATGAGTTCCTGGAATCGCATGTCCTGCACGCCGGCGACGCACTCGGTACGTGC
Organism: Gordonia sp. NPDC003950; assembly: GCF_053605205.1. NCBI lineage: Bacteria > Bacillati > Actinomycetota > Actinomycetes > Mycobacteriales > Gordoniaceae > Gordonia > Gordonia sp. NPDC003950. The sequence goes on along the minus strand of NZ_JBSGIT010000017.1, from coordinate 14,576 downwards.
GAAGTACTGGTCGGCGGTGTCGCCACCCTCCTGACGTTTGCGGGCGTTGTAGACGAGGAATTTGGTGACCTCGCCGAGCGCGCGGCCCTCCTTGGGCGAATAGGCGACCAGGCCCACTCCGCCGCGTTGCACCCCCTGGATGCATTCCTCGATCGCGTGGGTGAGGTAGGGGCGGCAGGTGCAGATGTCGGACCCGAACACGTCGGAGCCGTTGCATTCGTCGTGGACCCGGGCGGTGAGCTCGGTACCGGGATCCGACAGCTTCGTCGGGTCACCGAAGATGTAGACCGTCTGGCCGCCGATCGGGGGCAGGAACACCTCGAGATCCGAACGTGTCACCAATTCCGGATACATGCCGCCGGTCTCCTCGAACAGCACCCGCCGCAACTCGGTCTCGGTGCAGCCGAACCGCTCGGCCACGCCCGGCAGCCACCACACCGGTTCGACGGCAGCCTTGGTCACCAGGGCGGCACCGGTCGGCAAGAGGACCTCGCCGTCGGGATGCAACCGCCCCGACGCGATGGCCTCGGCGATCTCCGGGAGGATGACGTGCGCCTTGGTGATGGCGATGGTCGGGCGGATATCGTATCCGCGGGCCAACAACTCCGGGAATGACTCGGCGATCGTCGCGCCCCACGGGTCGATGCTGACGATCGTTTTCGGATCCGACCACTGCGGATGCGGTCCGACGATGTCGGTCGGTGAGGTATTGGTGAGATCGGCGCGGTGCTCGCGCGACAACGCACCGGCGGCGACGGCCAGCGCGCGGTACACGCTGTAGGAGCCGCTGTGGGTTCCCACGACGTTGCGGTGGGCGCGATCGGTGGTGGTCGCGATGACCGGCCCACGTGCCCCGGCGGTCGGTGCACCCCAGGTGATCGATGGTGCGGCCGCTCCGCCGCTGTGGGAGGTCAGGCGGATATGGCCGGGGGGCCGCCCGCTCGCTGTGGTCGCCATTGCCCGTCCTCTCCGCGTCGTCCCGGTCCTTCACCGGAGACGATCGACGTTCTGGTGGATCCCGCTGTGGTGGATCCGTCGATACCGGTCTCACCGGTGTCGAGGAAACCGCCAGCATAGTCACGGATCCGGGCGCCTGCCCGGCGAAGCACGTGCGGTGTGCTCGCGGTGGCGCTCATTGTTGGCTGCCTCGTCGATGCACCGACACCGCGTAATCGCCTCCGGTGAACCGATCCCCATCCCAGGTGGCATATCGGTCGACTGCCGTGAGGCCCGCTGTCTCGGCGTGACTGTCGTAGTCGGACAACGACAGTCGTTCCGGCCTCACCGAGAATCCGGCCACCAGCAGGCCGCCGGGCCGCAGTCGCGCCGCACATTGCGCGAGTACCCGCGCTTCGGAACCGGGGGTGAGAAAGATCATCACGTTCCCGGCGAGGACGACGACGTCGAACCGGGCGGTCACGTGATCGGCGAGTTCGGCGAGATCGGCTGTCATCCAGTCGATGTCGGCACACGTATCCCGGGCCGTGGCGAGCATGCCGTCGTCGGCGTCGACACCGACGACGACGTATCCACGTCGATGCAGTTCGATGCCCACCCGCCCGGTCCCGCAGCCCGCGTCGAGGACCCGGGTGCCGCCGACATCCTTGAGTAGTGATTCGACGAGATCGGCCTCCCCGTGGATGTTGTCCCCGGATGCCGCCAGTTGCTCCCACCGCTGGTCGTAGTCCCGGCCGCGCGGTGCCGACGTCGCATCCCAACGTGTCATCGCTCCAGTGTGCTCCCGGGCGCCGGCGGAAACCACGTTGACCGTTGCGCGCACCGAGTCCAGACTGGTTGGGTGATCGCTTCATCGGGTGCCGGCGCACTGCGCCGTGAGGGGGTTGCCGGCGTGCGCGCCGGCCGCAGATAGCTCTCGTCTTCGGAACGCGGACGTCACCAGACGACGTCCGCGGCCTGAGTCACGCCCATCGGGCGTCCCCACCTCACTCCCGACGATCACCAGGAGCTGCTTTACTCATGCACTCATTGTCCGAATCCGACATTCGTACCGCACTTGTCAACGCCTCGGTCCGGGAACGCAAGTCCCTGCATCTTCCGCCCGACTTCGACGAGATCGGTTGGGCAGAACTCGACTACCTCGGGTGGCGGGATCCCAAGTCGCCGACCGTCGGCTATCTCGTCATCCACCGTGACGAACCTCCCGTCGGTCTCATGCTGCGCGCCGGAGCGATACCCCCACGCACCAGGCCGCAGTGCGCACTGTGCGAGGACATCTCGCTGCCCAACGAGGTGGTGTTGTTCAGTGCCCGCCGCGCGGGTCCGGCGGGCCGCAAGGGAGACACCGTCGGCACCCTGATCTGTGCGAACTTCGAATGTTCACGCAATGTGCGGCGGTTGCCGTCCTCGGCGATGGCCGGCGACGACCCCGAACGCGTGCGTCTGGCCCGCATCGACGGGCTTCGTGAGCGCGTGCAGCGCTTCGTGGCGCGCGTGGCCTCGGCTGACTGACGGCCCTCCACGCGCCACGACAGGGGTCATGACGCGACAGGGGCGCCCCCGGGAATCCGGGGGCGCCACCGTCGTACTGCCGCCTCACACGGCAGGTGTGATCAGTCCAGATCGAACCGGTCGAGCTCCATCACCTTGGTCCAGGCCTTGATGAAGTCGACGACGAACTTCTCCTTGGAGTCGTCCTCGGCGTACACCTCGGCGAGGGCACGGAGATCGGAGTTGGCGCCGAACGCCAGATCGACGCGGGTCCCGGTCCACTTCTGTGCACCCGTCTCCCGGTCGGTGGCGACGTAGGTGCCGTCGTCGGCCGGTGCCTTGCTCCACTCGACATCCATGTCACAGATGTTGACGAAGAAGTCATTCGTCAAGGTGCCGGGCGTCTCGGTGAGCACACCATGGGCAGAACCCTGGTAGTTCGCACCCAGCACCCGCAGACCACCGACGAGGACCGTCATCTCCGGCGGCGACAGGGTCAACAGATTCGCCTTGTCGACCAGATTGAACTCGGCAGGCAATTCGTTGCCCTTGCCCTCGTAGTTGCGGAAACCGTCGTACTTCGGCTCCAGGTACGCGAACGACTCGGTGTCGGTCTGATCCTGGGTGGCGTCGGTCCGCCCGGCCGTGAACGGCACCGACACGTCGAATCCCGCATCCTTGGCGGCCTTTTCGATGGCGGCGACGCCACCGAGTACCACCAGATCGGCGAAGGACACCTTGGGTCCGCTCTCGGCGTTGAAGGCTTGCTGCACACTCTCGAGCTTGGCGATCACCTGCGCCAGCTCGTCGGGTTCGGCGGATTCCCACCCGAGCTGCGGCTGCAGGCGGATGCGGCCACCATTGGCGCCGCCACGGTAGTCACTGCCACGGAACGTCGCGGCCGCCTTCCACGCCGTCGACACCAGCTGTGCGACACTCAAGCCCGACTCGAGGATTGATGCCTTGAGGCTGTCGGCGTCGGAATCGGAGATCGTCGGGCCCTGCTGAGCGGGAACGTTGTCTTGCCACAGGTAGGTCTCCGACGGCGCGAGCGGACCGCGGTACCGGATGGCCGGACCCATGTCACGGTGCAGGAGCTTGAACCACGCCTTGGCGAACTCCTCGGCCAGCTCCTCCGGATGATCGAGCCAACGCCGAGTGATCTCACCGTAGGCCGGGTCGAAGCGCATCGTCAGGTCGGTGGTCAGCATCGCCGGGTGGGTCTTGCCCTCGCCCTGGGCCATCGGGGTGGTGTTGGCCCACCCGTTGTCCTTGGGCTTCCACTGGTTGGCGCCGGCCGGGCTCTTGGTGAGTTCCCATTCGTTGCCGTAGAGAATCTCCAGGAAGCTGTTGTCCCACTTGGTCGGTGTGTGGGTCCAGGTGACCTCGATACCACTGGTGATGGTGTCGTTGCCGTGCCCGGTGCCCTGCGGATTCTTCCAGCCCAGGCCCATCTGCTCGAGCGGCGAGGCCTCGGGCTCGGGGCCCAGCAGGTCGGCGTCACCGTTGCCGTGGGTCTTGCCGAAGGTGTGCCCGCCGACGATCAGGGCGGCGGTCTCCACATCGTTCATGGCCATCCGGCCGAAGGTCTCCCGGATATCGGCTGCGGCCGCGAGATAATCCGGGTTCCCCTCAGGGCCTTCGGGATTGACGTAGATCAAGCCCATGGTGGTGGCGCCCAACGGGTTCTCGAGCTCCCGCTTGCCGTCCTGGTAACGCAGGTTGGTACCCAGCCATACCGACTCGGCACCCCAGTACACCTCCTCGGCCTCCCACTCGTCGGGCCGCCCGAAGGCGAAGCCCTTGGTGTGAAAGCCCATGTCCTCCAACGCGACATTGCCGGCGAGGACGAGCAGATCCGACCACGACAGAGCCTTGCCGTACTTCTTCTTCACCGGCCACAACAGGCGGCGGGCCTTGTCCAGGCTGACGTTGTCCGGCCAGCTGTTGAGCGGCGCGAAACGCTGCATACCGGTGCCGGCACCGCCGCGGCCGTCCTCGACGCGGTAGGTGCCCGCGGCATGCCACGACATTCGGACGAAGAACGGTCCGTAGTGCCCGAAGTCGGCTGGCCACCACGACTTCGAGTCCGTCATCACGGCCTTGACGTCGGCGACGAGGCCGTCGACATCGAGGCCGGCGAGCGCCGCGTCGTAGTCGAAATCAGGTTCGCGGGGCCGGATGACATCCGGATTATGGGCCAGGACACGGAGATTCAGCTTCTCCGGCCACCACTGGTCGTTGCCACCACCCTCCACGGGCGGCCGGATGTGCATCGGACAGCCTGCCGGCTCTCCGGCATCGGTGTTCGCCTCTCCGATCGGGGGGGAGGCGATGTTCTCGTCAGACACGACATTCCTTTCGGTGTGGGGTGATCCGGGCTGTGATCACGGTCGTGACCCGGGGCTGGAAGAGGCTGCGCATTTGGGGCACAACCCCCAGTAGATGACCTCGGCCTCGTCGAGAACGAAACCATTGTCGTCGGACGCCGTCAGACACGGACGTTCGCCGACCGCACAATCCACATCGCCGATGGTGCCGCAGGAGCGGCACACCGTGTGATGGTGATTGTCACCGACGCGCGCCTCGTATCGAGCCACATGACCCGATGGCTGGATACGGCGGACGAGCCCGACGTCGGTGAGTGCGGCGAGGATGTCGTACACCGCTTGCCGTGAGACGTCCGGCAGGTCCGCACGTGCGGCCTGGAAGATCGACTCGGTGTCGGCATGTGGTCGTGCATGGACAGCCTCGAGTACCGCCACCCGGGGGCGGGTGACGCGGAGTTCGGCGGAACGTAACATGCCCGCGAAATCCGACGGTGAGGTCACGGCGATCAGTATGCGCCCCTTTCTGGAATGATTCAGGACTTTCGCAAACTGAGACGGACGTTCCGGCCGCGCCGCGATGCGCCGACGCGCTGCGTGCCGAGCTGACACCGCGTGCCAAGCTGACATGGTGCGTGCGACGTCGGACAAGGTGATCGAGGAATCGGTGGCATGGCGATCGTCATGGCATCCGCAGGGGTCGCAGTACCATCGCGACGGCGCATTCGAGTTCTACGTCCTCGACGGTGAGGCGACGCTGCTGCACTATCACGGCCGCGAGACCAATCCCGTGCGCGTCCTCGACTCCGCGGCGACGGTGATGGCCCGTCGCGGCGCGTCGTCGGCACGCATCACGGTGGGAGTGGGGACCTTCGCCGGCCTCGACGAGGACATCCTGCGGCGCCGCGGCGCACGCACCGTGGCCGTGGTCGACATCGTCGCGATCACACTGGGTGATGGCGTCGATGCCGCGATGGTGGTGCCGGAACACATCACCGTGCACCGCGTGACCACGCCGGACGACGTCCCCGAGTTCGCCGACGTGTCCGGACGCGCCTGGGGTTTTCCACCGCATATTCTGGCCGAGCCGGACTTCCGCGTCGACGACCCATGCATCCGGCTCTTCACCGCCTCGGAGGGCGGGACTGCCGTCGGGACCGGCGGCTACCACTTGTGCGGCGACGTCGCCCGGTTCTGGGGTGCGGCGATCCTGCCCGAGCATCGAGGCCGCGGCGCATACCGGGCGCTGATCTCCGCGCGGCTCCGCGATGCCCTCGATCTGGGCGCCCGACTCGCGCTGGTCCATGCCGAGCAGACGTCCTCGCCGATCCTGCAGAGCCTGGGTTTCGTCAAATACGGCGAGCGGCGGCTGACGTGGCTTCCGCTCGCGTGATGCCCATGATGCTCAGGCCACCGCAAGCAGGATGCCCACCCCGATGAACAGGGTGCCGAAGAAGATGTTGAGGCGGCGCTGACCACGTTCGCTGCGGGTGGCCCGGGCGAAACCACGTCCGACGAGGGCGAAGAACAGCCACATCACGCCAATGTCGACGACGACGATCGTGATGCCGATGATCAGGTACTGCAGCAGGAATCCAGTCTCCGGTCGGACGAATCCAGGGATGAACGCCAGGAAGAACACGATGGCCTTCGGGTTGAGCAGATTGACCCACAGCCCCTGGACGAACATCGACGAAGCCGTCTGGGTGCGGGCGCCGGCGGTGGGATCGGCGGTGGCCAACGGTCGCCGAAGGATCTGTCGCACACCGAGATACACCAGATATGCGGCGCCGGTGTAGCGGATCACCTCGAACGCGGTCGGGGAGCGGGCGATGATCAGACCGAGGCCGGCGGCCACGATGGCGAGTTGGACGATCAGGGCCGCCTGTTGGCCGAGGACTCCCCAGATCGCACGCCGGTGACCGACCGCGATGGCGTTCGACATCGTGTTCACCGCGCCCGCTCCGGGGGTGAAGCTGATGAGAAGGCAGGCGAGCAGCAACGTCACCCAGGTGGACCACGACACGTCGCGTCAGAGTAGCCGTCCGATCCGGGCACGGTGTGAGCCGGGCATGGTGTGATCGAGTCATGACCGACGCCTCCGCCGATCTCGATGAGATCGCCGACGAACTGTACGGGCTCACACCGGCGGACTTCACCGCGCGGCGTAACGCGTATGCGAAAGGGGCTCGGCAGCGCGGCGATCGGGACCTCGCGGCCACCATCACCGCGCTGCGGCGTCCCACCCGGTCCGCCTGGATTCTCAACCAGTGGATTCGACGCCACCCAGACGGCATCGACGCGATCGTCGAACTCGGCACCGAACTGCGTGAGGCGCAGCGCCGCGGTGCGGTCGGGCGGCTCCGCGACCTCGCCGGCCACCGACGGCACGTCATCGTCGATGCGGCCGCCGGCATCGGCGAGGTGGCAGCGGACCTCGGTGCCCGGATGTCGCCGGCGACCGAACGGGAGATCACCCAGACCCTGCGGGCAGCGATCGCCGACGTGGCCACCGCGCACCTGCTCGGCCGGGGTCGGCTGGTGGTGGCCGCCGAATACAGCGGGTTCGGTCCCGCCGGCATCGTCGCCGTGCCCGATGCGCCCACCGAGGATTCGGCAGATCGGTCCGGGGTTGATGCGGATGAGTCCACCGACGACGGCACCGAATCCTCCGACAGGGCCGAACTCGAGAGGCGACGTCGCCACGCCGAAGCCGACCTGCGACAAGCCGAGTCCCTTCGCGACGACGCCCGGCGGGCGGTGAGCGCTGCGGCGGAAGCGGTCTCGGTCGCCGCCGCCGAGGTGGGTACGCTGACCGACGAAACCGACCGGCTGCGAGCCGAACTCGCACGCGCCGAGCAGGAATTGGGCTTCGCCAGGCGACGGCACTCCACCGCCGGCGACGCCGCCACGGCGGCGGCCGGCGAACTCCGTTCCGCCGAGCGGGCCGTCGCCGCCGCACGGGACGTGCTCGACCGCCTGCCCGGAGACTGACCGGGCCCCGGCGTAGGGTATGTCTCCCATTGCCCTTAATTCCGTTGCGCCATCACGCTGTGCGGTATTCCGTCCTCCAAAGGGGCGGAGCCGCAGGGAAAGCGCATCCTCCGTCGATACATGCAGTAGCTCAGATATGCGATACCAAGCGAAAGTCTTTCCCCGGCGACATGTGACAGTGTCCTAAACCCTGACCCGGCAACGGGAATCGGGGCATCGCACGGCCCGCAAGGCCGGACGGTGTTCATGCGTGAGTCGTGGTAGCGAGGGACCGGCCAGTCCGTCGTGACACCCAAAGCGGTGGAGAAGCGGTCTCCGATACGCCTAGTGCCACGAACGGCACTGGACACGGTGGGTACCGTCGAGAGGCGGTGGACACGCGAAAAACCCCTCCCACAGGGGGAGTGCAATTCGCCAGAGCCCACCGAGAGCCGGGAGCACGTCTCACTCCCGGCACTCACATTCTCCCCGGCGCATCACCAGGAGTCGATGACGTCGGCCAGGATCTCGCACTGTCGACCGAAGAACTCGCGGGACACCCCGAGTTTCGGTGCGACGATGTCGAATCCGTGAAATGCGCCGGGCACGGTGTCGAACGTGACGGGAACGCCGGCGTCGGACAGGCGGCGCGCGTAGGCGAGATCCTCGTCGTGGAACAGGTCACGGGTGCCGACGCCGATCCACGCCGGTGGCAGACCGCGCAGGTCGTCGCGACGGGCCGGGGCGACGAGAACCGGGTCGGCACCGCCGAGGTAGGCCGCCCACGCCACCCGATTGGATTTCGGACTCCACGCCCGAAGCCGCGATGGGTCGCCGGCCGGGTCCTCGGTGGTGCGGTCATCGATCATCGGATAGACCAACAGCTGGAAGCGTGGCGAGAAGTCGCCGATGTCGCGGTATCGCAGGGCCAGTGCCGCGGCCAGTCCGCCGCCCGCGCTCGCACCGCCGAGGATGATGCGGTCGGGGTCGACGTCGGGTTGTCGCGCAAGCCATTCCAGCGCGAGGTGGCAATCCTGCAGAGGTACCGGATATGGATGACCGGGCGCCAAACGGTACTCGACGGCGGCCACGACGATGCCGAGGCGCCGAGCGAAGTCGCTGCACCGCTGGTCGTCCCCGGCCGCCGAACCGATGACATACCCACCACCGTGCATCCACAGCATTGCACCAGCGGATGGCGCTGCGGTGACGTCGTCGGCGGCGGGACGATGAACACGGACGGCGACGCCGTCGCCGAGATGATGGATCTCCACGCCCTCGGGCGTTCGCGCGGCGAGTCGGCGACTCAACGCCTGCAGGGGACGGATCGTGGCGTTCGTGACGATCGTTCGAGGAAGCAGTCGGGCAGCGAGTCTCAGGTCGGGATGGACGGGATCGTCGGTGGGTGATCCCGGAGCGTCGTCGGGCATCGGCTACCGCGCACCGTATCGAGCGTCGACGATGCCGAGCCGGACGACCTCACGCAACCAGTCCGGGAATTCGGAGAGGAGTTGCTCGTACAGTTCGGCGTCACTCATCTTGTCGACGTCGTCGATGGCGAAGAATCCGGCGTTGTCCACGACTCGGCCGGTGAGAGTGTCGAGTTCGGTGAGGATGCCGAAACGGTTGCGGCCGAGACCGATGAACTGCCAGAACACCGGCAGGCGGGCGGCGTCGTGAATGAGCGACCGGATCCTGGGCACCTTCGAATGGAATCCGCCATCGGTGAAGAACAGCACCAACACGGGCTGACGATCGGTGACGTCGCCGAGGACCGCATTCATGATCGGCAGCTCTTCGTTGACGCCACCGATCTGGCGGTCGTAGTCGATCTCCGGGCCCAGCGGGGGTCCGTGTCGGCCGGTCAGGTGTACGTAGGTGTCCATCCAGCGGTCGGCGTCGGCGACGGTGACGTCGGGGAGTTGTGCGTACCCGCTGCCGTAGAGGTAGGCCTCCAGATTGCCGTCGCTGTCGAGTTGGGTGGCCACCGGGATCATGCGCTCCACCACCCGGTGGACGGTGCGCTGCTTGTAGAGTTTGCGCATCGACATCGTCTTGTCGATCACCAGGATCACCCGAGCAGTGGCGCCGGCGGCACCCTTGGTGAGAAGGACCTTGTGTACCTGCTCTTTTCGCAGGTTCAGTGTCTGACGTTTCTCCAGGGACAGCTTCTCTTCGCCCTTGACCATGCGAATGGCCGGTGCGGCCGGAACGCCCGGGTTTGCGGGGGCCGTCGGTGGTGTCGCGGTCGGCTCGTCGTCGACGTCAACGCCGTGCTCGCGGACGAGCGCGGCGAATCCGCCCTCCCAGCCGGCCGATTCGCTGCGGACCTTCCAGCCGGCGCCACGTCGGTACACCTCGACGAGGACGGCGGCCCGCTCGACGGTCAGTCCCTGCGCCGGGGCGCTGATGGTGTCGGCGCCGTCGGTGATCGTGGTGGTGATCGACGAGGCACCCAGCGTCGCCGGAGCGTCGATCGACAGACCGATGGCGATGCGATCCACCTCGGCAGGCAACGCCGCCAGGTCGATAGCGAGGGTCGACGGTCCGGTGAGGGCCACCCCGCCTTCTGGACTCCGCGGATTGTTGAAGAACACGAAATCGGCGTCGGTGCGCACGCGTCGGTCGGCTGCGAGCAGAAATGCGACGATGTCGACCGGCGCCCCGCTGACCGCGACGGTCAGTGATGTCGATGTCACTGTGGTGTTCTCTCCGCGCCCGAGTGAGCGAGCATCCATGGTGCGGCATCCTCCGAATTGTCCGTTTCGATGTCCCTCGAGAAACCCTACGTGGTGCCGCCGACAGTTTTGGGCTCAGCGTCTCGGAATGCACGAACGGACGACAGAGTTGGCCATGAACATGGCTGACTCCGATTTCGACCCCCGAACGCTCATCGCCGAAACCCGGCTCGCGATTCTCGCCACCATCAAATCCAACGGAATGCCGCAATTGTCCCCGGTGACGGCCGTCTTCGACGCCGACGCCGACATCATCCAGGTGTCGATGACCGAGGGACGCGCCAAGACCGCGAATCTCCGTCGCGATCCCCGGGCGGCGATCGAATTCACCGGCCTCGACGGGTACACCTGGGCGACCGCCGAGGGAACGGTCACCTTGACCGGACCGGGCGCCGACCCCGACGGACCGGAGGTCGACGCACTCGTCGACTACTATCGGCTCGGCGCGGGCGAGCACCCCGACTGGGCGGAATATCGCAGCGTGATGGTGTCGGACCGCCGCGTGTTGATGACCTTGCACATCACGCGGGTCTACGGCGCCAAGCTGCGCTGATCGGGCGTCGGAGGCGCGTGCCAGGCATGCGAGGGGAGCGGTGAGTCGGCGTGGTGGACCGGATGGAACGCCATCAGGTGCCGTTGTATCTGGTGGCGATCGCGGTGGGGATGATCGTCGGACTCGGCGTTCCCGACGCCGGGCCCACCCTCGAACACGCGATCAGCCCCGCACTCGCCGCGCTGCTCTACGTCACCTTCCTCCAGGTGCCGGCGCGGGCACTGCTCACCGCGCTGCGCGACGGCCGATTTCTGCTCGCCGTGGTGGTGATCAACTTCGTGGTGGTCCCGGTGGTGGTCGCGGCGATGTACCACTTCCTGCCTGCCGATCAGGCCATCCGGGTCGGCGTCCTGCTGGTCCTGCTGTGTCCGTGTGTCGACTACGTCATCGTGTTCAGTGGACTGGCCGGCGGTGACAGTCGCCGGTTGCTGTCGGCCACGCCGCTGCTGCTCCTGCTGCAGATGGTGATGTTGCCGGTGTTCCTGTGGGCGTTCATGGGTGCCGACCTTGCCGATGTGGTTGACGCGCAACCGTTTCTGATGGCCTTTCTCACTCTCATCGTGATCCCGCTCGCCGCGGCGTGGCTCACTCAGTGGTGGGCGTCGGCGCATCGGTCGGGTCGGCGATTCTCCGCGGGGGCATCGGCATTGATGGTGCCGCTGATGATGGTGGTCCTCGCGGTCGTGGTCGCCTCACAGATTCCGGCGGTGAGCGACGGTCTCGGTGCGGTGGCCGAGGTCATTCCGTTCTACGTCGCCTTCATCGTCGTGATGACAGTCGTCGGCGTCGGTGTCGGCCGATGGTTCGGGTTCGGCGTGCCGGCACGGCGCGCCGTGGTGTTCACCGGCGTGACCCGCAATTCGCTTGTGGTGCTTCCGTTGGCGCTCGCGCTGCCGACCGGGCTGCAGACCGCGGCTGTCGTTGTGGTCGCCCAGACGCTGGTCGAGGTGATCGGGATGGTGGTGCTCGTGCGGTTGGTTCCCCGACTGGTGCCGGCACCGCAGCCTTCCGCCTGACCGCGGAACCGATCGCCGCGGGCTCAGTCGACGACGAATCGTCCGCCGGGGCGAGTGCCGACGCCCCCTTCCCGTTGCCGCCGGATGACATATCGGCCCGGTGCGATACCGCTCGCCCCGTGTTCGGGGTGGATCAGATAGGCCGTTGTGCGAGTGTCGAGGACGCCGAGCGTGAGGAAATCGGAATCATGGTGACCGGTGGTCCATTCGCATCGGTCATCGTCGGCGACCAGGGTGTGCGGATTCCCGCCGGAACCGCTGCGCAGAACTTCGATCCCGGCCTGCGGGATCGTCGTCCACCGTGCCTTGCGGTGCACGGCGACAACGTCGGCGACGACGTCGAACGGGATGACGATCAGGTCGCCCTGGGCCTGCATCCCGGCGGTCACCGGGATGGCGACGTCGCGGTCGAGATGATCGAGGACATCGAGTCCCGATCGCGCGGTGAGTTGGGTCAGTGTGGGTGCGGTCATGAGGTCACCTGTGTGGTCGGGAGTGGTTGGGGGAGTGACGGATCAAGGGTCGGTCAGGTGCGTCGGGTGAGCTGTGAATAGGTCTCGGCGCTGAGGCCATAGGTCCATCCGGCGGCGGCGAGGGCTGTCGGCAACCATTGCGGCACGGTGAGTCCGTAGCAGCGACGAGTGCCGTCGCGTTCCACAGAACCGTTGGTCGCCAGCAGTATTCGATCCCGACGGCGCCATTCCGGCGGTGGTGCGTACAGGCGGAGTGGGTGGCCGGCATTGCCCGGGTCATCGGTCTCGTCGACCAGTGACAGTCGGGCCGACGCCAGGTAGGCGTCCCAGCCGATGCGTTCGATGGCGCACCGTCGGATCTCAATGTTGCGTTCGGGCGCGATGCGTTCGGGCGATGGATCGTCGAGGACCCAGCGCGGCACGGTCGTCCCGTGGATCGCGAAAACACGTTGCCCGTCGGCGAATTCGACAGCCGGTGAAGAATCGGCATGGAGACGGCGTTCGTCGTGAACGGCGCCCGGGGTCGGTTCGGTACGCAGCCCGGTCGGCCGCTCGGACATCACGCACACGCCGTCGAGCGGCCACCACCAGCCTGTGGACTCGGCGATCCGAATCTGCAGGTCCAGCACGTGAAGTTCACGGCGGGTGAATCCGATCAGTCCGAGCGCACGATAGACGTCATGACACGCCAGACGATGCGCCTCGTGCTGTCCGTACCACGTGACGACGTTGGGTTGTGCGGGCACGAGGGTGCGGATCGCCGGTGCGATCGAATCGAAGATCGTCGTGCGCAGTGCGTCGTGCAGGGCGGCGCGGATCACGTCGTCGACACCGATACCTTCCCGGATGGCCATATCGATCGACAGGAACCTGGCCTGTGGCGCCCGGCGATAGGGGTACGGTTCGGTATTCATCCGCAGGCGGATGCGCTGGTCGATCCGTGATCGCGTCTCGGTGATCAGCGAGGCGATGTCCCGCGATGCGTGATCTGTTGCACCACTGACGATCCCGGCCCCAGATGCCGGGGAGTCGGTCCAGGTGAAGTGCGGTCGGGGGCGGTTGCAGAGGTGATACAGCTCGGCGACTGTGTCTTCGGCGGCCGACCGATCCGAGGGCTCGGTGGACATCCCGATACGGAGCCACCGGTTGCGGGCGCACACGACCGCGTGTGATTGATCGGTCAGAAGGGAATCGGCGAGCGAACCTCGGGAAATCGTGGTTCCCCGAGTGGTACCGCGCCTCATGCGATGGAGGCGGAGTACGCCTTTCCGTGAGTCATGGTGACCAAGGATGGCAGGAATCCTTCACGGCCGCAAGGGGCATTCGGCACCAGTGACATTGCCGACCGCGCGATCTAGAGTCGCAGGCATGAGCGAGCGCACCTGGGATTTCACCGCCGACGATGGTTCGGTGACCGCGCACACCGGTGTCACCGGTCCCGCGGCGCGGACCGGACATCGCCTGACGATCGAGTGGGAGAAGTGGTCGGCGACGGCGATCCTGGACGACGACGAACCGGTGAGTCTGGCGGCACATATCGAGGTGGACTCACTTCAGGTGCGTTCGGGTGAAGGCGGCGTGACCCCGCTGAGCGGTCCGGAGAAGCTGGTTGCCCGCGCCAATGCGCTGAAGTCGTTGAAGGCCAACAAGAATCCGGCGATCTCCTATCGATCCACCTCGATTGCGAAGACCGACAACGGGTATCGCATCGACGGAGCACTCACCATCCTCGGCCGGGACAGGTCACATCCCCTGGAGGTGACGGTGACCGAGTCCGCCGAGGGCTGGGAGTTCGGTATCGACACGACGATCACTCAAACCGACTTCGGAGTGAAGCCGTACGCACTGATGATGGGTGCGCTCAAGGTCGCCGACGACGTCCGGGTGGTCGTCGTCGCTCGGCACGCGACCGGGCTTTGAGCGTAGGCCGCGGGTCGGTTGTCGGTAGTCTTCTGAATCCCCCTAGGTTTCGTGCCGCTTCCTTTTGAGTCAGGAAGGATGAGCACATGCCCAAGAAGATCGATCCGGAGGTCAAGGCGCGCGCGTTG
>NZ_JBSGIT010000016.1:0-136382 GCF_053605205.1 Gordonia sp. NPDC003950 | reverse complement strand
ACCACGCTGAGCAACTCCACTACGCTCACATGCGCACCCTCAATCCGGAGGAGGCACTCACAACCTGAGCTCTCCGGAAATGCCGGGATGGATCACTTCTCGCTCGTATCCTCCACATCCCCGTGATGTGGGCCCCAGGTGAGATCCTATTGAGCCCTCAATCACTACAGGAGGGTTCCGACAGAACGCTCAGCGAATGGTCGGCCGGAGGGAGTTGTGCGACCTTGCCCACGGCAGCGCGACCACTTTGTCGAGGTCGTGAGCCGTGACCTCCAGGCCCAATGCAGCGCAGAGAACGTGCGCACCGAGACGCGGAGGGATTGCGTTGCCGATCTGCTGGCCGATACCCACACCCGACCACGGATAGTCGTGAGGGAATGTCTGGAGTAGGCCGGCTTCGGCGTGGCTGAAGCGATTGCGCCATTTGCCGTCGGAGTCGAGGATGCGATTGCGCGTGACCTTTCCGGTCACGGTGAACGAGGGCTCGGAGGAATGCCGCCGGCCGCGAGCCTTCGGGTCCCCTCCGGAGCCGTAGTTGGAGACGACTTCGAAGGGGTAGTTCCTTGTCGATCCGGGGAGGAGTGAAAGCGCCTCGGACATGGGCTTCCACGAGGGGGGTGAGCCGGGGATCGGCGCTTGGTCGCGGACGAAGCGCTGGTGGGTGCGGCGGGGGAGTTGGGGCTTGAAGTTCAGATTCGCCAGGAGGACCGCGCGTCGTCGGGTCTGTGGTACCCCGTACTGCTCGGTCCGAAGCACGCCAGAAACGGTCTGATATCCGATTCCTTGGAGGACTTCCTCCATGGCCTCCCATACTGGTAGCACTGCAGGCACCTGCTCCAGAACGATGGCCTCGTAAGGATGCTCTTGGGTCTTGGCGTCCAGTGCCCATCGCAGTGGCTCCAGGACGAGGCCGGTCCGCTCGTCGGACAGGCCCTTCAGATCTTCGGCGATGTCGTCGCCGACCGACATCCGCTTGATGAACGCGAGGACGGTGTCGAGTGCGAGGCGGCCCGCGCCCTTGCCCGCCACGGTGAACGTCTGGCAGGGCGGGCCGGCGGCCAGAATGCTCGCGTTGGCGAACTCTGCGGCGTTGAACTTCCGGACATCGCCCTTGTGCGAGTGGATCTCCGCCCCATTCCGTGTCGCGAAGGCTCCCTCGTCCCACTCGATGCCGGTTGTGCCGATCCCAAGCCAGGTGGCTGCTACGTCGAGACCTCCGGGGCCGGCGAAGAGATCGATGACTTGGTGGCCGGCGTGGCCGTCATCCGGACCGGAGGAAGCGAGCCGCATGGGAACACTATAGCCAGATGAAGGGCAACACCTCCTGTCTGAGCGCAGCCGGATCGTTCATCGAATTCGTAGATACTTCGTGCAAATGCGCCCTTTCACTTCGAGTGAAGACTAAAGACGCACGGACATGGTGCAGAGTCTAAGGATCTGCGCCAGCTCTTCGATCGGCCTTAGATCATCGACCCTAAGTGGGTCAGGCGAGAAATGCATGACTTTGTTTCGAATTCCTCTGACCTGTTCGAGCCGACTTAACAATTCCTCCTTTGGAATCGGAAGTTGGAACTCCGTGAAGTGTTCATCAAAGACGCGCAAATAGTCGCCAAAGGTCAGACCGTCTGCCCCATTCTCTCGTGCGCTTCTTGAGGTCGGGAGGTGGGATTTAAAGTCATCGCCAAGACGGTCGATCTCAGACCGGAGACATTGCTCGATATCCTCTAGTAGGCTCATTGGCCGAGTCATTTTTCCGAATTGTGACGTAAGGTCGTGTGCGGTAAGAACTCTATATTGCTCCTCGTTGTCAACTGATATCCTAACAAATAGGTGTCCGTGCCTCCGTATGGTTTCAATCTGGTCAAGGATGTCGGCGTTGCCGTCCACTATTCGGGCAGCCCTCATCGCGTCTCGGACGAGGGGCTCCGGATTCTGCCCAAGATGTCGCGCATACGCAAATGCGATGCTCTCCCAAGTGATCTCTCCTTCTAGGCCTCTAGGTGTGTCGTCGATGGCCTCGCGAAAAACTGGAAGCTGAGAGAATCCGGACGCGGCCATTTTCACAGTCGCGGAGTTGAGCGGTTGACTGCTAATCGCCCAAGTTAGGCTTTGGTTAGTGCATACTGCGCTTACGCGACGAATGTTCAGTCGCGCTCGCCGGGACGAAGAGCATGCAGCAGATTCAGGGTCTATCGAAGCGTTGCCCTGGGATGCGATCGAGACTATTGTGAGAATTTCATCGATCTCGGCGTCTGCTATCTCGGGCGTCGTTGAAAGGGCGTGGTCACTCAGCCACACATCCATTCTTGACAGTGCGGAGTCCGTCCGACGGGAGAATCCAAACAACTCGAGAAAGTTCATCAGAGGTAGCGTTACGGTCCCGCCCTGGGCTTCCTCAGCGAGGTTATCAAGAGATCCCGAGTAGCTCGGCATGGAGGCGGATCCGGGATCGTCCTCGCCATGTTCGATGGCGGCCAATCGCTTAGGAATATCATTTCTACGCAGTTCGAAAACTGTCATGAGGCCGCGCAGCGATGCGGTGAGGTCGATCCGCATTGATGCCCGTGGCACTCCCTTTCTCTTCCATTCTACGGTTCGGGAGTGTTGATAGTCCTCTGCCATATCTTCGTTGAACTCGTATTCGCCGGTAACTCGTCCAATATCAACTCGATTGTCACTCTTTCGTGGCAGGACAACAAGGTCCCCGGGCTGAATTTCTTGCCGGAAACGAAATAGTTGTCCAGCCCAATTCGAGACAGTCGAAGTGCTGCTTTCAGGGCTCCACTCGGCTATCGTCTTGGCGATTTGATCTCGGCTTCTTGCAGAGGCCAACGACGGTAGGCCCGGCCACCCGGCGAATATCCTAGATTGCTCACGAGAAGTGGCTTCCCGCTCGCCTCCGCTTCCCGCACGTACTACCCACGCTCGCGTCAACTCGGCCCCAATCGCTCGTGTATGGAGTGATCGTAGTTCCTTCGGAGGCTTGGGAGCCGGTAATTCCCGTGGCGAGTTCCAAGAACTGATCTCGGTCGAAGTAGATGAGTGGTCTTCGTCAGTTGGCCAATCGCTAACTAAGGTTTTCATATCAACAATGCCACCATCACCCGGCCTACCCTGAACCCAATGCCCCGTCCACGCAGAGCCCACCTGGTGCGGGCAGCGGTCCTCGTCATCGCTCCCGCGGTGATCGCGACTGCCTGCACCTCGTCGGACTCCGACACGGCGGCAACCCCGGTGACCTGCACCGAGATCGCGACGGGCACCCAACTCGACGCCCGCGGGTCACCACAGTCCTCAGCCGACATCTCCACCCGGCCGGAGGCAGCCACCGGGTATCGCACCGGCATGCAGCCGGTCCACACGAACTCCTACGCCGCGGCCACCGCAAACCCGTTGGCCACCAAGGCGGCCTGCGAGGTGCTGCGTGACGGCGGAACCGCCGCCGACGCGCTCGTCGCCGCCCAGACCGTCCTCGGCCTCGTCGAACCGCAGTCGTCGGGCATCGGCGGCGGCGCGTTTGCGCTCTACTACGACGCCGCCACCCACACGGTCAGCGCATTCGACGGCCGCGAAACCGCGCCGGCTGCGGCCACCGAGGACTACCTCCGCTACATCAGCCCAACCGATCAACGTGCACCCATCCCCAGTGCGCGTGCATCGGGCCGGTCCATCGGGGTTCCGGGCGCCGTCCGCATGCTCGAGGAGATCCACAACCAGTACGGCCGAGCGTCCTGGCAATCGCTGTTCGACCCTGCGATCCAACTGTCCGACAACGGTTTCGACATCTCGCCACGCCTCGCCGCAGCGATCGCCGACTCCGCCAAAGACCTCGTCGTCGACGACGATGCCCGCACCTACTTCCTCAACCCGGACGGCACTCCCAAGGCCGTCGGCACCCGGCTGACCAACCCCGCCTACGCCAAAACCCTCGGTGCGCTGGCCACCGACGGCGCCCAAGCGCTCTACACGGGACCCATCGCCGAGGCCATCGTCGCCGAAGCAGGTTCCACAGCCAATGGGATGACACCGAGCCTGATGACCACCCAGGATCTGGCCACCTACCAGGCCAAACGCCGCGACCCGGTGTCCACCGACTACCGCGGCTACCGCATCGTGGCCATGCCCGGACCGTCGTCGGGCGGCATCACCGTCGCCTCGACGATGGGCATCCTGTCGAACTTCGACCTGCCGTCGATGGCACCGGACGCCGTCGGCCGCGACGGCGGACACCCCAACCCGGCGGCCGTGCACCTGGTCAACGAGGCCGAACGTCTCGCCTACGCCGACCGCGACAAGTACATCGCCGACCCCGACTTCATCCCGCTCCCCGGCCAAGGCGTCACCACCCTCCTCGACCCGGCTTACCTGAGACAGCGGGCGTCGCTGATCACGCCGAACACCTCGCTCGGCGAGGCTCAACCGGGCGACCTCGGCGACGTCCCGCTGGGCTCCTACCCCGGCACTGAACACGGGACCAGTCACATCACCGTCGCCGACCGCTACGGCAACGTCGCGTCGATGACCACCACGGTCGAGTCGGCGTTCGGCAGCTTCCACATGGTCGACGGCTTCATCCTCAACAACCAGCTCACCGACTTCTCCGCGCAACCCCGGGACTCCTCCGGCGCATTCCTGGCCAATCGGGTGTCACCGGGCAAACGCCCCCGCTCGTCGGTGGCCCCGACGCTGGTGATGCGACCCGGCACCAACGGCGCCCCCGACACCCTCATCGGTGCGCTCGGCTCACCCGGCGGCTCGACGATCATCCAGTACGTCGTCAAAACCCTTGTCGGGATGATCGATTGGCAACTCAATCCGCAGCAGGCGGTGTCGATGATCGACTTCGGCTCGGCCAACACCCCGGTGTCCAACGTGGGTGGCGAACATCCACTGGTGAACACCGCCGACGACGGCGCCTCCGATCCGTTGGTGACCGGCCTGCGGCAACGCGGCGAGCAGGTGTCCGTGGACGACCAGTCCAGCGGCCTGAGCGCGCTGTGGCGACTCAACCCCACCAGCGGCTGGGTCGGTGGTGCCGATCCACGCCGTGAAGGTGCGGTGATGGGGGACGACGCGCAACTGCAGTAGTCAGGCGCCGTTCGCCAACCTCATGTCGGTGGCATCTGCCAAGATACGCAGTGGCCGCCATCAACGGAGAGGTGCGACGTGGACGCGAGCACGGTCGAGAGCGAGATCTGGGACCTCATCGGGGACGATCCCGACCTCGACGAGGATGTCGCACTGATGGTCGCCGCGGCACTACGTAGCGATGACGAACTCACCGCGCAGTTGGGTGATGATGCGCCCCAGCTGACTCGGCCGGCACCGGTGGCCGCCGCGCACACGACGCCGGTGACCGCCTATATCCGGTCCGTCACCGCGCGCGGATTCCGGGGGATCGGCTCGGAATCGACGTTGGAGCTCAACCCTTTTCCGGGTATCACCGTCGTCAGTGGCCGCAACGGTTCGGGCAAATCGAGTTTCGCCGAGGCCGTCGAGTTCGCGCTCACCGGCGACAGTTACCGCTGGAAGCAGCGGTCCGTGCACTGGCGTGACTCCTGGCGCAACATCCACCAGGACACCGACGCCGCGGTCACCGTGCGGTTCGCCTTGGTCCGCGACGACGGCAAGCACGCCACCGACCTGATCGTCGCCGCGTCCTGGGACGACGGCGCCGGACTCTACGACGCGAAACTCTGGGCGCAGGTACACGGCGAGCCGGCCACCGACGTTGCCGGACTCGGATGGACTCAGCCACTCGACATCTACCGACCGATCCTCTCCTACGAGGAGGTCGGCGGCGTGTTCGAGGAGGGGCAGGCAGCCTTCTACGACCGCATCAACCGGCTGCTGGCACTCGACCAGGTCAACGACGCCGAAGCCCGCCTCGCTGCGGCGCTCAAGGAACTCAAGAAGCCTGCGACAGCAGCGGAACAGGCGCGCAAGGCGATGCGTGCCCACCTCGAGACCTCCGACGACCCGCGGGCGGCACAGGTACTCGCGTTCACCAAACGCCGACCCTTCAAGACCGTCAACGCCGAGGCCACCGCGGTCGGAACCGGATCGGCGGCCGCAGAAACGGTGAGCCGACTCCGCCAGATCGCCGCCGTCGAACTGCCCACGATCGCCGAGGTCGGCGCACTGACCACCCAACTCCGCGAGGCGCTGACCGCCGAAGCCGACAGCGCCGGAAGCCTGTTCGACGCCCTGTCCCAACGCAGCAACCTGCTGCAGGCGGCGATCGACTGGCAGCACGACCACGACGGCGAGACCTGCCCGATCTGCGGGCAAGGGACCCTCGACGGGCACTGGCGCGAACAGGCACAGCAGGAGATCGCCGAGTCGCAACAGCTGTTGGGTCGGCATCAGAACCTCCAGCAAGCCAAACGTTCAGCGCAAGAAGGCATTCGCCGACTGATCTCGCGAGTACCGGAACTGACCGCACCGGCCGGCGAGCAACTGCCAGCGCTGACCGAGTACGCCACCGCACGATCAACACTGGGCGCGGTGCCCGGCGACGTGGCCGAGTGGCCCGACCACGTCGACACCGCCTTTCTGCAGATCCAGGACGCGGCGACCGCCGTCACCGACCAAGCCCGTTCCCGCGCAGACGAACTCGACGACGCGTGGGCACCGTTGGCCGGACACATCCTCGGTTGGGTTGAGCAGCAACGGAAAGCCGAGCGTGCGGACACGCAGAAGAATCGAGCCACCCACGCCCTGGACTGGCTGCGTCGCGCATCGGCTACCTTGCGCGACCGACGACTCGCTCCGATCGTGGAGCGCACCCGCGACATCTGGGCGCGGCTTCGACAAGAGAGCGACGTCGACCTCGGCACGGTCTCCCTGACCGGTGCCGGCAACCGCCGACGAGTCGACGTCACCGGGTCCATCGGCGATCACCAACTCGGCGCGATGTCGGTGATGAGCCAGGGCGAACTGCACGCCTTGGCCCTGGCGCTGTTCATCCCGCGGGCCACCGCGGACGCGAGCCCGTTTCGGTTCCTGATCCTCGACGACCCGATCCAGGCCATGGATCCGGCCAAGATCGAAGGTTTTCTCGGCGAACTCGAAGAACTCGCGAAAGACCGTCAGGTGATCGTCTTCTCCCACGACGACCGCCTGCCGACGGCGATCCGCAACGCCTCGATCCCGGCGGAACTGTTGTCCGTCAGGCGATCTGCCGGTTCGGTGGTCACCGTGACCACCAACACGACGCCCGCAGCACGCTACGTCGACGACGCCATCGCTCTGATCAAGGACGACGGTGTCAGCGATCAGGTCAAGAAGAGAGCCCTTCCGGGCCTCTACCGGCTCGCCGTCGAATCGGCGGCCAAGCAGGTCTACTTCAGCAAGCAGGCGCGGCTCGGCGTCGCCCCCGAGACCTCGGAGTCGACGTGGTCCGAGCACCTGCGGACGAAACCGCGTGTGGCGCTGGCCATCCACGGTGACCCAACGAGCAGCATCAATAGTTGGCTGGCTCACCGCCCTCATCGGGGACCGTCGATACGGTTCTGTGCGGGCACAGTGCACGACGGCACCGACGATCTGACCATGGCGAGCATCAAACGCCTGCAATTGACCGTGCAGGACATCCTGGCCGAGACCACAACATGAACGACGGCGACATGAGCGCCGACGGGCACACCACCGCGGCGGCGCTGCTGGCACAGGCCGACGCCATCCTGGCGGGACACTCGGCGAGCCACTCCGCGACACTCGCGGCATTCCTCGCCCGGCAGGCCACCGAAGCGCTCATCGAGGCGCGCTGCGCCGAACTCGTCGGACCGGTCCCGGACGCGACGACGAAATCCAAACTGGCGATCCTCAAATCCCTCGACCACACCGAAGGCGGGAAGGCACTTGTGCTGTCGTGGTACCGGCTCAGCGGATACTGCCACGTGCACGCCTACGAATTGTCGCCCACCGTCGGGGAAGTCCGCGCGGCATGTGAACAGGTGATGGCTGCGGTCAAGGTTGCCTGAACCCGCGGACAACGGTCAGCTCTTGTCGGCCTCGTCGTACTGCTCGGTGGACATGGCGTCGAGCGGGAACAGAATGGTGACCAGGTGCAGCACCAGGAATGCGAGCGCCCAGCCTCCGATCACCCACGTGAAGGCAAGCGTGGCGATGGGCCAGAGAACCGAGGCCAACGAGAGCACGTAGGCGGTACGGAACACCCCGGCATCGAGGTCCTGCCGGAAGAACCCGCGCTTGACCGAGTAGTACATGAACGCGGCGAACCCGCCCATCGCGACGATCATGACGATCGCCATCAAGCGAACTGCGGAGGTGAAATCGGCTGTATTGTGCCGGGATTCGCCGAGCACGGCAATCGTGAACGGCGTCAGGATATAGCCGATCTGCGATGCAAATGCGAGCAGCAAGGCGTAGTGGTCCAGGCCGGTAGACCACGCCGATACTCGACGCAGAACCGACCATCCGCCGGCGATCTGCACGAAACCCAGTAGGTAGATCAGATAGAGCGGCCATTGGTTGAGTAGTGCGTGGCCGAGTCCGCCCTCGTCGACGTTGGGCGGGCGCAACTCCAGCACGAGCAGGGTCGCGGCGATGGCGAAGACAGCGTCGATCCAGCCATCGAACCGATTCCAGGGGAACCGGGATTGGAGACCTGGGTGAAACGGCGGTACGGCAAATCGACCAATATGGCGCTCAGTTCTGAAAGCCAACAGGACAGCTCCTTCGTTTCAACTCGAACGCCATTTACGCGGTGGGCGAAAGTCACAGCCACTGGCGAATTCTGGCGGGGTATTCCTTTGGAGAGTCAGTGGCCGGTCAGGAGCCGGTACGTGCCGACACGACCGGCCGACGACGGCCGATCAGGAGCCGGTACCGCTGCCCCCGGTCGAACCAGCAGCGCCGGTAGCACCCGGGTCTCCGGCGGCCCCGGCGGAGCCGGGTTTCAGATCTCCGTCGTCCCGTGAGCCGCCGGCGCCGCCGGTTCCGCCGGCTCCTCCCGTGCCGCCGGTCCCACCTTGAGCGTCGGCGCCGTTGGTGCCTGCCGAACCACCCAAGAGACCCGTCGTGCCGCCGGAGCCGCCCGCGCCCCCGTCTCCGCCATCCCCTCCGGCGCCGCCGGTACCGCCGGTTCCGCCGCTGCCCCCTAGTCCGGAGTACCAAGGGGCCCAGACGCTTATGCCACCCGCTCCGCCTGTTCCTCCGGTCCCGCCGACGTCACCGTTACCGCCGTTTCCGCCGACGCCACCGGACGCTCCGTTCCCGCCGTTGCCATAGAGCACGCCACCGGAACCTCCGGAGCCGCCCGCTCCCCCGGAACCACCCGCGCCACCTGCGGTGCCGGTTCCACCGGTCCCGCCCATGCCTCCGTCGCCACCGACAAACACGACGTTGCTCACACCTGGCGTTCCGCCGAGTCCACCATCGCCACCGTCACCACCGGCGGCACCGACTCCTCCGGCGCCGCCCGCGCCACCCGCACCGCCGTCGTATGTGCCCGCACCGCCATCTCCACCTCGACCACCTTGTCCGCCAATCGATCCGGTCGCACCGGACCCACCTTTGCCGCCAGTGCTCCAGGCGCCGTCGCCCGGGGCGCCGCTACCTCCGTTACCGCCGTTGACGCCGACGACGTCGCCGGGAGCCATACCGTCTTGTCCGTTGCCGCCGTTGGCTTGGCCGCTGGAGCTATTCACGCCGTCAGCGCCGTTCAGAGTCTGGTCTGTCATCGTCGGGCCGAGGTAGTTGACTCCGTCAAGGCCGAGAAGTCCGAGCCCTCCCTGACCACCGTTGCCACCGTTGCCCCACAAGCCTGCCGCTCCACCAGCACCGCCATTACCACCGTTGCCGGTTCCGGTGATCGCGGTACCATCACCGAGGAATGCGACCCGGAATCCGTTGCCGCCCAAGCCACCATCACCACCGTTGCCGAACACCAATCCGCCACGGCCACCGGCACCGCCATCAAGGGCGCCGGCAACCCCGTCGCCACCGTCGCCGCCATCACCGAACAATCCGGCATCCCCGCCCTTGCCGCCGGCAACGCCGTCACCGCCGTTGCCCCAGAGGATGCCGCCCGCGTAGCCGTCGGGATGCTCCGCAGTACCGTCGGCGCCGTTGCCAATCCATAAGAACCCGGTGGGGCCGACCACCCGTAGACCGGTCTGCGGATCAGCCGAAACCGTGAACAAGAACTGTATGGCCGAGGTGCGGTCAGCGGCGGCGACCACGTAGGCGGGCACCGACGAGGGGCCGGATGTATTGCGCCGAATACCGGCCGATGCGCCGCTCGTCGACGACTGTGTCGCCGAATCGGACGCCACCGATGCGCCATGGTCTGAAGATGTTCTGCCGGAGCGTGTTCCGATGGGGGTTGTTCCGCCCGACACGGCAAGCCCCGACCGAGAGCTGCTATGCGGTGCGGTCGGCCCGTCCGCACCCACCGCACGCAATTGCTCGGCGAGTGATCGAATAACCGCCGTCGCCCCCGGTGTGCTCGCTTGATCGACGATCGCCGCCACGACTTCGTCGGTGCGCACCACCGCGATCTGCCCACCCCGGAACGGCGCCGGCGCTTGTAGTGGGGTGACT
Organism: Gordonia sp. NPDC003950; assembly: GCF_053605205.1. Taxonomy (NCBI): domain Bacteria; kingdom Bacillati; phylum Actinomycetota; class Actinomycetes; order Mycobacteriales; family Gordoniaceae; genus Gordonia; species Gordonia sp. NPDC003950. Next base: position 125,813 of record NZ_JBSGIT010000016.1, on the reverse strand, counting down.
GCAGCAGCCAGCGACACCGACCCCGCAACAGGCGGCGTGGTGGACAGCGACGGCGCGATCACCGCGGCGGCCAGCAACGGCGAGAGTCCCACCACCACCGGTACGAGAGTCCCCGACCGAAAACTGACTGCCGTCATAACAGTTGACCTCCATGCACATTCGACGCGACGTTGCTTCTGGTCACGCTAGTGGCGTGGGTACCGTCGGTCATGCCCACTCTTCTGGGGGCATGACCGCCCGGTTGGCCAACGCGACCGCAAGTCAGGGAGATCGCTCACTCGTCGCCACGCCAGAGGTTGGAGCAGCTGATCTCCGGCCGCCTACACGCCGCAAGCTGAGACCGGGCTGTGGCATTGGCCTTTCCGCCGGCCAGCGCCTTCCCGAAGTTCTCCGGCAGGCATCGATGCTCGTGGCCTCACAGACTCGAGACCAACAACCCCACGCCGGCGATCACCGACAACGCCATGCCCGCGCGGGCCACCGCCGCCGCCGGAATCCGGTGCATCACGACCCGGGCGGCCAGGATTCCCGCCGCCATCGGCACGAGGAGTGCCAGCGCGACGAGAAGATCGTGAGAATCGCTGCGCCCGGTGGCGGCCAGCAACAACACGGTTGCCGCGGAGATGATCGCGAACACCGCCGACATCGTGGCGCGGATGCGGGCGGCCTCGGCCGCGCGGAACGTCAACGCCAACGGTGGACCGGGCAGGGCGGCGGCGTAATTCAGTGCACCGGAGAAGAATCCGGCGGTCAGTATGCTGCGAGTGGTCAGCGGGACGCGGACACCACACAGTCCGGCGCACCCGGCGGCAACCACCGTCAGCGCGATGATGACGGCCAGGGTCTGGCCGCCCACGAGATGCACCACCGTGACTCCGGCAGCGGTTCCGGGAACCGCGGCAAGAACACACCGCGTCACGAAACCGCGGTCGATCCAGGCACGTTCGCGCCACGCCGTCACGGTGCAGATCACGGTCGCGAGCATGAGCAGGGCGCCGGGCACGAGGTGCGGATCCACCAGGATCAGCGCCGGGGCGGTCACGATGCCGAATCCCGAGCCGGTGGTGGCCTGGATGAGTGCACCGACGGCAATGATCGTGATCACGGCGGCCGCCGACCACGGCGTCAAGAGGTTCACCGATCTAGACTGAACTCCGTACTGTCATGAGGAAAGCGCCAGTTGGAGCAGAAACATTGAGGCCAGATGACTGAGTCAACCGCAGGTGATCCGGCGCCGCTCGCGTTGGACCCGTCGTCGGCGACGCCGCTGTACCGGCAGGTGAGGGCACTGTTGGAGGACCAGTTGGCGCGTGGGGTCTACGGACCGAGCCGGCCGATGCCGTCTACCAGGTACCTGGCTCAGGCACTGGGTGTCTCGCGTAATACCGTCGCCCTGGCGTATCAGGAGCTCACCGGCGCGGGGCTGGTGGAGAGCCGCCCGCGCTCAGGTCTGTATCCGGTGAACCTCGCCCCGACGTCCGCGACGCCACGCACGACACGACGCGACCGGACCATCCAAATGGATTGGCAGCCACGACTGGAACGCCATCAGGCGGGTCTGCATCAGCTGCCGGTGACCAAGGCGCCGGCCTTCCCCGAGTGGCAGGACTACCCCTATCCCTTCATCTCCGCACAGCCTGAGATGAAGTCCTTCCCGGCGCGCTCGTGGCAGCGGGCAATGGTTGCCGCGCTACACAATCCGCACCTGACCTACAGCGTGCGCGACGCCGGTGACTCCGACGATCCACTGCTGCTCGAGGCGCTGTGCAACGAGATCCTGCCCTCTCGGGGCGTGCACGCGACCACCGATGAGGTGCTGATGACTTCCGGTGCGCAACAAGGACTATCACTGATCGCCGACGTCCTCCTTGGTCCGACGTCGACGGTGGTGGTGGAGAATCCCGGCTACGTCGACGCCTGGCAGATCTGTTCCCGCATCGGCGCTTCGGTCGTTCCCGTCCCGACAGACCAGTGGGGTGCGGTGATCGAGGATGCGCCCGGCTTCGACGCCATCTACCTCACCCCGAGCCACCATCACCCGACGAACGTGACGCTCAGCCTGCCCCGCCGACGGCTGCTGATGGACCAACTCGCCGACCGCGACGCCTTCGTCATCGAAGACGACTACGACAGCGAGTTCCGTTTCCGCGGCCAGCCCACTCCGTCGCTCAAGGCGATGGACACCTCCGGCCGGGTCCTCTACATCGGTTCCTTCTCGAAATTCCTCGCCGCGGGACTGCGCCTCGGGTTCGTCGTCGGACATCCCGAGGTGATCGCCGCGCTGCGTGCCGAACGCCATAACCGATCCAAACACCTTGCCGGACATCTGCAACGGGCGCTTGGTATTTTCATCACCTCTGGCGACTACCACAAGGTGTTGCGCGGTCAGCGGCGTCGACTGCGCGCCAACTGGGACACACTGACCGCGGCGGTCAACCGGTACCTGCCACTCCCTGATGAGGGTGGCTCCTACCCGCCCGGCGGAGTGAGTCTGTGGTACACGGCGCCAGCCGAGATTGATTGCAAGCGTTGGGCATTGCGAGCTCGTGAGCACGGGGTTCTGGTGGCCGACGGGTCGCGCTACTACTTCCCCGGGACCTGGCGCAATCACAACCTGCGGCTCGGGTACAGCTCCCTGCGCACCGAGCAGATCGAACCGGGGATCAGGGCGCTGGCCGCAGCGCTGCCCTGATCCCCGACCCGACGCAGGAAGTCTCACACTGCGCAGAGTGCGTCATCGAGAATCGAGAGGGCCTGCTTGGTCTCCTGCGGGGAGACGATGCACGGCGGGGTGAGATGGAAGCGATTCATGTTCTGGAACATGAGAAGTCCATTGCGTCGCGCCCGATCGGCGATCGCCTTCATCTCCGGGGAGTTGCCGCCGTAGGGCGCCAACGGCTCTTTGGTGGCGCGGTCGGAGACGAGTTCGATCGCCCAGAACACGCCGAGTCCGCGTACGTCGCCGATGATTTCGTGGCGTTCGGCGAGTTCGCGCAGGCCGGGTCCCAGGGTGTCGACGCCGATCGCCGCGGCGTTCTCCACCACGTGCTCGGCGTGCATGGTCTCGATGGTCGCGACGGCCGCCGCAGCGGCGAGGGGATGACCCGAGTAGGTGAGCCCGCCGGGATATGGGCGGGTGTCGAACTGCTCGGCGATCTGCTGGGTCATCAGCACCCCACCCATCGGTACATATCCGGAGTTGACGCCCTTGGCGAAGGTGATCAGATCGGGAACCGCGTCAAAGTGCTCGAGCGCCAACCATTTTCCGGTGCGTCCGAAGCCGGCCATCACCTCATCGAGGATCATCACGATACCGTGCCGATCGCACAGTTCGCGGACGCCGGCAAGGTAGCCGGGCGGGGGTGGCATGATGCCGGCGGTCCCCGGGACGGTCTCGAGGATCAGCGCGGCGAAGCTGTCGGGTCCCTCGAACTCGATCAGCGACCGCAGATGCTCCAGGGCGCGGACGCACTCCTGCTCCTGCGTCTCGGCGTGGAACTGACTGCGGTACAGGAACGGCGCGAAGAAGTGCACCGCGCCCGACGAACCGTAGTCGCTGGGCCAGCGCCGTGGATCGCCGGTCAGATTGATGGTCTGATGCGTCGCACCGTGATACCCGCGGAACGCCGACAACGTCTTGTAGCGGCCGGTGGTCAGCCGCGCCATCCGCACGGCGTGCTCCACGGCGTCGGCGCCACCGTTGGTGAAGAACACCTTGGTGAATCCCTGCGGCGCGATGTCGACGATCAGTTCGGCGGCGCGGGCGCGGGCCTCGTTGGCATGCGCCGGCGCGATGGTGCACAAGGTGCGGGCCTGCTCGGCGATCGCCTCCACCACGCGCGGATGCTGATGGCCCAGGTTGGTGTAGACGAGCTGCGAGGAGAAGTCCAGCAGCCGGTTACCGTCGCCGTCGATGACATGCGAGCCCTCGGCGCCGGTGATGACGATCGGATCGAGCGTCGATTGTGCCGACCACGAATGGAAGACGTGGGCGCGATCGGCCGCGTAGATCTGCGCGGCGTGGGGGTTCTGTGGTGCGGGCATGATGTGTGCTCCTCCGTGAATCGGGTGTGGCAACGTCGCGGTAGTCGCCGGCCTGACACCACCGTCGCAAGAGCTTGGCCTCGGCAAAAGGGCCAGAAATGGGCCAACTGACAGTGCCAGTTGGGGTGACGTGCACAACACGGCGTTCCTCGCGCCCGAAGCCTGAGACGGTTTGGGCTGGTGACGCCGTCACAAATGGTGTTCGACGAGTCCATCCGGTTACATCTGGGACCGTCAAACTCCGTACCAGTGGACCTTCTCGGGGCTCCAGATCTTCGACAGTCTGAGTTCACGACGCGGCGATCGCCGCCGCAGACAGACGACGCATCACCACACGAAGGGGGAATCGCCTCATGGCACACCAGTCCGACTCCACCGACATCCGGCCACGGGCGGTCATCACCGGCGCCAGCAGCGGGATCGGTGCCGCGACCGCCGCTCAGCTCGCCGATGCGGGCTTTGACCTGCTCCTCGGCGCACGGCGCGTTGAGCGCCTCGACGACCTCGCCGGCAAGATCCGCGCCGACCACCCGAACTGCGAGGTGATCGTCCGCCACCTCGACGTCACCGATCCCGGCTCGGTCATCACCTTCTGTGCCGACCTCGACCGTGCCGACGTCCTCGTCAACAACGCCGGAGGCGCGATCGGCACCGACTCGATCGCCGAATCCGTGGACGCCGACTGGCAGGCCATGTTCGACATGAACGTGCTCGGCGTCTTACGCGTCACCCGGGGACTGCTGCCGCTGCTGCGGTCGTCGGCGTGCGCCACTGTCGTCACCATCGGCTCGATCGCCGCCGTCGAACCGTATCTCGGCGGCGGCGGGTACAACGCCGCCAAGCACGCGGTGCGCGCACTGACGCGGGTGCTGCGACTGGAACTGCTCGGCGAACCGGTACGGGTCTGCGAGATCGACCCGGGTATGGTGGAGACGGAATTCTCCATCAACAGATTCGGCGGCGACACCGACCGTGCCGCCGCCGTCTACGACGGACTCACCCCGTTGTCGGCCGACGACGTCGCCGACGCCGTCACCTGGGTGGCCACCCGCCCGGCGCACGTCAACGTCGATTCCATGCTGCTGCTGGCGCGTGATCAGACCAGCGCCCAACGGGTTCATCGAACGGCGGCGGTATGACAAGCGCCATCACCAGCCGTCTCACGCCCTCATCATCAACATTGCGGCACTGGGGAATCCGGATCGCCGCCCTGGTGGTGTTCGTCCTGCTGTGGTGGACAGTCACCGCCGCCGGCGTCATCAAACCGCTGTACCTGCCCGGACCGGGAGCGGTGTGGGATGCGTTCGTGCGCGCCAACACCTGGCATCAGGTGGCACCCGGTGTGCCGCGAGAGGTGCTCGGCGAACAGAACTACTTCCTGTGGGAACACCTCATCGCAAGCCTGCAGCGCATCTTCGCCGGAGTCGGACTGGCGATCATCGTCGGCATCGCGCTGGGAATCGCGATGGGTACCTCGAAAGTCATTGCTACCACGGTAGATCCATACCTCAACTTCCTCCGCGCGCTACCGCCGCTGGGGTACTTCAGCCTGCTCATCGTCTGGTTCGGCATCGGCGACACCTCCAAGATCTGGTTGCTGTTCCTGGCCGCCTTCCCTGCGGTCACGGTGGCCACGATGAGTGGTATCCACGGCGTCAAGGCCGACTACCTCAACGCGGCGCGCAGCCTCGGCGCCTCACGCGGACAGGTGATCCGCGGAGTCATCCTCCCCGCGACAGCCCCCGACATCATCGGTGGCATTCGTCTGGCCGTCGGATTCGCCTGGACGACAGTCGTTGCCGCGGAACTCAACAACGGCATCCCCGGCATCGGAGGACTCGCCTACATCGCCGGCACCCAGCTTCGCACGCCGCTGGTCATCGCCTGCATCATCGTCATCGGAATCACCGCCCTCGTCCTCGATTCGATCCTCAAGTGGATCGGCATCCTGGTGGCGCCGTGGAAGGGAAAGGTATGAACCCCACACCCGATCCGCACCGCGGACCGCGGCGGCTGCGACGGTCACTTGCCGTCGTCGGCCTGTGCGCCGCGGTGGCGATCTCGACCAGCGGCTGCATCGTCGAATCCGGTCGCGGAGAACAAAGTCGATCACTCATCACCGAGGTGTCCTGCCCGGTCACGCCGGACCAGTCGATCACCGGCACCATCCGCATCGGCTACCAACAGATCCCCAACGGCGACCTCGTTGTCAAGGACTCCGACATTCTCGGCAAGTGCATGCCGAACGCCGACATCGCCTGGACCCAGTTCTCCTCGGGCGCCGACGTGGTGCGGGCCTTCGGTGCCAACTCACTCGACCTGGGGCTCTTCGGTTCGGCACCGGCCGCCAAGGCCCTGTCGGCGCCGCTGAACCTGCCGGTGTCGGTGGTGTGGATTCAGGACGTCATCGGTGGCGCCGAGTCACTGGTGGTCCGGGATCCCTCGATCACCTCGGTCGATCAGCTGCATGGCAAGAAGATCGGGGTCCCGTTCGGTTCCACTTCGCATCTGAGCCTGATGGCGGCCCTGACCAAGGCGGGTTTGACCTCCGAGGTCACCGTCATCAACCTCGAACCCAGTGCGATTCTCGGGGCCTGGCAGGGCGGACAGATCGATGCCGCATGGATCTGGGAACCGACGCTGTCGGAGCTGACCCGCGACGGCCACGTCATCATGACCGCGAAGGACACCGCCGACGCCGGCAGCCCCACCTTCGATCTGTCCGGTGCGCGAACCGATTTCGTGAAGGAGAATCCGGCCGCGATGCGACTGTGGACGATGGCGCAGGACTGGGCAGTCCAGCAGATCACGCAGAACCCGGAGGAAGCCGTCGCGAGGATCTCCGGTCAGCTCGGCGTCACACCGGATCAGGTACGCACCCAACTCAAGGGCTACATCTACCTGACCGCCAAAGAGCAGGCTGAACCTCGCTGGTTCGGTGGGGGACTTGCCCGTTCGTTGTTCGACACCGCGTCGTTCCTCAAGGATCAAGGTGAGATCGACGGTGTCAGCCCGCAGCAGGTTTACGACAATGCGGTGTACGCCGCCGCGATCAAGGAGGTGGCGGGCCAATGACCGAACCCGTGACGAACCCCGACAACGAGACGGGCGCAGACCTTTCCGACCGGCTCACCCTGACGTCGGTCGGCCAGACTTACGGCTCCGGCGACGACCAGGTGGTCGCGCTCTCCCCGATGGACCTCACCATCGATCCGGGCGAATTCGTCTGCCTGGTGGGACCGTCCGGCTGCGGCAAGACCACGCTGCTGCAGATCATCGCCGGATTCCTCGAACCCACCGAGGGCACTGTGATGATCGGCGGGCGCCATATCCGCGGTCCGGCACCCGAACGAGGCGTGGTGTTCCAGGCTCCGACGCTCTATCCATGGCTGTCGGTGCAGCACAACGTCGAATTCGGACTCAAAGCCAGGGGAATGCCGAAAGCCGAACGGGCCCAGAAGGCCACCGAGATGCTCGAAACCGTCGGGCTCGGCGGCTTCGGCAGTCGACGACCGTACGAACTGTCCGGTGGTATGCAGCAACGCGCGCAGATCGCCCGCGTCCTGGTGAACGATCCGCGGGTCATCCTGATGGACGAGCCCTACGGTGCGCTCGACCCGCTCACCCGTGAACGCCTGCAGGTGGAGTTGCTCAATCTGTGGCGACGAGAACGCAAGACGATCATCTTTGTCACTCATTCGGTGGAGGAGGCGGTGTTCCTGTCGACGCGGGTGCTGGTGATGTGTGCCCGCCCCGGGCGGGTGACCATCGACCGCCGAATCGAACTGCCCGGTGACTCTCCGGATGGTGTCCGCTCACCCGACGTGATCGCCACCCCGGAGTTCCAGAACATCAAAGTCGAACTGGCAGAGGCGATTTACAACGCGCACAGTTAGGTGGCTGCGCTGGCTCGTGTCTCACCCGTCGACGTTGACGCCGTATGCACGAGCCAACGCCGCCAGCCCATCGTCCCATCCCTGTCCGAGCGCGCGCAGTTTCCACCGCGCTCCGGCGTCGGGCGGGCGATGCAGATAGATCTCCACGAGGATGAGAGCCCGAACCTGCGGTTCCGGACTCGGTGTGAATGACCAGCATTGATTCTCGGCGCCGATCCGGATGTGGCACAGCCCAAGTGAGTCGAACGTCGCCCCGGAGTCGGCGTCGATGCTCGCGGCGACCAACACCTTCGCGACCCTCGGCCCCACCTCGCCAGGCCGGACCACCGCCAATTCGACTGTGGCCGAACCAGTGTGCTGCTTACTGATCAAGGTGACACCGTTGCCGACGGGCTGGTTGTAGAAGATCATGGCACTGTCGTCGAGCACCTTGTCATCGCGGTCGAGGAGAAGGAAAACCAGATCGGCATCGGCGCCCGCGGTGGTGAAGGTGATGCGGAGCGGGATCGCGGAGGCGTCACCGATCACGACGGACTGGCCCGCGCTCAAGTCGTCCGCGACGGGGACAGGAGGTTGTGGCGCGGGAGGTCGTGGGGCAGGGGATTGCGGGGCCGCAGTGACGGGTGTGGGCGACGGCGTGGGTTCAGCGATCGGCGCCGACCGGATCGGGGTGGGGGCTGGGGGAGCGGCCGGGGGCGGTGCCGCCCGCGTCTGCAACCAGTGGTCAAAGGGAGTGAGCTGAAAGGGATTCGGAGGGCCGGGCTCGGAGACCGGCGTGCTGCTCGCGAGATCTGCATCCAGATCTGCCAGCGCCGCATCTCCGTCGTCGTCGCAGTTTGCGAGAAGGGTTGCGACACCGGGGAGCTCGTCGAGCGGCAACGGCTTGACGACCGAGGAGATGTTGCCCGAGGCGGTCGTCCGAATACTGCACTGTACGTCGGTGCCGATGTCGAGGATCCGCCACGCGTCGTCAGCGCACCCCCACGGCCCGCGCTCGATGGCGGTCCTCGACCACGAACCGTAGGCCACCAAGCCGAGCCGATGAGTATCGGGCATCCGGGTGATAACCGCCGCGTTCACCTCGGTGATCGACGGTGCGGTGGCCAGCGCCTCGAGCACAGTGGCCGCGAGATTCGAGGCGAGGATGTGCATCCACCACAGCATCCGCTCCCGTTTGGGCATCGCCTTGAGGGTGGGCCGTCCGGCGGCTGTGGTCGACGGCATCTGATCGGGCAAGGTGTCGAGATCCTGCAGCCGCATGATCACCGACAACGACGCACCGTCGACGCCGACAGCGCATCCGGCTGCGGGGTTATCCGCAAACGCGGCATTGACCGCATCGCACACAGTCTGTTCATCGTTGGCGCACAATGCCGTCCACCACGCATCGGCTCCGTCGCACAGCTCGGCGTGGATCCCGGCCAGGCGCCGTGACTCGCTGTCGACGTAGGCCGCGACCGCGGCATCGGCCTGAACGCGGGCGCGTTCCTTCTCCTTGCGTGCAAATAGCCCGAGCCCTTGCTGGTAGATCGAGTAGGCCTGTGCGCGAACGGCTTCCGCCGGGATCGGCGGCGGCGGCGGAATGATCGGCGCGGAGGAGATCGCGAACCGCTCCAGATGTGCGCGTGTGGTGTCACGACGCAACTGCCGAAGCTGCTCGATGGCGGCGTTACGCTCGGCCTCCTGCTGTGCGCGTTGCGCGGCGCGCTGTGCCCGTGCGAGCTGGGTCGGCGACGGCCCGCCGCTCCGCGTCGTCGACGACCGTCCTCGACTCACGCCGCGGCTGCGGCTCAGCGCCGTCGACGCGTAGAACGGCCCCATCCCGCTCGACACGCGTGTACGACCCGTACCCACGTGGACGCGCGCTATCCGCGGCCCGACCGACGCGCGGACGCCCCGCGTCGACACCCGCACCCGCATACCGGGCACACCGACCCGAAAACCCAAACTCATTGTGCTCGCCCTCCACATCGCGCACAGTCATCAGTACCACGTCAGGGTCGCAGGCGGTCTGCGGTGAACAACCACGTGGTGGAGGTGTGATGAGACGACGCAGCCGTCGGACGGCCGCCCTGGGACTGGCGTTGGGTGTGGCTGCGGGGACCGTCGGTCCGGCACTTGCAGGTGGTGCGCTGACCCCGATCGCATTCGGCGATACACCGAACCATTCGGTGAGTACCAGGCACTTCGAGGCGACCGGTGAGGACGGTGCGCCCTGCGACGTCGTCGCCGACGTCTACGTCCCCGCCGGGGTGGACTCGGCGCACCGCGCGCCGGCGATCCTGACCACCAATGGTTTCGGCGGCTCCAAGAATGACCTGAAGCCGATGGCCGAGATGTTCACGCGCCGTGGCTATGTGGTGCTGGCGTACTCGGGACTCGGCTTCGGCGGATCGGGATGCCGCATCAGCTTTGACACACCCGATCCGGACGGCCGAGCCGCCGCGCACCTCGTCGACTATCTCGGCGGAAAGGCCAACGCCTACCTCGATGCCGCACACACCCAGCGTGCGCCCGCCCTGGATGTGGTGATGCGCGACGCGGTGGCGCATGACGGCCGCGCGCATCCGAATGACCCGCGGGTCGGCATGGTCGGCGGTTCCTACGGGGGACAAGTCCAATTCGCCGCCGCGGCGATGGATCCGCGGATCGACACCATCACCCCGATGGCCACGTGGAATGATCTGTCCTACTCGCTGGCGCCCAACAACACCGGCCAGACAGTGGGCGTCTCGACCCGGGGCACCGGAGCGCCGAAGACCAATTGGGATGCGTCCCTTGTCTTCGCGGGCGTGGCGTCGGGGTTCGCCCATGGCGACGTTGACCCGACGCGACTGACCGGCTGCCCCAACTACCCGACGCAGATCTGCACCGCGGTGACGCAGGCGGTGACGACGGGTGTCGTCACGCCGGACGTGGTGGCACGGCTGCGGGCCGGGTCGGTGGCAAGTTATCTCGATCGGATTCGCATCCCCACGCTGCTTCTCCAGGGGCAGAGTGACACCTTGTTCAATCTGAACGAGGCCATCGCCACCTATCGTGGGCTGACCTCGCGGGGCGTCGACACCGACATGATCTGGATGAGCGGTGGTCATTCCGCTCTGCCGGAGACCGGAGATTACGTCGAGAACGCCCCCGATCCCGCCACCCAGTACGTCACGCGCAGGATCGTGGCGTGGATGGATCACCATCTCCGGGGAACAACGGCATCGCCGGGACCGCGATTCTCCTACTTCCGCAACTGGATTCGCGTCGACGGTGACACCGAGCCCGCCTACGCCTACGCCGACTCCGTCGATGTGGGATCGGCACTGACCTATCGGCTCTCGTCCACCGATCGGCTGGCGACCCAGGGGGTGCGTACGCGTCCGGGCACCGCGCGGTTCGTCACACCTTTGTGGGGCCTGCCGACCACCCACGACCATCCCGATTCGCTCGGCTTGATCAGCGTGCCGGAACGGGATGTGCCGGGAACCGCCGCAATGTGGGATTCCGCAGCACTGGCGCAACCGCTCGACGTGGTCGGTTCGCCACGCGTCGCGGTGCGGGTGAGTACCACGGTCCCGGCGAACATGCCCGCCGAGAGGCAACTCGTGCTGTTTCTCCGGATCGTCGACGTGGACGCGGTCGGCAACGCGACGACGGTCGGGAATCTGGTGGCGCCGGCACGTATCGCTGATCCCTCGCGGCCGGTCACCGTCACCATGCCCGCCATCGTGCACCGCTTCGAGACCGGGCATCGGCTACGCCTGGTGATATCGGGAGGATCGACCAACTATCGGGGCGGCCAGGACTCGCTGCCGGTGGCGATTCCCGCGGGTGACGGGCAGACGGTGACGGTGCCCGTCATCGGCGGGGCGTGACAGCAGGGCCGGGCGGGGTCATCGTCACACCCGATGGACCGGCAGTTGCTGCGCCCGATCAACACCCTGGTCGACGCGTGCCCACGCGATGGGTTCACCGTCACCACTGCTCCGCGGCCGTCTGCCGGGGTTTCCCGACGACGGATGTCGGGTGGATGTGGTTGTGTGAAACCCATGGGGGACCGCTGGACGACCGATCAGGTGCTGGGTTCGGCGCCCGACGCGTCATCGGCCACGGCAGGGCAGAAGCTCGCCACACCGACCCCATGGACCGATCTGGGCGCCACCGACCTGCTGGTCTGGGGCCTGTGCAAGGGCAGCGGGAAGACGCCGTATCAGACCATCGTCGAGCTCGCGTCACCCGCGTACAAATGTTCGTGCCCATCGCGGAAGTTCCCCTGCAAACACGCCCTCGGCCTGCTTCTGCTGTGGGCGCAGCACGAGGTACCCGATGCCGCCGAGCCGTCCGACTACGCCGCCGCGTGGCTTGCCGGACGCGTCGAACGCGCCGGGAAGAAGGCCGTGGAACCGGCGGCACCCAAGGATCCCGAACGCGCCGCGAAGACCGCCGCGCAACGCGTCGACCGAGTCCGTGGCGGCATCGACGAACTGCAACTCTGGCTCACCGACCAAGTCGGCCACGGCCTGGCCGGCTCGGAGGTCGACGCCTACAGCCGCTTCGACGCGGTCGCCGCGCGCCTCGTCGACGCCCAGGCGCCCGGACTCGCCGCTCGCGTCCGCCGGCTCCCCGGCCTGTTCTTCGGAGGCGGTGACGACGCCGTCGACTGGCCCGGCCGACTCCTTGAGGACTATGGCCGGCTCTGGTCGCTGACCACCGCGCATCAGCGCATCGACCAGCTTCCCGACGACCTCGCCGCCACCGTCCGACGCCACGTCGGCTATCCGGTTGCCAAGGCCGACGTCCTGGCCGGTGCGGGCATCACCGACCTGTGGCTGTGTCTCGGTCGCCGCGACACCGATGAAGATCACCTCCAGAGCCGCCGCACCTGGGTATGGGGTGCCGGCACCCGACGCTTCGGCATGCTGCTCGACTACGCCCCCACCGGAGCCACCCTGCCACTACGACCCGTTCCCGGTGCCACGATCGCCACCACCATGCACTTCTACCCGGGGGCGCCGGGGCTGCGCTGTCTCTACGACGACTCCACACCGCCGTCGGAACAAGTGCCCGCGCAGCTCGATCCCCTGGATTCGCTGCAACCGACGACGATCGCCGACGCTCGGCGCGCCCGTGCCCGCGCAATCGCCGACGATCCGTGGACGCTGAGTTGGCCTGTGCTCATCGACGGCCGCTTCGGGCGGATGGCGTCCGAAGCGCCCGCACTCATCGACGCCACCGGCTCGGCCATCCCGGTCGCCGAGATCGGCGACGCGTGGCCGCTGCTGCTCGCCGTCGCAGGTGGCCGGCGGATCTCGGCGTTCGGGGAACTCGGGCCCGGCGGCCTCGACGTGGCGTCGGTGATCTGCGACGGCGAGGTGATCGCACTATGAGCAGCTGGGAGGAGATCGTCTCCGCAGCATTGGTCGGGGTTCGCAGTCGACCGGTGACTCCGGCGGGAGCCGATCCCGTCATCGCTGTACACCTACCGGACTCTGATGCAGCGCAGAGTGATCCGGCTCGTCTCGCTCTGCAGGTGGCATCGCTCACCGCTGCGGCCCGTGCCGCGTGCGGGCCCGAGTCGGTGTCTGCGGAGCCGATTCCGGTGGCCCCGGATGATCCGCGCGCGGCCATGCCGCAGGTGGTCTCCACCTACGCCGTTCGCGCCATGGAGATGACGCCGCGGATGGCCGAGTGGTGTCTGAACCTGCTGGCCGACTCGGGGTTACGACCCCCCGCGACCCTCCTGCCGTACCTGCTGTCGCGGACCGCACGGCACGCAACGTTGCGACCGGCGATCTCCACCATCGTCGGACCTCGCGGACGCTGGCTCGACGGGCAGGCACCGGAACTCAAAGCAGTGCTGGATGATTCGTCGCTCGTGAGCGCTCCGCCCGACCCGTCCGCGTGGACGCACGGTGAACCCGCAGAGCGTGTCGCCTACCTGACAGCGTTGCGTGAGCGTGATCCCGATGCGGCGCGTGAACTGCTGGCCGTCGGCTGGAGTGGGGAATCGGGCACCGACCGGGAGTTGCTGCTACCGGCCATGTTTCGACAGGTCTGCCTCGACGACGAGGAGTTCCTCGAGGCTGCACTCGATGATCGACGCGGGAAGATCCGGGCTGTCGCAGCCGATATTCTCGACCGGGTGGACGGGTCGGCGCATCGGCGGCGGTTGGTGGGGGCGGCTGTCGGGTTGATGGAGTGGGGGGCAGGAGAGTCGGGCTTTGTTCTGCGGTCGAGTGGTCTCGACCTCGACACGCTCGGCCCGGCGGGTACACCGCTCGCTCGTGACGGCATCAACCTCACCGCACCCAAGGGCGTGGCGCCGCAGGATCATGTTCTGGCGCAACTGCTGTCGCGAATCCCGCCGGGGCATTGGGAGCAGCAGTTCGGTCAGCCGCCCGAGACGATCGTCGCCGCGACCGACTCCGACGAGGCCACGATTGTGCAGGGACTGTGTTCGGCCGCCGTCACATTCGAGGACCGACGCTGGGCGACCGCGCTCATGAGCCATCCCGGCGCGTCCGCCCGGGTCATCGCCTTCGCCGACCCGGATGCCGTGGTGCGCGCCTTCCCCTCGCTCGCGGCGGAGCGGCAACTGGTCGGACTGCATGCGCTGCCCGCACCCTGGTCGGACCAGATGGCGCGCCACGCCCTGCGGCTGCTGGACTCGATGCTCGCCAATACTCGCCTCGTCCGCGGGAACGTCCTCACCCTGTTCGATCTGATGTCCACGGGACTGCCCGCGACCGATGACTTCCAGTCGATGATCACCATTGTGCGGGAACGTCATCCGCACGCCATCATCCCCTGCGCAACGCTGTCCGAAGCCCTCCGTATCCGATCTGTCCTGACCAGGGAGCTGCCATGACCACCGCCGACAACCTCCTCCGTCCGCACGCCGAACAGCTCTACGCCGACGAACTTGCGGCACTGGCGCGCGACGACACCGCTGCCCGACCGGCCAACTGGTTGCTGAGCCCGTCGGCGGTGGTGACCTACCTACTCGGCGGTACCCTCGACGACGGCACCGAGATCACGCCGAAGTACATCGGGCCGCGTCGCCTGATGGAGGTCGCCGTCGCGACGCTGGCCACCGACCGCGCGCTGCTGCTCCTCGGTGTGCCGGG
Source organism: Gordonia sp. NPDC003950 (assembly GCF_053605205.1). Classification (NCBI taxonomy): domain Bacteria; kingdom Bacillati; phylum Actinomycetota; class Actinomycetes; order Mycobacteriales; family Gordoniaceae; genus Gordonia; species Gordonia sp. NPDC003950. Next base: position 110,758 of record NZ_JBSGIT010000016.1, on the reverse strand, counting down.
TACCGCGAAAACCTGGGTGTCCGAACATCTCTCCGCCGCCATCAGCGGCACCTCCACACTCCTGGTGCAGGGTACCGCCGGCACCCCGGAAGAGGCGATCCGCTACGGCTGGAACTACGCCCGACTCATCGCCGAAGGGCCGTCGACCGACGCGCTGGTGCCCTCGCCGATCATGACCGCCATGCAGGAAGGCAAGATCGCCCGACTGGAAGAACTGACCCGCATCCCGTCGGACGTGCAGGACGCGCTGATCACCATTCTGTCCGAGAAGACCCTGCCCATCCCCGAGCTCGGCCGGGAAGTGCAGGCCACCAAGGGTTTCAGTGTCATCGCCACCGCCAACGACCGCGACCGCGGCGTCAACGACCTCTCCTCCGCGTTGCGTCGACGCTTCAACACCGTCGTGCTGCCCCTGCCGGCCACCGCGGACGAAGAGGTCTCCATCGTCACGCAACGCGTTGCGGCATTGGGTAAGTCGCTGGACCTGCCGGAGCTGCCGTCGGCGGCCGAGGAGATCCGGCGCGTCGTCACCGTCTTCCGCGAACTGCGATCCGGCGTCACCGAGGACGGCCGCGCCAAGGTCAAACAACCCAGCGGCACCCTCTCCACCGCCGAGGCGATCTCGGTGATCACCCACGGCATCGCCATGTCGGCGCACTTCGGCGACGGCGTCCTCCGCCCCGCCGACACCGCCGCCGGCATCCAGGGCGCCGTCATCAAAGACCCCTCCGCCGACGCCGTCGTCTGGACCGAGTACCTGGAAAGCGTTGTCCGAGAGCGCGATGACTGGGCCGACTTCTACCGCGCTGCCCGCGGGGCGCTGCGCTGACGATGTCCGTGACCACCGTCGAATCCGCTCTCGGGGCCACCGGCATGGTGGCGCCGGGCACCTACGTGCTCGGCATCCGCCACCACGGACCGGGATCGGCGCGCGCCGTTGTCAGCGAGTTGAACCGCATCCGGCCCGACGCCGTCCTCATCGAGGGACCGGCCGATGCGTCGGATCTCATTGCGGCGGTGATCGACCCGGGAATGGCGCCACCGGTCGCGCTGCTCGGCTACGCCGCCGACGATCCGTCCCGCGCCGCGTTCTGGCCGTTCGCCGAGTTCTCCCCCGAATGGCAGGCCATGCGCTGGGCGGTGACGCACGCGGTGCCGGTGGAGTTCTGCGACCTCCCCACCTCCATGGTGCTCGCCCACCGCACCGAGGCTGGGGCCGCGCGCGAGACAGACCCGCCCCGCGAGATCGATCCGCCCCGCGAGATGGATGCGCCCAGCGAGATGGATGTGTACCGCGCCGACCCCATCGGTGCCCTCGCCACCGCCGCCGGGTACGGCGACCCCGAACGCTGGTGGGACGACGTCATCGAAACCCGGGGTGAGGGAGCAGGTTTCGACGCCATCACCGAGGCGATGGCGGCGTTGCGGGAAGACGACTTCCTGCAGGTCACCGACAATTCCGACCCCGAAGCCCGGCACGAGGCCCGCCGCGAAGCCCACATGCGCCAAGCGATCCGCAAGGCCCTCAGACGCGACGGAGTGCAGCGCGTCGCCGTCATCTGCGGTGCCTGGCACGCACCGGCACTTGCCGGGAAACTCCCACCCGCGGCCGCCGACACCCGAACCCTCAAGGGCGCACCGAAACTCCGCAGCCGCCTCGCCTGGGTTCCCTGGACCCACTCCCGCCTGGCCACCGCCTCCGGCTACGGTGCCGGTGTCATCTCACCCGGCTGGTATCACCACCTGTTCACCACCGACGACGACGTCATCGTCCGCTGGCTCATCCACCAGGCCAACCTGCTGCGCGACAAGGACATCGATGTGTCCTCGGCGCACATCATCGAAACCGCGCGACTCGCCGAGACACTCGCCGTGCTGCGGCGCCGACCCCTCGCCGGTCTCGCCGAGATCAGCGAGGCCACCCTGTCGGTGATGTGTCACGGCGACACCGCCCTCGCCGACCTGATGTACCGCGAGGCCGTCATCGGTGAACGCCTCGGTGCCGTCCCCGCCGACGCCCCCGTCGTCCCGCTGCAGGCCGACGTCACCGCCACCGCGAAATCCGCACGCCTCAAAATGGATCCGGTCGTCAGAGAACTCGTCCTGGACCTCCGCAAACCCGCCGACAAGGCGAAATCGTTGCTGCTACACCGACTGCAGATCCTCGGCGTCGACTGGGGCACACCCAACGAGGTCACCGGCACCGGCACATTCAAGGAGGGCTGGATCCTTGCGTGGCGCCCCGAGTACGTCATCGACATCGTGATGGCATCGGTGTGGGGCACCACGGTGTACGGGGCCGCCGCGGCGAAGGTCGCCGACACAGCGAGCGGCGGAACATCACTCGGACAGGTCACCGGGGCCCTCGAATTCGCGTTGCTCGCCGAGCTCGTCGACGTCATCCCCACCATCCTCACCGCACTGCGCGACCGCGCCGCCGTCAATCACGATGTCGCCCAACTGATGGAGGCCCTACCGGCGCTCGGGCGGGCCCAGCGCTACGGCGACGTCCGCGGCACCGACACCGCCGCCCTCGGCCTGGTGGCGTCGTCGCTGCTGACACGTGTGTGCGTCGGCATCCCCGCCGCGATCTCCAGCCTCAACGACGACGCCGCCAACGAGTTCAAGCAACGCCTCGACGCCGTCCACGAGGTGGTCGCCCTCCTCGACACCGGCGACACTCAGAGGTGGACCGGTGCACTCCACGCGATCGCCGACCGCACCGACGTCAACGGACTCCTCGTAGGCCGCGCCACCCGACTGCTCCTCGACGGCGGGTGCATCGAAACCGCCTACGCCGCAACGCGATTGCAGTTCGCGTTGTCGACGGGATCGACACCGACCGCCAAAGCGCAATGGATCGACGGCTTCCTCGGCGACGGCGGGCTGCTCCTCGTCCACGACCGCGACTTGCTGGTCATCCTCGACGGCTGGCTCACCGGCCTCGGCGACAACGACTTCACCGACGTCCTCCCGTTGCTGCGCCGGACCTTCGGGGTGTTCGACCCGTCGGTGCGTCGCAACATCGGCAACCGCGCGGCCGCCCTCGACGGGCAGCGACCCGCTCCCGTCCCCACCGTCACCACCTTCGACGCCGAGCTCGCCACACCCGTGGTGGCCGTCGTCGCCGGAATCCTGGGATTGCAATGACCGACAACAACGGTGAATCAAACAGCGCCGCGGCCGATCGCGATCGCCGCTGGCGACTCGTCCTCGGCGATCCGGCCGCCGACGATTTCCCCGCCCTCGGCGGAGCCGATCTCGCCATGGACAATGCACTCGCCGCGCTGTATGACAACGGCGGCGGCTCCCGCAAAGGGGGACTGGGCAAGTCGGCGCCGTCGGTCGCGCGGTGGCTCGGCGACATCCGGGAGTACTTCCCGTCCACCGTCGTCCAGGTGATGCAGCGCGACGCCGTCGAACGGCTCAACCTGTACGCGTTGCTGACCGAACCCGAACTCATCGACAGCATCGAACCCGACATCGACATGGTGACCACCCTGATCGGGCTCGGTCGTGCCATCCCGGCGAGTTCCAAGGCGTCGGCACGAGCACTGGTCCGCAAGGTCGTCGACGAGGTGGAACGCCGCATCGCCGACCGCACCCGCAGCGCCGTTGGCGCCGCCCTCGACCGCGCGGCCCGGGTGAACCGGCCGAAGCTGCGTGACATCGACTGGAACGCCACCATCGGCCGCAACCTGCACAACTATCTGCCCGAACAGAAAACCGTTGTGCCCGAACGCCTCGTCGGCCACGGCCGCCGCGCGCAGGTGGTCAGCAAGGACATCATCCTCGCCATCGATCAATCCGGGTCGATGGCCAGATCCATTGTGTACGCGTCGATCTTCGGTGCGGTCATCGCCACCATGCGGTCGGTGCGGACCTCCCTCGTCGTCTTCGACACCGAGGTCGTCGACCTCACCGACGAACTCGACGACCCCGTCGACGTGCTGTTCGGCACCACCCTGGGCGGCGGTACCGACATCAACCGGGCCATCGCCTACTGCCAGGGTCTCGTCACCCGCCCCGAGCACAGCATCGTCGTGCTCATCTCCGATCTGTACGAGGGTGGCGTGCGCGACGAGATGCTCAAGCGCGTAGCGCAGATGCGCGCCGACGGCATCACGGTGGTGGTGCTGCTCGCGCTGTCCGACGAGGGCGCGCCCTCCTTCGACCGGGACATCGCCGCCGCGTTGGGCGCCATGGGTATCCCGGCATTTGCCTGCACCCCCGATGCGTTCCCCGACCTGCTGGCCGTCGCAATCAACCGCGGTGACATCGTCGGCTGGGCGGATGCCAACGAACTCTCCCAGCGGGGGATGGAGGAGTAGCCGCCGGCGCGGTGCCCGACTCGGCGAGACCGCAGGTGGTCGCAGACAACACGGCACCGCACGCGAGAAACGCTCCTCGCCCTTCACCTTCGACGGCCAGAAGTTCGACGCGAGCGACGGCGAGCCCTTCTGGATCGTCGAATCCGACAAGACCGGGGCGAAGGCGGCGTACAAAGAGTCGTCGTTGACGAAGAAGTAGCGGTGTCGAGCAAGTCGTTGCCCATTTCTAGACATCGGGCCCGGTAGCCGGAAGCCATGACCTGGGGTTTTGTCGCTCGGCTACTTGGGGAATGTCTAGAAATGGGCAAACCCTGCCGCCGACCGAGGGTTTCAGCGCGACTGGACCGTCCCCGCGAAGATTCCCAGCCTCGCGCGCAGGCCGGCCACCACGTGGCCGTCGGGCGAGGTGAGGATGCTGAAGGTGATGGGCGGATCGGCCTGGATCGGGCGGGTGATCTCGAACAGTTCGGGCATGGGTGGGCTCCACGGGATGACACGGGATGACACGGGCTCAGGCTGTGCTGCCCTTGGTGCGTGTGCCGTGATCGGTCGTCACCCGGTACCCTGCGGCACGTGGTCCCACCTGCTCTGATCGCCTCCGACGCCGACCTCCGCCGCGAGTTCGGTGCGACGACGCTGCAGCGTGCCATGCAGTATCGCCGCAGCGGGATGATCAGGACCTACGGGTGGTCGTCGGACGGTCAGGTCCTGTCCGGGACGTGCCAGGGGAGCGGACCGCAGCAGTATCGGGTGTCGGTACTGTTCCGCGGAACGCCGTCGATGGCCACCCTCGCCGCGACGCGGTGCAGCTGTCCGGTCGGTGTGCGCTGCAAACACGCGGCCACCCTGATGCTGGTCGCGATCTCGGACTCGCAGCGAGCGGGTGCGACCACCGCGACGGCCGCCCCGGCGCCGGTCGCCCCCAACTGGCGGACCGCACTGGGCGGTGTGGTCGGTACCTCGAGCGACGAGTCCGAACGCCGGCCGTTGGCCCTGATCGTCGGGCGTGGTGAGCCGTCGCGGTTCATGCCCGAACCGGGACTGCACCTGCGGCCTATGGTGATGGGGAAACGTGGTCAGTGGATCAAGACGGGGGCGACATGGCAGGACGTCCTCTTCACGCACAACACCGAACTCGACGTCGCCCACTGTGACGCCCTGCGCACGATCTATCAGGTGTTGCACCGCAATAGCTACGTGAGCAACCCCGACACGCTGTCGCTGACCAACGCACCGCGATCGATCTGGCCGGCGTTGCGCAACGCCGTCGACGCCGGGGTCACGCCGATCGCCCAGACGACGCGCAGCTTTCCCGTCAAGAACGTGCGGTTGGGTTCGGCGACAATCGACTACGACGTGACCAAGGACGATGACGGTGTTCGGGTGGGTGCGGTCCTCCACGTCGACGGCGCCGCGGTGGAGCCCGGAGCGGTGTCCCTGCTCGGCACCGCCGGGCCCCAACCGCACGGACTCTCCTACATCGCCGATGACACGCTGACGCTCGCCGGTTTCGCCGATCCGGTACCGACGCAAGGGGAGATCGAGTTCGCCACCCGGATCCGGACAGTCACCGTCCCCGAATCGGATCTGGCGGAGTTCACGGTGGAGTTCCTGCCCCGCATCGAACGTCGACGCGCCGTGGCCGTCGACGACGGCGTGCTCACCCCGCCGACCATCACCGGCCCGGTCGCGGTGCTCACCCTCAGCGATGACGGTGATCATCATCGCTACACCTGGAGCGTCGGCTACCTGATCAACGACAAACGTCACCTCTTCGACGTCAACGAACCGATCGGCGCCACACCCTACCGCGACACGCCGGCCGAAGCGGCACTGTGGAAATCGATCCGCGCCGAGCTGCTCCTGCTGGCCACGATGACCGCTCACTGGGTGATGTCGGCGCGGGTCTCGTGGCGTGCGGAAACCATGAGTCACCCGGGCCCGCGCGCGAAGGAGGCGGTCACTCTTCTCGACCAGGTCCTGGCCGAGGAGATCGGCATCGCGGACCTCCCGGAGCACATCCTGCGGACGGCGGCGGATATGCGCCCGGTGGACGCGGCATTCATCACCACCGAGATCCTCCCGGAACTCGAGCAGGAGCCGAACATCCTGATCGACAACAGGATCGCCACCGACTACCACTACCTGGATGCGACGCCGGAGATCCGATTCGGTGCCGGCGACAACGGCACCGGCAACGACTGGTTCGCCCTCGACGTCGCGGTGACCGTCGGGGACCGGGAGATCCCATTGCGACAGATCATCTCCGAACTGACGATGGGATCGTCGTTCATCGTTCTCGACGACGGTGCCTACGTCGGCGTCGACACCCCGGAGCTGCGGCGACTTTCCGAATTGCTCTCCGAAGCAAGGCAACTCGGCGAGATCGAGAACGACCGGGTGAACACGTCGTCGATGAACGCCACGTTGTGGGAGGAACTGCTCGAGCTCGGCGTCGTCGATGCGCAACTCAAGTCGTGGCAGGCCCGGATGGCCAACCTGGCCGCCGCGAAACCCCCACGGCGAGTGGCTACTCCACGCACCGTGAAGGCGACGCTGCGTGACTATCAACGGGACGGACTCGACTGGCTGAGCTTCCTCGCCGACAACGATCTCGGCGGAATCCTGGCCGACGACATGGGTCTGGGCAAGACACTGCAAACGCTGGCGTTGATGGCGCGGGCGGCCAAGAAGAACCCCGACGTGCGTTACCTGGTGATCGCGCCGACGAGCGTCGTCCCGAACTGGGTGGCAGAGACCCGACGCTTCGTCCCCTCGCTGCGGGTCACGTCGATCGTCGCGACCGAAGCCAAGTCCGGGATACCGACGGCCGAGGCGGTCGGCGACGCGAACGTCGTGGTCACCTCCTACACGCTGCTGCGCTTGATGTTCGACGATATCAGCGAATTCTCCTGGGACGGAGCGCTGTTCGATGAGGCGCAGTTCATCAAGAACCACACCGGAAAGACCCACCAGTGCGCCCGCCGGCTGGACGCGCCGTTCAAACTGGCGATCACCGGTACTCCGATGGAGAACAACCTGATGGAGCTGTGGGCACTGCTGTCGGTGACCGCTCCGGGATTGTTCCCGTCTCCCAAGGCTTTCGAGACCTACTTCCGCAAGCCCATCGAGTCCGGTGAGGAGTCGGGCCGGATGGACACGCTCCGCCGCCGGATGAAACCGGTCATGCTTCGCCGCCGCAAAGACCAGGTGGTGCTGGACCTGCCGGCGAAGCAGGAGCAGGCGATGATGCTGGAACTCACTCCCCGGCACCGCAAGATCTATGACACCCGGCTGGCCCGGGAACGGCAGAAGGTGTTGGGACTGCTCGGTGACTGGGAGAAGAATCGCTTCCAGGTGTTCCGCTCTTTGAGTTTGCTGCGCCAACTCAGCCTGCACGCCGGACTGGTCGACGAGACGAACCGTGGAGTCGAATCGGCGAAGGTCGAGTTCCTGATGGAGAGTCTGCCGGAGCTGATCGCCGAAGGGCACAGTTCGTTGGTGTTCAGTCAGTTCACCGGATTCCTCGCCATCGTCCGCGCACACCTCGCCGACGCCGGGATCGCCTACAGCTACCTCGACGGCAGTATGACGGCACGTGAACGTGCCGCTGCCATCGCCGAATTCACCTCCGGAAGCACGCAGGTCTTCCTGATCAGCCTGAAGGCCGGTGGATTCGGGCTGAATCTGACCGAGGCCGACTACTGCTTCGTGTGTGATCCGTGGTGGAATCCGGCGGCCGAAGCGCAGGCCATCGACCGCGCACATCGGATCGGCCAGCAGCGTCCGGTCACCGTGTATCGGTTGGTGTCCTCGGACACCATCGAGGAACGTGTTGTGGCACTGCAGGATCGAAAGCGCGCACTGTTTGACGCGGCCATCGACGAGGGGGAACTGTTCGGTACCGCCATCACCGCGTCCGACATCCGGGAGATGTTGGGCTGAGCCGTTGTGGCGACATCCGTTATGGCGCATCGGATATCGCCGCTAGTGTATATCAGGGACTTTCGTCCCTACTGAAAGTGGCGCACCTTCAGTAGAATTGATGATGACAGAGAGGGAATCCCGGTGGTGCGTAGGAGTTTCGAAGACCCCGCCACGGGCGAGTCCATCCCGATCTGTCGAATCCGTTGATTGCCACGGTAAGTCGCGCGGCGAGGGTTTGTCTTCCCTTCCGTGCGGTCGGGGTACGAGGTACACGAACGTTCTCAACGGATTCCTGCATCACTCGACGCAGATGATGTCGTTGGATTCCTACGGCTGTCAGTCCTTGTGATGGACAGCTGAGCTCGTCGTCGGGGGAGTCCAGCGCCGCATCCTGCGCTCCCGTGTTGGGCGGCACGTGTTCCCGGGTGTGCATTCGTCTCCGACTCGGCTGCAGTCGTATGACTGCAGCCGAGTCGGTTGTGTTCGGCCCACGTCGTCGAGGCCGATCCGTGCGCCACCGGTTCTGTCGGTGCTTCCTCGTACAGTGGCCACCATGACCGATCACCTTCCCTTTGTGCGTTCCGACCTCGTGGGTTCCTGGCGCATCACCGAGATGAGCGAGTGGGACCAGGACACCATCGACCTGATGGGGCCAGCGTTCATCATCTTCGACGACCATGGCCTGGGTTTGCTGGGATTCATCGCGGTCGAAGGCGGAATCGACTGGGAGCCGCCCGGTGACCGTGACCCGTCGCGGGTCGACTTCACGTGGGTCGGATTCGACGACAACGACGAAGCGAGCGGCGCCGGGTGGGTCACGTTCGTCGAACCCACGGTGATCGCCGGCCGCATCACCTTCCACCAGGGCATGCGCAGCACGTTCCGGGCGGTTCGCGACGAATCTGTGGGTCCGCGATGAGTGAGTACCAGTACTACGAGTTCGTCGCGATCGATCGGCCGCTCGGCGACGAGGAGCAAGCGCAGATGCGTGGGCTGTCGTCACGTGCGGACATCACCGCCACCAGCTTCGTCAACGAGTACGACTACGGCGACTTTCGGGGCAGCCCAGGGCAATTGATGGGACTGTGGTACGACGCGCACCTGCACGTCACCAGTTGGGGTACCCACCGGCTGATGGTTCGGATCCCGATCGCGCTGGCGGATTTCGATGCGTACGAAAGCTACATCGTCGACGGTGAGGTCGATATCTGGTCGACCGACGAGCACGTCATCATCGATCTGACGAGCAACGACGAGGGCGACGACTACGATCTCGACGCACCCGCGATGCTGTCGTCGATGGTCGGAATCCGCGGGGAACTCGCCGCCGGTGATCTCCGGGCGCTGTATCTGGGCTGGCTTGCGGCGCAGAGTCGCCCGTTTCGGTGGGTGCGAGAGAACGGCGTCCTGATCGACGACGAGGACGAATCGACGCCGACGCCACCTGTTCCGCCCGGACTGCGGGCCCTCACGTCGCCGCAACGTGCACTGGCCCGTTACCTGCGTGTCGATGACGATCTGCTCCGAGCCGCCGCTGAGTCTTCCGCCGACATCGAGGACACCACCGACGAGTACGAGAGCTTTGTTCGAGGTCTTGCCGCGACGGAGAAGGACGCGCTGCTGGTCCGGGTGCTGCGTGACGGGCAGCGTCAGGTGCATCTCGAGTTGATGGGGCGGTATCGCGAATCGTTGCCGCGGGTCGACGCGCCCGCCGGGCCCCTCGTCGCCGAGCTCCTGCGGCGTGCCGACCAGCTCGCCACCACGCGGGAACGGTCGGCGGCGCGCAAACGTGCGCGGGAGAAGGCCCGGATCGAGCGCGAGCGGCTCGCCGCCCATGAGCGGCGGCTGGCCGAGTTGTCCGAGGACCGCGTGCGGAGCTGGTCGCGAGTCGAGGCGCACATGCAGGCCACCAAGGCCGCCGACTACGACTGCGCGGTCGCCCTGCTGACCGACCTGCAGGAGGTGTACCACCGCGGTGGTGACGACGACGAGTTCGTCGAGCGGGTCGCGGTCTTGCGAAATACGCACTCCCGCAAGGTGAGTCTGATGAAGCGACTTACGGACGCCGGGTTGTGATCGCCAAAGCGGACAGATCGAGTCGCAGGAGCGCGGTGCGGCGCAGCCCGGCCACATACAGGAATCCGCGGTATTCGACGGCGCCGGTCGCCATTTCGTAGTCGTCGCGGTGAGTGTGGATGTCGTCGATGACTTCACCGTCGGCGGTGATCGAACGAAGCCACACGATGTCGTCGGGACCGGGCATCAGCCGGTCGGGTAGGCGCCATGCGATCCGGCGGATCCAGCCGGGCAGTCGCCCGGAGCGGTCCAGGGATGCGCTGCGCGGGTTGGTGAGGGCGACCCAGGCGTGCCAGTCGCGGAATTGTGACAGGTTGTCGGGATAGCCGGGGAGGTTCTCGGCGAGGATGGTGCGACGCGCGTCGCTCAGGTTGACGCGGCTGAGTCGGTATCCGGCGGTTTCGACGAGGATCAGCGCGTCGCGGGACGGGGTGAGCGCGAGGCCGTTGGGGAAGTCGAGGTCGGTCAGGATGACCGACGTGGTGCCGTCGACGTCGTGGCGGAGCAGCCGCCCGGACGGGCGGTGCTCGAGGAACGCCCCGAGGTAGTGGTCGAAACCGAACCGTGTGGACGATTCGGTGAACCAGATCGCGCCGTCGGGGGCGAGCGCGGCATTGGAGCAGAAGTTCAGTGGCACACCGTCGATCTCGGACACGAGCGTCGTCACCGCGCCCGTAGCGACGTCGACCGACAGTAGGCCCCGGTAGGCGTCGCAGACGATGAGACCGTCGGGAGCCGGCTCGAGTCCGAGGGGGCGGCCGCCCGTGTCGGCGACGATGCGCGTCGTGTGGCCATCCGGATCGATCTGGACGATGCTGCCACCGTCCACACCGCAGTACAGCATTCCGTCGTGGCCGACGACGACGTCCTCGGGAAACCGGCCCGGCAGGGGAATGAAGTGCGCCGCCGGGAAAGGGCGCGAGGGTTCCGGTAGCGGAGGTGCGGCCGGCACCACCCGGCGCTGTGGTCGAAGTGGCGGTTTACGAGGCACGCGATTCGCCGACGTGCTCAGCGCGGAAGGCGTCGGCAAACCCGTCGGCCAACCCTTGTGCGCGTCGGTGGTACTCGTCGTTCGTCAGGTCGTTGCCCGGCGTCAGTCGCCGCGACGCGAGACGCGCGAGGGCGTCGGCACCCTCGTTCAGCAGGTGACCGCGATGGCCCGGCTGCCACACGATGTCGATGCGGTCGCGGTGCGTCTGGATGCGCCGCTGCGCCTGGACGAGGCCGGCCGGACCGTTACCACGGTCAGTGGTGTAGCCGTCGGGGAGAACCGTGATGCCCGCAGCCCATTTGCGCACCATGGCCACGGCCAGTCGGCTGTCGGTGAGGATGGTCAACGGTGCGTGACGGATGGCCCGCACGGCGTCGTCGATCGCACGGAGCTCTGCGACGAGAACCGGGTTCGACCCGATCACCTTGCGGCAGTGCGAAAACCCGCGCAGACCGTACATGCCGTCGGTGGCGAGCCAGCCCCAGCCGGTGATGGACCCTCGGACCGATCCGTCGGTGGCGACCGTGACCGGCTCGAAATCCTGGACGCTCGGCGGCACCGGCGCCACTTCGGCGTTGATCCGCGTGTGGGCCTTGTGGAACAGGGCGGCGTCGGCGGGGGCTGCGAACTCGAGAAGCACCCCGGGAAGCAGCGTCTCGATCTCGATCTTGCTGCGCCACAGCAGGCTTCCGGCCGACAGCTGGACGGCGAACCGCAACCGTGGTTGCCCGACCGTCCGACGCCGGATGTCGACGAGGGCATCGAGGATCGCGACGTGGGTGCTCGGCGCGGACACCCGGCCGAGCCACTCCACGTCGGTGCCGGCGGCGCAGTAGACATACCGGGCGTCGGCAACCCGTTGAACGGCGAGCGCCACCGAGGTCATCGGTTGTGCCTCCGCCGGGCGCAGGCAGCCGATGTCGAGACGGGGACGACGCGTGGGCAGTGGAATCGGTGCGGGATGTGCGTTCGCGCTCTCCATGATTCGTTGTCCTCTCGTCGGGTGCTGCGTTCGATCATTCCCGCGTGTGATCATTCCATGGGGGTCCGACATTTTTGGGTTACGTGCGGCTGCGAACGTTCCGATGGCCGACGTCGCTTGACTCCGTGCGGACGCCGTCAGGACCGCACCTCTTGTGCTGTCGCTGACAGGGCCTTGTCGGTCAGTGTTGCCAGATCGGTGTAGGTGGTCGCGTCGCCGTCGACGAACGGCCAACCGTGCACGGCGTCGCGGTGGGTCCCCGACACCGCACTCGCACCCCACCGGGCTCCCAACAATCCGCCTGCGATGGCCGCGACGGTGTCGGTGTCGTCGCCGATACATATTGCGGTATACAGGGATTCGACAAGAGTCTGATGCGCATCCGCTGACGTGTGGGGTGTCTGCAGGACCGCCGCTGCCGCGGCCTGCAGCGCTCTGACCGTGAAGCCGTTGGGGGCGAACCCTGCCGGATCGCCGGTGGCGGCCTCGTCGAGCCACATCGACCACTGTTCGCGACGTTGCGAGGGCAGGAGGTCGAGTCCGGCGGGGATGTTGACGCGCCCCTCGCGGATGGCGACACGAATGGCCTCGCACCAGATGACGCACGAGTCACCGGCCAGTGCGTCGCTGTGGGTCAACCCGGCGACGGCGCGGGCGGCCTCGGCGAGGGTGGTGCGGTCGTCGAGGTGGGCGAGTGCGACGGGTGCGGTGCGCATGAGGGCGCCGTTGCCGGCCGAACGTGGATGCTCGGCGGCGTGGATCAGTGACTCCTCCCGCATGATCGCGCCGACCGGCGCGTCGGGATCGCCGTGCAGCCTGCGTCGCGTCGCCGACAGCACGGCGTAGGTCTGGTTGCCGATGTCCGGTGGGCAATCGCCCGGAAAGTCGTTGAGCCATCGCAGGAACTGGCGTGCGACCGCGTCGAGTCCGGCGTCGGAGGTGAGGTCGTGACCCTCGGCGGCGGCGGTCGCGATGGCGACGGCCATGGAGGTGTCGTCGCTCCATTCGCCCGGCTGATAGGAGCCGAGTCCGCCGCCGATCATCTCCGGGATGTCGGTGGGGCCGAGGCGTCGGCCGAACTCGTACGGGACGCCGAGGGCGTCGCCGACAGCGGTGCCCAGGAGGGTGCCGTGGGCGCGGTCGAGTTGAATGTCGGTGAGTGAGGGCATGTGGGTCCTCTCGCGGTGTGTGCTGTGGTGGGGTTTCGTCGTCGTGTCACCGGATCTCGACTCGGTGCTCGCCCTGGGGGCTCGCACCGCTCGACCGGCGAGATGGTGGTCTCGATACGCCGACTCGCAAGCTCGTCGGCTACTCGACCAGCGGCAGGCTACTCGACTGGCGGAAGGGAGGCGGGCCGACCAGCGGGGGGCTGGGGAGGCGGGCCGACCAGCGGGGGTTGGGGAGGCGGGCCGACCAGCGGGGGTTGGGGAGGCGGGTCGGCAACAGGACGGTGCGGCCTACCCACGCCCCCGCTTGCGGTTGCTCTGCTGGTAGGAGTCGCGGGAACGCTTGGAGGCGTAACCGGCTCCCAGAGTGGATACTTCGGCCTCCAACTGATCCAGGAAGGCGATCTCGTCGGCGGCACCGACGACCGGGGGCGCGCCGGCCACGTCCATTGCGTCGAGGAAACTCGCCCGCGACCGGGCGAGGTACTCGAGTCCGGCTGCGGTGTCGCCGGACTCGTAGGCGCGCGACGCCTCCAGCTTCGCCTGTTGCCCTTCCTGATACAGCTTCTCCGACTGCACGGTGGGGTCGGGGATGCGGTCGCCGAGCTCGTCGCCGGGGACCACGTTCACCGAGATCGGCAGGGTCACCGTGTGTTCGGTGAGGGTCGCCGTCTCCACCCACCGCAGTTCGAGGGTCGCGATCTGGGCGAGACCCAACGCCGCGAGTCCGGTGACGCCCATGCGCAGCAACAACTTCCGACCTTCCTCGGCGTAGAGGTCGCCGAGCTCGATCATCACCTCTCCGTCGGCGGTCTGGTGTGCGGGCAGGTCGTTGTACAGCGACAGTTCGTTGACCTGCTCGACGTAGCGCACGGTGAGTGTGACGGCCTGGGCCGACTTCGACAGCAGCCCTTGCACTTCCGCACCGATGGCGGCGCCCGCGGCGTCGGGGTCATCGGCGAAGGTGTGATTGCCGTTGCCGGCTCGGGTGATCACCTCGAGCAGCGACTCGTCGTAGCCGCGTCCGTAACCGAGCGTGGAGGTCACGATGCCCTCGGCGGCGGCCTTGGCGGCGACGCTCGCGAACTCGTCGTGATCGCGGATACCCCGATTGATGTGGCCGTCACTGATGACGAGGACCGTCCCGCCGGAGATCCCGGCCACACCGGCGGCGCGACGCAGATCCTGCAAGCCGCGCAGGTATCCCGACGACAGGTCGGTGCAACCGCCCGGGGTGACGGCGCCGATCGCGTCGACGGCGCGCTGCTTGTCGGCCAGGGGTGCCGCGGGGACCACGACCATCGCGGCGTCGTCGAATGCCACGACGCCGAACGCATCGTTCGGATCAAGCTGCGCGACAACGCTTGTCAGTGCCTTCTGGGCCCCTTCCAGCGGCGGCCCGGACATCGAACCGCTGCGGTCGAGCACGATCTGCAGTGCGGTCGGCGGGCGCGGCGAATCGGATGCCGGCGCCGCGGGGGCCTGTAGTTCGAGCATGACGGTCACCTCGTCGGCGGTTTCGTGGGCGACGACGTCGACGTCGAGGGCGGCGGAGAACTTCATCTTCTACTCCTTCTCTCCGCCCCGGCGTCCGACCGAGGCGACTTTGCGCATTTCTGAGATTACTACTTTGCGCAGATTCTCGCATAGGGTGTTGGCGTGGCTGCTGCGCGAACCAGTCGATTGACCGACTATCCGCGACCCAGTGTCGCCGTCGACATCGCTGTGCTCAGCGTGGTCGATGCGGCCCTGTGCGTGGTCGTGCAACGCGACGGCCACGGCACCGCGATGCTGCCGGGGCGATTCATCCGCGAACGACGCACCGTCGCCGATACCGTCGGCGAGGTACTCCAACTCAAACTGGGGCTCTCGCCCGATCACATCCACCCGCACCTGCTGCGGGTGTTCGATGACCCTGATCGAGATCCTCGGGGGTGGACGATCTCGATCGCGCACGCCGTCGCACTGCCTGCCGCGCAGCTGACGGATGTGGTCGGTGAGCTGATGCCGGTGACTCCCACCGGGGCGCTCGCCTCAGGAGAAGCGTTGCTCTACGACCACACGCAGATCATTGCAGCCGCCACCGACAGTCTTCGGGAACGCTACGAGGACCGCCCGGATCCGGACAACCTGCTGCCGCAGCCCTACACCCTCAGTGAACTGCGCGAACTCCACGAGGCCATCCTCGGAAGGCAGCTGATGCGGGATTCATTCAACCGACGGGTGCAGCCTCTCCTGGCACCGCAGACCGACGCGACCGGGTCGCCGGTCACCCGGGCGGCCGGGGGCCGCCCGGCACGCCTGTACGCCAAGGACGGACCACCGACCGCGACCTTCGGATGGAAGCTGCCCAGCAGGGACGACGGATGAGCAACCGGCACTCAGACTCCCGGCTCTCAGACTCCCTGCACCCGCACCCCCGGCGTCGGCGCATCGTGGTCGCCGCGATCGGGGTGCTGGTCGTCGTGGTGATCGCAGCGGTCTGCTGGGCGGTTGCACACCGAGACTCCGGCGCCAAGAAGTCCGAGTCCGTCACCGCGTGTGAGGCGGCGCTCCGGCACGAGGTCGCCGCGGAGTATCAGCAGAACAACGGGATCGACGCCGGTGCCGCCGCCGACCGGGCGGCCGCGGTGCGCTTCAGTGATGGGGATGTCCGGAAGACCATCATCAGCGAGGACCTCCAGATCGCGATCAGCAGCGACGGTCGTCGTGACTCCGACGTCGACACGGTCTGGGAGATGTCGACCACGGTCACCATTCCCCAACCGCTACCGAAGAATTCGAGCTACGCGCCGACGGACTCCGCGAGTTGCGTCATGACCGTGTACACCGACGGCACGATCAGCGTCAGCAACCAGGAGATCACCGCACCCGTGGGATGGTCGACGCCCTACACGCCGTGATGGTCGTGGTGGACGGTGAACGGTGGACGACGCCCCGACAACCGGGACAACCGGCTACAGCCGCACGGGCACCGCATGCCGGCGTCGGAGCTCGGACTTGTTGATCTTGCCGGTCGGCGTCGTCGGTAGCCTGTCGAGGATGGTGATCTCCTCGGGCTGCTTATAGGGTGCGAGTTTTGTACGGCACAACTCGTACAGTTCCTCGACGTCGACGGGTTCGTCGACGGAGACGTATGCCAGTCCCGCCTCACCGAAGCTGTAATCGGGTATCCCGATGACTGCCGCTGCCGTGACATGCAGATGGGAGGTGAGGAGGTTCTCGATCTCGGCGGGGTACACGCTGTACCCGCCGCGGACGTACATCTCCTTGCGACGGCCACGCAACACGAGGTGGCCGTCGTCGCGCTGCGCGACGATGTCACCGGTACGTACCCACCCGTCGTCGCCGAAGGTTGCTGCGGTGGCATCGGGCCGCTGCCAGTATCCAGCGGCGGTGATGCTGCCGCTGATCAGGAGTTCGCCGTCGTCGCCGGGCGCAACGTCGTGGCCGTCGCCATCGATGACCCGCACCTCGGTGTCCCCGACGGGGACACCGAGCGTCGTGATCAGCGTGTCGAGGTCGTCGCCGGTCCCCGAGATCACGGCGCCGCCCGAGGTCTCCGACAGGCCGTACAGATTGGCCAGTCGTGCCGTCGGGAACGCTTCGGCCACTCGGGCACCCAGCGCCGGTTCGAGATTCGCGCCACCGACCACGCAGGTCCCTACTGCCGACCGGTCCGAGTCGGCGAACTTCGGGTGCGCCATCATCAGCTGATACATGGTCGGCACGCCAAGACAGACCGTGGCGCGATGGGTCAGCATCGCCTCCAGGGAATGCTGGGGATGGAACTCCGGCACCAGGATCAGCCGCGCGCCGATGGTCAGGGCGGCGACCACCGTGCAGGTCAGACCCCCGACATGGTTCATCGGCATGTGAGCGAGGAAGGCATCGTCGGCGGTGTGACCCAGGTGCTGCGCCTGCGCACGAGCTGAGGCGAGAATGCTTGCGTGCGTGAGCATGGCGCCCTTGGGGGCTCCGGTGGTACCGGAGGTGTAGAGCAGAAACGCGGGTGTCATCGGATGCACGGGGGCCCACTGCTGTTTGGTCTTCGGTGCGGCCGTGATCAGGTGATTCCAGGTGCGGCTGGTCGAGAATCCGCCGTCGCCGAGAAACACGAAATGCTTGACCCCGGGGAGTCGATTGCGGAAACGCTCGAGGAACCTCGCGAAGTCGAAGTCTCGGGTTCTGTCGGAGCAGATCAGCACCGATGCTCCGGACTCGTTGAGCATGAAGTCGAGCTCGCGTTCCCGGTACAGAACGTTGAGGGCCACCACCGTCGCACTGAGTCGGGTGGCGGCAATCAGGGTCAGGATCCATTCCGGACCGTTGGGCGCTGCGATCGCGATGCGATCACCACGGCTCACCCTGATGGTGTTGAGGCTTCGTGCGAGGCTGTCGGCGGCGTCGGCGACCTCGCGGTATGTCCAGGTGCGTTCGTTGGTCACCAGAAACGGCGCGTCTGGAGTGCGCTCGACGACGTCATCGAATACGGCAGGAATCGTCGGGGCCGTACTCATCGAACCGGTCATGCGCGAGCCTCTCCCAGCTGACGACGCCTGATACGTCCTATTTCCATACCTAATCAGGACCAGGGGCAACAGGCAATGGTGTGACGGCGTGCGCGGGGGTGCACCAGGCGGCACCCCCCACCCACTGACCGTCAGATCAGCGTCGCAGCAGCGTGAACACACCCCAGCCGAGGTGCTCCCGCATGCACCGCGAACAGCGTCCGGATTGCCGTCGAGGCAGCGGCGGATGGGCAGCCTTTGCGCTGCCGCGTGGCGATCCCAGCTGTTCCGGTCGGACGGGTTCATCTCGACAACGTCATACGCGAGGTCACCGAAGCGGCCCATCAGCTCGGGCAGCGGCAGAAGATCGACGACACTCGTTGCACCGCATCCCTGTGCGGTCTCGTCTCGCCTCGCACGATTGCCCTCACCACGCCGACGGTGGTAGCCGGGCTATCATGATCAGGTGGCGACTGCCACAGAAGTGTTCCTCCAGCCTCGGGGAGCGCCACAGCTGAACCGACATCGGCGGTAGGTGACTTTCTTGAGGTCCACGAAACATCAACGGTCGGCACCCTCCGACGTCGAACCACGGTCCGATCGTCGATCCACGGTGCGGCAGACCGTCCAGCCTGAGCGTCTTGAGCCGGTGGTGCTTGCCGGTGATCCGCCGGACGGCGAGAGCCTCGACTGCCTCAGGGCGTTGGTCGACGACGTTCCGGTGCCCGTGAACACCATCCTCGAGCATCTGTGTGAGCTGGGCCGCGCAACACGAGCACACGCGAATGAGGTCTCCCGCTGGTCGCTGCTCGCCACCGTGGCGGCAATCGATCTCACCGTCGCCCGAGTACTCGAACCACACCTTGACGCGCTCACGATCCTCGACGAGGCCCACTCCCCGGTGGCCCTCGATGCCGATGGCCTGCGCTGGGGTGTCTACGCTGCCGAAGGACCAGAACGCTTGTACGCGAATCATTCCGGCAATCGATGGGAGCTCTCCGGCATCAAGCCGTGGTGCTCTCTGGCGGACCGTCTCGACCGCGCGTTGGTCACGGCCTGGACCTCGCCCGACACGAGGCGGCTGTTTGCGATCGACCTGACCGATCCGCGAATCGCCGTCGGCACCGAAGCATGGGTGGCGCGAGGCCTCACCGCGGTGGCATCGCCGAGTATCCATTGTGAGTCAGCCGCGGCGATACCGGTGGGCGGGGATGGCTGGTACCTCACACGAGCCGGATTTGCGACCGGGGGGATTCGGGTCGCGGCGGTGTGGTTCGGCGGCGCGGTCGGCATCGGTAGAGTCCTCCGAAGACGCAGTGACCGTGACGATCTGGATCAGATAGGCAGGATGCATCTGGGCGCTGTCGACGAGGCACTGCATCGGGGCCGCTGCGTCTTGAACGACGCGGCGGCCCGTGTCGAAGCCGACGACACCGACGGTGCGGTACTGGCCTGGCATGTTCGCCGTGGGATGCGCGGTGTCGCCGAGGAGGTCATGACACGGGCCGCTCATGCGATGGGGCCCGGGCCTGCGGTACATGACGCCCGCTACGCGGCGCTGGTCGCAGATCTGAGCGTCTACCTGCAGCAGGAGCATGCCGACCGTGATGCCGCGGCGCTGGGGCAGGCGGTCGCCGACGGACGGGGCCTGGTGATATGACGACCGCCGAGGACTTTGATCCAGCGGACCCCGGGACGCTGGAAGTTCACTGGCGCAACCACTTTGCCTCGTCGTCGCAGCTGGTCCTCGATATCGAGAAATACCGGAATATGGTCGTGGTGGCCGCGCATCCCGACGACGAAGTCCTTGGTTGCGGTGGTCTCATCCACCGTGCCCTGAGCTCAGGAGCCACCGTCACCGTCATCCTGGCCACCTGGGGTGAGGCGTCGCATCCCAGTTCGAACACGATCAGTCCGGCGGCTCTGGGCCTGCGTCGACAGAACGAGATGCGCAGTGCTCTGGCAGCCCTTGAAAGTGACACGGGCGCAACGATCGATCTGACCGCACTCGGCTTTCCTGACGGACGCGTTGACGCGTATCGGGCAGACCTCACCGCGGCGATCGTCGACGCCGTCATGTGCATGGGCGGCAGCACCCTCATCGTGGCACCGTGGCGACACGACGGTCATCCCGATCACGTGGCGGCAGGCATGGCGGCCGCCGCCGCAGCGGCGCGTGCCGGGTGCGTGCTCGGCGAGTACCCGATCTGGTTCTGGCACTGGGGAACACCCGAACAACTGCCCCGTACCGGAGTGGCGATACATCGACTGTCGGCGGCAGAACACTCAGCAAAGCAATCGGGTATCTCCTGCCATGTCTCCCAAGTTCGGCGGCTCTCCGACGAGCCGGGCGATACTCCGATCCTTCCCGCTCACGTACTCGATCATTTCGACCGCGACTTCGAGGTCGTCATCCTCGATCCGACGCCCACCGATGTCTCGGCCTTCGACGAGTTGCATCGTCGGCACCGGGATCCATGGCGGGTGTCCTCCGGTTACGAAGTCGCCAAACGCCGTGCCACCCTGGCCTTGCTCGACGACCTGCCACGACCCCACCGCGTCCTCGAAATCGGCTGTTCGGTGGGAGCGTTGGCGGGAGACCTGGCCGACATGTGCGATTATGTCGATGCCATCGATCCTGCGCCGGCCGCCGTCGAGGCAGCCCGTCGACGTACTTCCGAGCACCGAAACGTCACCGTCTCGGAGGGATGGGCACCCGATCATCTCCCGACGGGCCCCTACGATCTCGTGGTCCTGTCCGAAGTGGGCTACTACCTGAGTGCGTCACAGCTCGCGCGGACGTTGTCTGTCATTCAGCAAATCCTCAGTCCTGGAGGATATCTCGTCGCCTGTCATTGGAGCCACCCGATCCGTGGGTGGCCCCTCGACGGTGCCGCCGTACACGCCGCCATCGACAGCACCTCCCATCTGGAGATCGTCGACGCAGCCCATGACCCCGACTATCTCCTCGGTCTCTGGCGGCACCGCTCCTCCCCGTCGTCGATGCCATGAACACCCAACTGACGCACATCCATGTTGTGGTGCCTGCCCGAAACGAGGAAGGTCTCATCGATCGCTGTCTGAGCATGATCGCGAGGTGTCGGGACGAACTCGTATCCAAGCGTGCTCCGATGGCCGTCAGTGTCACCGTGGTGCTCGATCGATGCGACGACGGGACTGCCGCGATCGCTCATCGACATGGTGCCCGGCTGGTGGAATGCGACGCCGGGACTGTCGGAGGGGCACGCCATCTCGGCGTCACCGCGGCGCTGGGCAGCGTCGGAGACAGCGAACTCGCCAATCACTGGATCGCGAATACCGACGCCGATTCTGCGGTCCCGCATGACTGGCTGATCGCGCATGCCGAACTCGCTTCGGCCGGTGCAGATCTTGTCGCGGGACTGGTCACGCCCGACGAAGCTCCCCTGACACCGCATCAGCGAACTCGCTGGCATCTCGCCCATCCGGTAGAGTCCGGGCACTCCCAGATCTACGGTGCCAACCTGGGCATTCGCGGCGACATCTACCGCGCGATCGGAGGTTTCGAACCACTGGCCACCGGCGAGGACCGGGCACTGGTTGCGGCGGCCGGCGTGCTCGGTGCGATCACGGTGGCCACCGCCCGCGGTATCGTCAGCACCTCCGCGCGTCGATATTCGCGCGCGCCCAACGGTTTTGCCGAATGGGTGCACAGCGCTTCGCGGTGACGGGTCGGCTTATCGTCGACGCAGTCCTACCGTCGTCGCATGTCGATCGGCAGGCCGTCGGCAGGGGTTGGGCCCGTTCCGTATTCGAGACTGAGTCGGTAATCGGCGGGGACCGACCATTCGAAGTTGAGCAGCAACTGATGCATGATCGACTTCACTTCCATGCCGCCGAAGTAGAGGCCGATGCACTTGTGGGCGCCGCCGCCGAAGGGTGACCACGCGAAGCGGTGCACCTTGTCTTCCCGGCGTTCGGCGGCGAAGCGTTCCGGATCCCAGACGGTTGGATTGGGCCACCATTCCTCGCGAAGCATCGTCGCCCACGGGTGGATCGCGATGACGGTACCGGCGGGGACGAAGTGGCCGAGGATGTCGGTGTCGGTGATGGTCTTGCGGAAGAGCATGCCGACGGGCGCATTGATGCGCAGGGTCTCCTTGAACGCGAGGTCGAGGCTGGGCAGCTTGTCCTGGTCGTCGTAGTCGAGGGTTGCCTTGCCCAACGCCAGCGACTCATCCCGAAGTCGTTGCTGCCATTGAGGATTGCGCCCCAGATAGTGCGCCATCATCGACAGGGCGATGGTCGAGGTGTCGTGTGCGGCCATCATGACGAAGATCATGTGGTTGACGACGTCCTCATCGGTGAAGGTATTGCCCTCGTCGTCCTCGCTGTGGCACAGCACGCTGAACAGATCGTCGCCGGGATCGCTTCGGCGCGAGCCGATCTCGGACCGGAAGTACTCCTGCAGGGTCTCACGACCGCGGAGGCCGCGGGCCCAGGTGAAGTTGCCGACGTCTGCCCGGATGATCGCCTGCCCGCCGCGTACGGCGGCCTCGAAGGCGACTTCGAGGCG
This sequence comes from Gordonia sp. NPDC003950, assembly GCF_053605205.1. Lineage (NCBI taxonomy): Bacteria > Bacillati > Actinomycetota > Actinomycetes > Mycobacteriales > Gordoniaceae > Gordonia > Gordonia sp. NPDC003950. The sequence goes on along the minus strand of NZ_JBSGIT010000016.1, from coordinate 88,219 downwards.
CCGGTTCTCGGCCCCCTCGAGGGTCGATCCGACGAACACCTCCGACGCCAGCGAGAGCAGCAGCTCCTTGGTTTGTGTGTACATCGGAAATCCTTGACCCACATCCCAATTGGCGAGCGTCTTCTCGATGTGCGGGGTCATCAGATCGAGGTAGCCCAGCAATCGCGGCTTGGCGAAGGCTTGCTGGAGAATACGGCGATGATGCATGTGCTCGCCGAAATCCATGAGCATGATGCCGCGACGGAAGAACGGGCCGATCATCGGTTCCCAGCCCTGCTCACTGGAGAACGCCTTCTCCCGGTTCATCCATGCACATTCCACGGCCTCGGGTCCGACCAGGGTGACGATGTTGTCCTGCAGCGAGCCCGACCACGACACCGGGCCGTACTTCTCGAAGCGCTCCATCGCGCTGGCGAGCGGGTCGGCGAGCATGTCGACGGTGTGGCCGAGGAACGGGATGCCTGCGTCACCCATCACCGGCTTGAGGCCGGAGTCGGCCGGTGGCTCGGCGAGCGGCTTGGCCGGATCGGGGTAGTAGGAGGTGGCCTTGTTGAAGGCGTGCTGGAATCGTTTGGCCATCACCGTCGACATCGTCAAATCCTCCGGCTCCTCGGTTGGCTCGGTCGGCGGGAACTCCGCCGGAGCTTAGACACAAACTGCATTAAGTGTGTCAATGAGGCTGAGTGTACCGCGCGGTGTGGCCGACGTCACGCCCGTGTTTTCCGGGGTTCGGTGTCGACTAACGCCCGGCGATGCCACTGTCCACGACCCGGGGAACACGCCCGAAGACGAGGCCGTCGTTGACCTTGTCGAAACGGTGCTCGAGCAGGTCGCGGTAGTAGTTGTGCCGCACCTGCCACCGACCGCGGGTACCCGACTTCGGATGCGCCTCGGGGCTGCGCCGGACGTAGTTGGCCTCGAGGTCCCACACCGACTTGCTGGGCATCGACTGGCTGCCCAGATGCGGGTACGCGTGGGTGTAGCCGCGGTCTCGCATGTACTCCACCAACTGGGCGATCGACTGTGCCGTCAGGTCCGACCGCAACGTCCACGACGCATTGGTGTAGCCCAGTGACCAGGCGATGTTCGGGACATCCTCGAGTAGATGGCTCTTGAACAGGAACCGGTCATGAGGCTTGATCTCGTCACCGTCGACACGAATGACGACCCCGCCGAAGGCCTGCAACGTCAGGCCTGTCGCGGTGACGACGATGTCGGCGTCGAGATGGCGACCCGAGGTCAGAGCGATGCCGGTGCGCTCGAAGTGATCGATCGTGTCGGTGACCATGTCCACCGAACCGTCGGAGATGGCCGCGAACAGGTCACCGTCGGGCACCATGCACATCCGCTGATCCCACGGGTCGTAATCGGGGTTGAAATGCACGTCGACGGGATAGCCCTCGGGAAGTTCCTTGACGACCCCCGCGCGGATCATCTTCCGGCCGAAGTTCGGGAACCGGTGAGTGGCGTGCACCAGCGCGGCGGTCTGCAACGCGTAGCGCGACCGCACGACGCGGTGCGCGGCGTTCTCCGGCAGGAGTTTGCGGACCAACGGGGCAAAGTACTGCTTCTGCGGTGAGGAGTAGATGTAGGACGGCGATCGCTGCAACATCGTCACGTGTGACGCGGTTCGGGCCAGCGCGGGGATCAGGCTGACCGCAGTCGCGCCGCTGCCGATGACCACGATCGGTTTCCCGGAGTAGTCGAGATCCTCCGGCCAATGTTGCGGATGAACCACCCGGCCGGTGAAGTCGCCGATCCCGGCGAAGGTCGGAGTGTAGGGGTGGTCGTAGTCGTAGTAACCGGTCGCAAACGCGAGAAACCCGCATCGATGCTTCTCGTCGCCGGCATCGGAGGTGACCGTCAGCGTCCAGGTGTCGGTGGCCGAATCCCAGTCCGCGGAGGTGACGCGGCGACCGAACCGGATGTGGTCATCGATGCCATGAGTGTGCGCGGTGTGGGCGATGTAGCTGCGGATGTGCTCGCCGTCGGCGAGTGCCTCGGGACGCCGCCACGGTTCGAACGGGTAACTGAGAGAGAAGATGTCGCTGTCGGAACGCACCCCTGGATAGCGGAACAGGTCCCACGTACCGCCGATCCGCTCGCGGCGTTCGAGGATGGCGTAGGTGACCTCGGGGTTGCGCTCCCGTAGTCGGTAGGCGATATCGATCCCGGAAAGGCCCGCGCCGATGATGACGACGTCTGTGCGGATTTCGGTGGGGTTGTCCTCGGCAGCGTCGCTCATACTGACCCGTCTCCTTCGCGTGTGGCTCCCTCGTATGGTTGACACGCGGACACGGTGTACGCAGGCGTTCGCCGAAATCAGCTCATCCGCGGGCGAGATGGAACCTCAGCAACACTGCCCGACCGTTGATGGTGTCGCCCCAGTACCCGCCCCGCCCGTCGGGTGTCAGTTCATCCCGGACGAAGCCGATCGACGTCCCGCTGTAGTCCACGACGATCACCGGTGCATTGTTCAGTACCGAACGGCCGGGGTATGCGCGCCCGGGGAACGCCCACCCGATCGCGGTGTTGTTGATGACGGCACCACCGGTGAAGCGTTTGCCGTACCAGACCGTATTACCGGGCGGAAAGCTCGTGACGTTGCCGGCGTAGTACCCGCTCGGCATCGGCAATGCCGCTGCGGCAGGCGATGCGACCGACAGGCCGATGGCGACGGCGGCGGTGGAGATGATGATGGCGACGAACGCGCGAATACTGGTGCGGTACATGATGACTCCTCACCGGGGGTGGTGCCCGGAATCAGATGGTTGTCCGACCCTGCCTTCTACGATGGCACAGAATCGCTGACGCCGAGAGTCTTTCGGAGCGAACCCGGACCTGCGCCGACGCCGCCGGACCTACGCCGACGCCGAACCGGCGTCGGCGGTGAACAGATTGATGCGATATCCGGTGACCATCGGTGTCCACCCGATGGCCCGCATGCCGTAGCGGTAGATCGCCGGCCAGGTGCGGGCCACGGTCGGTTGTGGCTGGGCGAGCGTTCTCGATTCGACGAGCCGTAGACCGTAGGGCTCCAGGGTCCTGGGATCGTCGCAGATCCATTTCATCCGCGCCGGAACGGCTTTGAACACCGGATTGCGATCCTGGCTCTTCATCATCAGCGAGCCGCCGGTATCGAAAGCGATCGGCGAACCTGGGAAAGCTGTTGCCAGGGAGCGCAGTTCGTCGACGACTTCGGACTCGTCGAAGTACAGCAGTACCGCCTCGGTGACCAGCATGATCGGTCCGCCACGTTCGGTGACGATGGCGTGCCAGGCGTCGTCGAACAGCGATGCCGCGACCATCGTGTAGCGGTCGGAATCATCGAAGAACCGGCGGCGCAACGACATCGTGTCGTCGACGTCGAGATCGAACCAGCGCACCCGCCCGTTGTCGAGGCGGTCGAACCGGGTCGACAGTCCGCATCCGAGATCGACGACGGTGCCCTCGGGGTGTTCGGCGAGGAAATCGCGAATGTAGCCGTCGAAGATGTCGGCACGTAGGACCGCCCCGGCGAGCGACGGGCCGCGAAACTTGGCGAAGTCGTAGTCGATGGCGTCGACGAGTTCGATCGCTTTTCAGTCACCGAGGATGCCGCCACCGGATCGACGGGCGTCCTTGGCCCGCCCGTACAGCGGGATGAGAAGGGTTTCCTGGATGTCGCCGAGGTCGGGGGGTGCCACGCCGCCCAGCCTAACTTAGGGTTACCTAATTAGCTAGGGTATGGGGGCCTGATCTGATCGCTTCGTCCGCGGCCCGTGGTGGAATACGGCCGCCGAGGCGCAGGCCGTGGACCGTATGCACCGCATCGGGCAGCACAGGTGTCACCGTCTATCGCCTGGTGTCGGCGGGAACCATCGAGGAACGGGTTGTCGAACTGCAGACCAAGAAGCGTGCGCTGTTCTCCGCAGTGGTCGACGACGGCGACATGTTCGGCGCTGCCCTCACCGCGAGTGACATCCGCGAGATTCTGGGCGGGGATCGGTGATCCGCGGTGCGGACGACCGGAGCAATGCCGCACCACTGGGTGATCCGCCCGGCCGTGCCCGATGACGCCGATGAGTTCATCGCGACCGTCGGCGGGCGCGTGGCCATCGCGTTGTACGAGAAGTTCGGCTGCGTAGCCGAAGGCCGCCTGTATCGGCACTACCGGCGACGCAGCGGCGAACTGTGGGATGCCATCGTGATGGGCCTGATCCTCGACACCACCTCGCCCGGCTCGCCCTACACGTGAGGCGTCATCGTCGGCACCGACCCGCCGAGGCCGACGGTAAATGCGTGGACGGCACCCCGCAGCGGCGGTACCCTGGGCGCGTTTGGTGGGAACAATCTCACCAATGACTGAGCGCAGCACAATGCGAGCATCACTGGAAGGAGGTGGCACGAATGACCGCCAACGAATCACGGCGACGCGCTGATCGCGGATTCGGTTGTCGGCGTGAGCAATCGACGTATCGCACGTTCGATCAGCAGCACGACCCAGCACCCATTCACAGTCTGTTCATCCACTGTGCCACCGGAGTAGGCCTGCTCGAAGGCTGACCTCCCGACGGTGGTGCATGGCGGGTTCGTAGGACACGAATCCGCCCCACCGAAGAGGAGTGGCCATGACGACCATCTTCGTCACCAACGCGAGCCTGCAGATACTCGCCCGCGTCACCTGGCGTCGCGCGGCGGTGCTGCTCACCACCGGTGTCGCCCGCAACGTCGAGGGCACACCGCTGGTTCGGGTGGTGCATTCACCGAGCATCAGCCAGCCGATCCACAAGGTCGTTGCGATCAAACGTGACGCCTACCGTCCGTTTGCGGGCAAGTCGATGGATTCCTACGCATCCGGCGCCACCATCCTGCGTCGCGACCAGTGGATCTGCGCCTACTGCGAGGGGCCGGCCGACACCGTCGACCACATCGTTCCCCAATCACGGGGTGGCCGATCGACTTTCGGCAACCAGGTGGCGGCGTGCAAGTCCTGCAACGGATTCAAGGCCGACCGCACCCCGCGGGAAGCCGCGATGTCCTTGCGCCACGCACCCTTCGTCCACGACCCGTGGGCGCAGGACCAGAAGGAGGTCTGGGAGCTCTTCGCTCTCGGATACGCAATCGAGTAGCCGCGCAGCGCGGCTCACGGAAGGAGGCCGCCGATGACCACGATGGATCAGCGGCCTCCGACCGCGCTGCCCGGCGCCCGTAGCGCCGTCCCCGACTGGCGACATGCACGATGCGCGGCGGAGTGGGAGGACCCAGAAGACTGGTTTCCGTTCCCCACCGACGATTTTGCCCATGCCGCACTGGTGTGTGCCGGCTGCCCGCTCCGCCGCGACTGCGAGGCGTTCGGCCGTGTCCACCGCATGAGCGGTGTGTGGGGCGGGGTGAGGCTGGAGAACGGTCGAGGGCGGTGAGGGATGACGGGCGAGGCGGATCGGGACCGCCACGCCCGTCGTCTGTTCGGCGGGCGTTCCGGCACGGCAATTGATTCCTTTCCCGACAGCCACGATGCTGGGGAGTCGTAGCCGACCGAGGAGCGCGTGATGATCGATACGGGGGCACTGCTCGGCGAGGGCGACGTGATCGGTGGATACACGGTCATCCGGCCCCCGGGTTCTGGCGGGATGGGCACGGTCTCCTGGTCACACACCCGCGACTCCCGCGCAGGCAGGCGCTGAAGGTGCTCGCTGCCGGGTTGGGTGGCAATCCGGTATTCCGGCAACGGTTTCACCGTGAGGCCGACCTGGCCGCGCGGCTGGACCACCCGAACATCGTGGCGGTCCAGGATGCCGGAATCGACGGCGACGCGATGTGGATCGCCATGCAGTATGTCGACGGTGACGACGCCGCGAAGATCGTGCGCGAGAGTCCCGGACCGCTCCCGGCGGAGCCCATCGTCGACCTCATCGGCCAGGCCGCATCCGCACTGGACCATGCACACGCGCAGGGCACCCTGCATCGTGACGTGAAACCCGCAAATATCCTGGTCACACCGTCGTGGGCCCAGCGCGCACCGTCCCGTCGCGCCCTGCTCGCCGACTTCGGTGTCGCGCGGTTGTTGACCGAATCGACCGGACTCACCGGCACGGGCAACGTCGTCGGAACGATGGCCTACGCCGCACCCGAGATGTTCTCGACCGATCCCATGACACCGGCCGTCGACATCTACGCCCTGGGATGCACGCTGTTCGAATTGCTGGCCGGATCGACCGTGTTCCCGCCGTCCGACGTGGCTGCGATGATTCGTGCGCACGCCTATGACCCGGTGCCCCGACTGAGTGCTCGCCGACCCGACCTCCCCGTGGCACTCGACGGTGTCATCGCTCGCGCGTTGGCGAAGAATCCGGAGGATCGGTACCCCACCGCCGGGGCGCTGGCCGCGGACGCGACGGCGGCGCTCGCCGGCCCGCCGACGATGATCCGACCGGATGCGGTCACGCGGCACGTCACCGACCGGCAGTCCGTCTCGGCACCGCAGTCCGTGCCGGTACCGGTACCTGCATCGCAGCCCGTACCACCGTCACCGTCAGTGCCTCGGTCGCTGCCACCAACCCTGCCGCCGACTCTGCCACCGCCGGTCGGCCCAGGTCACCGGCGGAACGCGACTCCATGGCTGCTGGCCGGTGTGGCGATCGTTCTGCTCATCGCCATCGCGTCGGTGGTCGCGGTGATCGTGATGTCCGACGACGACAGTTCCGCCCCGACGCCGGCGGACCCGACCACCCCCACCACCGCAGCGTCGCAGCCACTCACGACCAGCTCGGCCGCGACACCGGCGTCCCTCGCAGGGAACTGGCGGGGTGCGGTCGGCGGTGATCAGACCGGATTCGATGTCGTCGCGCAGATCAACCCCGGCTCGCCGGTCACCGCAACCGTTCGATATCCCCAACTGGGATGCTCGGGCACGTGGACCGAGACCGGTCGGCAGGGGAGCACCGTGGCCTTGACCGAGACGATCGATCAGGGCACATGCGTCACGTCGCAGATCACCCTCACACCCGCGGTCGACGGCACCCTGTCCTATCGGTCGAGTTATTTCGCCCAGTCACAGCAGCGCACATTCGTCATCACCTCGACCCTGACCCGCATCTGAGTATCGTCACGTCAACGGCACGTCGATGATCGGGCGTTGCACGCCGGCGCCCGGACCGTCGAAATGCCACCACTCGCCGCTGTAGACCGACAACCCACCCGCCGCCATCGCGCTGCGCAACCGCAGCCGTGACTGCTGTGCCGTCGCGGGCACCCCGTCGGTCGCGAAGGCTGTTGCCGCAGGCGTGAAGGAATCGAAATCGGTACCCATGTCGACGAGGCAGTAGCCGTCGATGCGTCGATGCGCCGGGCAGTCCGCGCGACGTGTCGCGAGAGTGACATCGACCGACCGGCCGGATTCGTGACTGCGCGAATACGGCCCGGGTGCGGCCACCCACGCCGGGTTGGGCACCTTCTTGTACATCGTCACCTGCACCGAGTGCGGGCGGTAGCAGTCCCAGAAGACGAGGGTGTCACCCACCGCACCCAGTTGCGCGGCCGCTGCGCGGAGTCCGTCGGCCAGGGAATGGTGAATCAGGCACCGGGCGTTGGATGGATAGAGTTGCACACCCACGAAATTGTCCGCGGTGGCATATCGGAGATCGATGATCGCGCCGGGAACCACCGATCGCACGTCGACGAAACCCACCGCACGGGCCGCATCGGAGATCGGTGGCAGCGGCGCGGGTGAGGCCGCCTGGGTCGGGGGCACGGGGATGGTCGAGGGGGCCGTCGAGGACTGGGAAATGTCCGTCCGGGTGGGGTCTCGCCCGGTTGAGTCCGCGGCCGCCGGGCCGTTGCCGGCCTGCGCCGAGCAGGCGACGGTCAGCGCGACGACGACCGCACCGGTGACGGCGGGCAGTCCCCGGGTGACCCCTCGGTAACGGTTCACCTTTGCGTTTGTAGCACGGACCGCCTGAGCCGTCGCTCTCCTCGCGGCTTTCGCTGCCGTCGGCAGATTCATGGGTGATGATAACCGCATGCGCACAACTGGTCCGGCGGCGTTCCGCCGGTGTGTTCTCGTCGTCGTGATGGCGTGGGTGGTCGTGGCTGCGGTCCTCACCGCACCACCGGCGTCGGCGGCCCCACCGGAGCTGCCGACCTCGGACCCGTTCTATACCGCCGACGGCACGCTGCCGGGTGCCGCGCCCGGTGCGATCCTCGACTCGCGAGTGGTGCAACTCGGCCTCCGCGGGCAGGGACTTCCCGCGACGGCGACGCAGCTGCTCTACCGCACCACCGACCAGTTCGGTGCTCCGGCGTCCACGGTGACCACGGTGATCTCGCCGCCCGGCGTCGCCGCTGGGGCGCCGCGACGACTCATCTCCTATCACGCCTTCTACGATGCGCTCGGTGCGCAATGCGACCCGTCGTATTCGTTGCGGGGCGGTGAGACCGCCAACGCGCCGGTGGACGCGGCCATGATCGCTGGGTTCCTCGCGGCCGGATACACCGTGGCGGTGCCCGACTACGAGGGTGAGAACCTGCGCTGGACGATGGGCCTGGAATCCGGTCGTGCCGCACTCGACGGTGTGCGCGCAGCACTGCGATACCTGAAGGCGCCCAACAGTACTCCGGTCGGACTCTACGGGTACTCCGGTGGTTCGGTACCCACCGGATTCGGTGCCGAGATCGCGCCACGGTATGCCCCAGAGCTCAACATCATCGGGGCAGCGGCGGGCGGCGTGCTGGTGAATCCCGAGAACAACCTTGCCTACGTCGACGGTAGCCAGAAATGGGCCGGGGTGATCCCCGCCCTGATGACCGTCTACGACGAGACCTTTGACCTCGGACTGTCGAATTACCTTTCCCCCAAGGGGGTTCAGGTTTTGGCCCAGGTGCGCGGCGAATGCATCATCGACTTCGCCTCGAAATACCCCGGACTCACCGACTATTCGCTACTGCGGCCCGGTGTCGGCGGCCTCATCAATGTGCCCGGGATGCGGGATGCGGTCCGGCAGAACGTGATGGGATCGGAGGGAACACCACGGGCGCCGATGTTCCTCGGAATCGGCAAGTCTGACAACACCGGTGACGGGATCATGATCACCGGTGACGTCGCGGCGCTGGCGTCTCAATATTGCCGACGTGGGGTTCCGACGACGTTTCGGGTGTACCCCGGGCGCAGTCACACCGAGGCGATTGCACCGTGGAGCGCCGATGCCGTGGCCTTTCTCGCCTCACGGTTCGCCGGACAGAGGGTGAATGGTTGTGGCTGAACAGGAGTGGGCAGGTAGAAGCTGTTTGTGACGGCTCCTCGGTGTCGATGACCGCGACATCGACGTGTGTCTCACCCGCGCCATCGCATGATCTCGAGCGCGGCGGCGATGTCGACAAGCGCATCGGTGAGTGGTCGGGGGAGGAGTTCGTCGGCGCGGGCCAACCGTCGGATGATGGTGTTGCGGTGGGTGTACATGGTCTCTGCTGTGCGGGAGGTGTTGCACTGCAGACCGATCCAGGTGCGAATGGTGTCGACGAGCTCATCGTCGGCATCGGCGAGTGCACCGAGGGTATCGGTGACGAACTCCTTTCCCGCGGCTTCATCGGCAGTCAACAGCGATGCCAGGCGGATGTCGTCGTAGTGCACGACCTGTCGGCTCGCGCCGAGGCGGGCGTGTCGACGCTGGGTGCTCAGCGCCTGAAAGTGACTCGACCGGAAGCCTTCCACATCGACGGCGGGGCGACCCACCGAGACCCGGATGTCGGCGAACGACGACAAGTCGGGATCGCCGATACCGTTGGCGGGCAGCCACATCCACCACGACGACGCGCCGGCGACGATGGGCAGCGTGCGGCGGGCGGAGGTCGCGCGGGAGAGTTCCTGTGCGGCGGACTCCAATTGTGTTGCAGCGCCAGGGGTGACGCTCCACAGGACAAGTGCGGTATGCGGGCCCGACAGCCGGTACCCGAGCTGTGACTCGGCGCGGGCGAGCGGAATGGGTGCTCCCTCGAGCACCAGAGATACTGCTTCCTGCCGCTGGGCGTGCGTGCCCCGCGAGAGTTCCTCGCGTTCGGCGCGCATCTGCTCACTCATCGCAGTGACGGTGTCGTCGATGAAGGTGGAGATCGACAACGAGGTCACGTCGAGGAGTTGCCGCAGCACCGTCGGGTCCTCGGTGAGTTCGAAACAGATGTCCATCCACAGTCGCCAGGCGGCGCTCTGTGCGGTGCGGAAGGCGTCGAGGGACGATTCGTCGAGGCCGCGACGCACGAGGTCGCGGGCGGCGGTCATGATCTCCGGGGTGAGTTGGGCGGGCACGCGCTCACCGGGGTGACTGACGTTGTGATGTGCCCAGCGCATCGTGTTGGCCAGGTTGGTGCGCCGGGTGCCCTCGGCAAGGACCGGGTCGTCGGCGATGGTCTTCATCCGGACCCCGGACAGGGAGGCGTCGTGCAGGACATCGACCCAGCCGGCGGGCGGGTCGGTGACCAGTATCGACGCCTGACGGATCAGGTCTCGCACCTCGGGGGAGACCTCCGGCCATTCTCCATCCATTGTGGCATTATGCACTGTCAGTGATGCCGAATATGTGCACAACGTCCCTGGTGTGACGTGCGGCGCACCCGCATGCTGGAATGTAACAACGCCGGGTGTCATATTCCTGGCCATGTACGAGGAGCAACAGATGCCCGAGACAGCCCCCAGCGTCGACGTCGTCGACGTACTCATCATCGGTGTCGGCATCTCCGGTATCGGTGCCGCGCACTACTTGACCAAGGAATTGCCGGCCAAGTCGTTCGCGATCATCGAGGGTCGCGACGTCCCGGGCGGGACCTGGGACCTGTTCAAGTACCCGGGCATTCGATCGGATTCGGATCTGCACACCTTCGGTTTTGCGTTCAAACCGTGGACCGACAAGCAGTCCATTGCCGACGCCAACCGCATCCTCGACTACCTGCACGAGGCCATCGACGAGGATGGCCTGGGCGACAAGATCCGCTACCGCCACAAGGTGATCTCGGCGGAATGGTCGTCGCAGGAGTGCCTGTGGACGGTGGACATCGACCGCACCGACACCGGCGAGCGAATCCAGATGAAGGCCAACTGGATGTTCTCCGGGGCCGGCTACTACAACTACGACGAAGGGTTCACCCCGCAGTTCGAGGGCGTGGAGCGGTTCACCGGCGCCGGCGGTCAGATCATCCACCCGCAGCACTGGCCGGAGGACCTCGACTATGCAGGCAAGAAGGTCGTCGTGATCGGTAGTGGTGCCACTGCGGTAACGTTGCTTCCGGCCATGGCCGAGAAGGCCGAGCACATCACGATGCTGCAGCGCACACCCACTTACATCGTTCCGCTGCCCAAACACGATCCGGTCGCCAACATCGGTCGCGCGGTACTCGGCGACGAGCGCGGGTATGCGCTGGCGCGTGCGAAGAACATTGCGCAGCAGCGGCTGCTGTACGAGGCCTGCCAGCGGTTCCCGAACGCGTCGCGAAAGGTCATCCGCGCCATCAACAAGAAGCTCCTGCCCGAGGGCTTCGACGTCGACAAGCACTTCAACCCGCCGTACAACCCGTGGGATCAGCGACTCTGCGCGGTACCCGACGGCGACCTGTTCCGTTCGATCCGCGAGGGCAAGGCGTCGGTGGTCACCGACCGCATCGCCACGTTCACCGAGACGGGCATCCTGCTCGAAAGTGGTGAGGAACTCGAGGCCGACATCATCGTCACGGCGACCGGACTCAACCTGCAACTGTTCGGTGGGGTGGCATTGAGCGTGGACGGTGAGCCCGTCGAGATGTCCACGTCCGTCTGTTACCGCGGTTTCATGCTCAGTGGAATCCCGAATTTCGCACTGGCCATTGGATATACCAACTCGTCGTGGACCCTCAAGGTGGGTCTGCTGTGCGAGCACTTCTGCCGCCTGCTCGCGTACATGGATGCGCGTGGCTACCCGGCCGTGCGGCCGATCGCAGACCCGGACATGGGGACGCGTCCGCTGCTGGACTTCGGCGCCGGATACGTCCAGCGGTCGCTGGCGAACCTGCCCAAGCAGGGCGTCGAGGAGCCGTGGTCGATGTCGATGAGCTACTACAAGGACCGTAAGTCGTTCGCGATGGATGTCGCCGATCCGCACCTGGAGTTCACCCGGACCAAGCCGGTCACCGACGCGGCAGCGTCCGACGAACTGGAGTCGGCCAGCGCCTGACCAGAAGGTAGAACCAGCGCCCTCCCCGGCCCGTGGCCGGGGAGGGCTTTCTGTTGGTCGAGCGTCGTCACCGGTTGTCGAGACGTGTGCTGGGGTGGTTCTTCGCGCGAGTGGGCCGGCCGGGTGCGGGTCAGCCCAGTGAGGTGGAGAGCGCTGTGAGTGGGGTGGAGCGGCTCAGAGCGTTCCGCGTGCGACGAATCTGACGCGGTCGCCGCGGTAGAACGATCGGGTCCACTCGACGATGCGGCCGTCGGCGTCGCGCGAGGTGCGTTCGATCAGCAGCAGTGGGGTTCCGGTTGCGACCTTGAGGTGCCGTCCCTGATCCGGCGTGGCCAGCGCGGTTTGCACGCTGTCCTCGACGTCGCAGATCTCGATGCCGAACCGGGCCAGGGTCGCATAGAGCGAGCCGCTGGTGGTGACGGCATCGACGAGTCCGTCCAAAGGTCTTGGTAGGTAGGCGGTTTCGAGGGCCAGTGGTTCGTCGCTGACGATACGCAGGCGGACCAGGCGGTCGACGGGGGCGCCTTTGTCGATGTCGAGGTGGGTGGCGAGATCGGCGTCGGTGGACGGCTGATCGGCATCGATGATCTCCGAGTGCACGGCCAGGCCGGCGGCGCCGAGGTCGTCGCTGAACGAGGTCAGTTGCCGCACATGCACCAGCTTCGGTGGGGCCACATAGTTTCCGCTGCCCTGGGTGCTGCTCAGGATGCCCTCGGCGGTGAGTTCGGCCAGCGCTCGGCGCAATGTCGTGCGCGAGGTTCCCAACTCCGTGGCGAGTTTGCGTTCGGGAGGTAGCGACATCCCCGGTTCCAACTCGGCGATGCGCTTCTCGAGCGCAAGCTTGACCTGGAAATAGCGTGGCTGCGGGGCACGGTCACCGGAAGCGGGTGCCGTCCGGACGGAGGACGTCGACATGAATCCGAGCGTACCCATTGACGGCCCATATTGGTATATGCCAATCTAACTGCACTCCCAATTGGTCTACACCAATAAATTCACGCTCGAGAGGCACTCGACATGGCAACACTCACACCCCCGGTACACGCGAGGTCGTCGGGCCTGCTCGTCGGGATCGCGGCCGCCAGCATCGGCGTCATCTACGGCTACGACAGCAGCAACATCGGCGCCGCACTCAAGTTCATCGCCGCCGACTTCGGACTCGGAGATACGGGTAAACAGGCACTGGCGACCGCCGTCGTCATCGGCGAGATCGTCGGAGCCATCTTCGCCGGCTGGCTCGCCAACCGCATCGGCCGTAAGCGGTCGATGGTCGCGGTCGGCGCCACCTACTGCCTGTTCGCCCTGTTCAGCGCCTTCGCGCCGACCAATGTGACCCTTCTCGGAGCGCGGTTGCTACTCGGGGTGACCGTCGGCGTGTCCATCGTGGTGGTACCGGTCTTCGTCGCCGAATCCGCACCCCCACGCACCCGCGGCGCGATGCTGGTCGCCTACCAGGTGGCGACCATCGTCGGCATCATCGCCGGCTACGTCATCGGCTACTTCCTGGCCGGTCACGGCGCGTGGCGCTGGATGCTCGGCCTCGCAGCCATCCCGGCCCTGCTGGTCACGCTGATCCTGATCACGATGCCCGACACCCCGCGCTGGTATGTCTCCAAGGGCCGGGTCGACGAGGCCCGGGCGACGCTGCGGGCCATCGACCCCGACGCCGACGTCGACACCGAGATCGGCGAGATGCAGCGCGCACTGACCGAGGAGTCCGCCGGCCGCATCACCGAGATGTTCCGTCGTCCGTGGCTGCGCGCCACCGTCTTCGTCGTCGGCCTCGGTTTCCTGATCCAGATCACCGGCATCAACGCGGTGGTCTAGTACAGCCCGAAGTTGTTCGAGGACATGGGTTTCACCGGCGACTTCGGCACCCTCATGCTGCCCGCGCTGGTGCAGGTGGCCGGCCTGGCCGCGGTGATCATCTCGCTGTTGTCCGTCGACCGCGCCGGACGACGCCCCATCTTGCTCGGCGGCATCGGCGCGATGGTGATCGCCACCGGCATGCTCATTGTCACCTACGGCCCGATGCACGGCGACGGTACCGCCGCGCACATCCTCGGATTCACCGGACTCGTCGTGTTCACCATGGGATTCTCCTTCGGCTTCGGCGCCCTGGTCTGGGTCTACGCCGGCGAGGCATTCCCGGCCCGCCTGCGCTCGCAGGGATCGTCGGCGATGCTCACCTCCGACCTGGTGGCCAACGCCATCGTCGCGGCGTTCACGCTTTCGCTCATCAACGCGATCGGCGGCGCCGGAACCTTCGCCGTCTTCGGTGGATTCGCGGTCATCGGCATGGTCTTCGTCTACTTCCTGGCCCCGGAGACCAAGGGCCGTAAACTCGAAGACATCCAACACTATTGGCAGAACGGCGGCCGCTGGCCGGCCACGACCGTCGTCGAGAACACCACACGGACACAGGTGTCACGATGAAGAACGCATCCACCGAAACCGCCACGGCCACCACCATCCCGGCGGCGGGCGGCACGGTCGTGACCCTCGCCTTCGACATCGGCGGCTCCAAGACCCAGGCGATACGCACCGAGAACGGTGAGGTGGTCGCCGAGACCATCGTCGGCAGCGCCAACGTCTCGTCGATGGGCGTGGCCGAGGCCGGACGGCAACTCGATGACGCCATCGAGGCGCTCGGCGGTGCCGCCGGCGTCCATGCGGTGATGGCCGGCTCCGCCGGCGCCGACACCCCGGCCAGCGTCGCACGACTGGAACAGCTTCTCGCCGAGCGTGTTCCCGGAGCGGCGATCGGTGTCGTGCATGACACCCACCTCATTCTGGCCGCGGCCGGCCTCGACGAGGGAATCGCCCTGATCTCCGGCACCGGATCGGTGGCCTGGGGCCGCACCGGTGAGACCGACGCCCGGGCCGGCGGATGGGGACACCTCCTCGGCGACGAGGGCAGCGGCTATTGGGTGGCCCGCGAAGTGGTGCGACGAGCCCTGCGCGACGACGACACCGGCCGCTCACCGGCCCCGCTGTCGACACGTCTGGCCGCCGAATGCGAGGTCGACGGCGTCGCCGGCCTGCACGACCTCTTCTACACCCGCGCCGACCGCCAGTTCTGGGCGCGCCGTGCCCACGTCGTCTTCGAGCTTGCCGCCCAGGGGGATTCGCGCAGCAACGACATCATCGACGCCGCGGCTGCGGCCCTGGCCGACCTGATCGGCCAGGTTGCCGACCGTCTCGGCTCCACCGGTCCGGTGGTCCTGGCCGGCGGACAGGTCGTCCACCAACCCGAACTACAGCGCCGCCTCCGCGACCTCGTCGCACCCCGCGACATCACCGACATCCGGGTGCTGCGCGTCGACCCGGTGCACGGCGCCGCACGGCTCGCCGCCGCACTTCTCGACACCCACTGACCGACCTGCCGCCCGGTCCGGCCACCTGCGTCTCGCATCGGACGTCGGCCTCACACCTCAAGGAGAACACTCATGAACACCCTCACCCGAACACCCGTCACCGACCAGCCCGGCCACCTGAAGGCCGCCGAGATCGCCGAACAACCCGACGCCTGGCAACGACTGCTCCGCGAGGGAGCCGACGAAATACTTTCCGTCGCACGGTATATCGCCGAGAGGAAACCCCGCTTCGTCCAGTTCGTGGCCCGCGGCACCAGCGATCACGCCGCGCTGTACGCCAA
The DNA here is from genome assembly GCF_053605205.1 of Gordonia sp. NPDC003950. Classification (NCBI taxonomy): domain Bacteria; kingdom Bacillati; phylum Actinomycetota; class Actinomycetes; order Mycobacteriales; family Gordoniaceae; genus Gordonia; species Gordonia sp. NPDC003950. The sequence continues at coordinate 72,388 of NZ_JBSGIT010000016.1, read as the reverse complement.
GTACCTCATCGAGATCCGGCACGGACTGCCCGCCGGACTGGTCTCCCCGTCGACGATGACGGTCTACGGCGCCCGCCCCGATCTGCGTGACGTCCTCTACGTCGCCGTCAGCCAATCCGGCGGTTCCCCCGACCTCGTGCAGTCGGTGCAGGTGGCCCGTGAACAGGGAGCGATGACCCTCGCCATCACCAACGCCGACTCCTCACCGCTGGCCGACGCCGCCGAACTCGAGGTCCGGGTCCACGCCGGAGCCGAGAAGTCCGTTGCCGCAACGAAGTCCTACACTGCCGAACTCCTGGCGCTGTACCTGCTGTCGGAAGGGATGGCCGGCCGCGACGGGTCCGATGCGCACGCCCTGCCCGATCTGGCGGCCACGGTACTGGGCGGCGAGCTTCGTATTCGTGCTGTGGCGCAACGGTATCGGTTCGCCCAACGGCTGGTGACCACCGGCCGCGGCTACTCCTATCCGACGGCGCGGGAAGCCGCGCTGAAGCTGATGGAGACCTCGTACCTGTCGGCGCAGGCATTCTCCGGTGCCGATCTCCTGCACGGACCACTGGCGACCGTCGACCCGCAGGTCCCGGTGCTCGCCGTGGTGCCGCAGGGTGCCGGCGGTGCGGCGATGGTCCAGGTCCTGGAACGTCTCGCCGAACGTGACGCCGACGTCTTCGGCGTCGGCGCAACGGAATACGTGTCCGAGTTGACCGGCGGTGTCGAACTTCCCGTCGGCGCTCCCGAGGCACTCTCGCCGCTGCTGGAGATCATTCCGTTCCAGCAACTGGCCCTGCACCTGGCCATCGCGCGGGGCGGTGACCCCGACACCCCACGCGGGCTGCGCAAGGTGACGGAGACACTGTGACTTCCTGCGAGATGACTTCCCGCGAGATCGTCACGGCGGCAAGGATCATCAGTGGCGGGCGCGCCCTGGAGCCGGGGTGGCTGGCCGTCGAGGACGGACGCATCGCCGACGTCGGGGAGGGACTCCCGCCGAGCCCCGCCGATCGTGATCTTCCAGAGGCCACGCTCGTCCCCGGCTTCGTCGACATGCACGTCCACGGTGGCGGCGGTGGAAGCTACACCGACGGCGTGACCGCCGAGGTCCACACCGCCGTCGAATTCCACCGATCCCAGGGAACCACAACAACATTGGCGAGTGTGGTCAGTGCGTCGTCTGACGACCTCATCACGCACGTCCGGCGCCTGCGGCCACTGGTCGAGGCGGGTGTGGTGGCCGGCATCCACCTCGAAGGGCCCTGGTTGTCGCACGCGCGATGCGGCGCCCACGACCCGGCCACCCTGCGCGACCCGGATTCTGCCGAGATCGCGAACATCCTGCGCGTCGGTGGGGAGACCATCCGAATGGTCACGCTCGCACCGGAACTCGACGGCGGCATTGACGCCGTTCGGCAGTTCGCCGACGCCGGCGTGGTGGTGGCCCTCGGCCACACCGAGGCCACCTACGACCGCACCCGTGCGGCCATCGACGCCGGCGCGCGGGTCGGTACTCACCTGTTCAATGCGATGCGGCCACTGCGCCACCGGGAACCCGGACCGGTGCTGGCCCTCCTATCCGACGAGCGGGTGACCGTCGAACTCGTCGGTGACGGCGTCCACATCCACCGTGACCTCGCCACCTACGTCGAGCGGGTCGCCGGCGTGGGCCGGGTCGCGCTGGTGACCGATGCGATGGCCGCGGCAGGCATGTCCGACGGGTCCTACCGGCTCGGGGTCCTCGACGTCGACGTGATCGACGGGGTCGCGCGGGTCCGCGACACCGGGGCGATCGCGGGCAGCACCGCGACCATGGCCCTGCTGTTCCGGCGCGCCGCCCGCGGACTGTCCGGCGGTGACATCGTGACCGCCGAGGCGCTCATCGCCGCAGTCGAAATGTGTTCGCGCACACCGGCACGCACCCTCGGGTTCGACGGTGTCGGCGATCTGCGGCCGGGACTGGCGGCCGACGTCCTCGTCGTCGACGACCATGCCCGGCTGGTACAGGTAGGGATCGTCGCCGCGACGTCCGCTGCGCGTTGAACAGATGGTGACCGGCACACCTCGCCGATCACAGCAGAACGTCCCCGTGAGCCGCGCTCACGGGGACGTTCTCGCGTTGGGCCGAGCCCGGCGTCAGCCCGCCGGTGTGGTCTCCGGCAACTCCTCGGTGGTCGTCTCCTCCGTGGTGGTTTCCTCGGTGGTCGTCTCCGTGGTGGTCTCCGGCGTCTCGTACGTCGTCGTCTCCTCGGTGGTCTCGGTCGTGGTGGTCAGCGCGGTGAGCGTCTGCCACGAGGCCGAGATGACCGCCGCCGAGGACGTCGAACCGCCCGACAGGGACACATGCCACACGCCGGTCGAATCGGTGGCCGAGGTGACCGACGACTGCGACAGCGAACTCTGGTAGACGGTCCGGGACACTCCGTCGTTGCAGCTGAGGCTGACCGATCCGGTCGTCTCCTCCGACGGTGCCGAGCAACTGACCGTCGAACCGTCCTCCTCGAAGGTGAAGGAGCCGATCGAGTCGCCACTGCCGCTGAAGCTGGTCGGCGACGGCGCCTCCGACGAGGACGAACTGCTACTCGAACTCGATGAACTCGACTCCGTCGACGACTCCGAGGACTCACCGGGAGCGGTGGTCTCGCCTGCGGCGTTGGTCGAACCGTTCTCGTCGGTCGTCTCACTCTCGACCGACGGGACGTTGCCATTGCTCTCGGCCATCGACATGACCTCGGGTGCCGCGCCGGTCTCACCGGCCCCGGCCAGACCCTGAGCGCGGGCGCCCTCGTCGTTGTTCACCTGCAACGGCACGTTGAGCGCGGCCGGGGTGGGCAGCGGCTCGGCCAGCGGCGGCTGACCCGACAGATCCAGCAGTCCGCCGACGGTCCGCTCGACGAGCTGGCGAGTGTCCGGGTTGAGCAGGGTCAGCAACGGCGACGTTCCGGCGGGAGCCGATGCCTGCGTCGGGGCCTGGGTCACGATGGTCGTCGTGTTGTTGATGACCGTGACGTTCTGCGTGTTGTAGGCGACGCGGGTGATGTAGTTGACCTGGTAGCCGGGCCACGCGGTGTCACGCACGCGGTACCCACCGATCGGCACCGACGCCGGCGGTGCGAGCGGGTTACCGCACTGGCAGCGCACCCGCGGCACACCGGAACTGTCGACCAGCACCGAGGTGCCCGCCTGCAGCACATCCTGGAACGGCACCGCCGAACCACCGGCGTAGCTGTAGTTGGTCACCCAGGTGTCCGCGGTCAGCACGACCGGGGTCAACGAGTCGAGGTAGTAGGGGATCGCCGACGGGCTGATGCCGTAGACGCTCGCCCACGCCGACGCCTGGCTCGGGTTCTGCGCGAGATAGTTGCCCAGCGCCGCCGGATCACAGGTGGTGGAGCCGCCCATGTACAGACCCGGCGTGGTGCCGCTGACCGTCCGGGTGCCCTGATCCTGCGCGCCGGTGTTCGCCGAGAGCCGTAGGCCGTTGTCGATCGGCCGGTTGGTCAGGTTCGGCTGCGCCATGAACGGCTGGTCGCCCGGTGCGTCCGCCGACGTCAAGGACAGGAACGGAAGCTCGAAGCCGTCCTTGTTGTGCTTGTAGACGTAGAAGACGACACCGGAGAACACCAACGCGAGCACCGCCACGATGGCCGCCAGGATGATCGTGAGGTTGCGGCGATTGCGGGGTTGCGGTTCCGGCGGCACGGCTCCGAACGGCACTGACGGCGGATACGTGGGTGGCCCGGGCGGGTAATACGACATCTGGTCTCCTGCGTCGAAGCTCGCGTTCACGGTCGGATGAACACGAATGAACGGCGTTGTGGTGATCCCCGAGCCATCAGTATCGGGAGCCGCTCTCAGCAGGGGCAACCAAGAATAGGGGTATTCGGCCGACCGTCGGACAATTCCACCCGATCGGACTACAGGTAAGTAACGCCGGGATTGGCCGGTGCGATGTATACGCACCGGCCCTTCTGCCGGAGTCCCGTCTCAGACCGCGTCGCCGAAGTCGAACAATGCCGACATCGTCGTCTGTCCGTCGAGCGCCTCGCGGATGATGTCGGCGTGGCCGCTGTGATGGGCGGTCTCCCGCAGCATGTGCAGCACCATCTTGCGCGCCGACCACCATTCGCGTTCGGGCTGCCACGGCGCGGTCTCCTGGGGGATCTGGTCGTCCAGATCGAGCCCGGCCACGGCGCGGTCGTAGGCGGCCGCCGCCTCGCGGTAGGCGGTGAGCCAGTCGTCGAGGGTCTCGTCGTCGGTGAGTTCGTAGGCGTGCTCCATCAGTGACATGTCGAAGGTGGCCTCCTCGTCGCGGACCGTCATCGTCTCGGTGGCACCGCGCTCGACCAGCGTCAGGTGTTTGAGCAGTCCGCCGAGGGTGAGTTCGCTGACGGTGGTGCGCGTCCGTGCCTGGGCGTCGTCGAGGTCGCGGAGTGTCACGAGGAAGACCTGACGTTGGTCGTCGAGGAGCGTGAGCAGTTCCTCCTTCTCGCCGGTGACATCGACGGACAGGGTGACGGGGGGTGTAGGTGCCGGCCATGGTGAGTCCTTCTGGTGTGGGGTGAAGTGAACTGACGCTGTCGACGGTAAGGGTGATTGCGGACAACTTCGGTCCGCGATAGTCCGGCGGTTCTGGTGGGAATTCGGTTGCGGCGTCCTGGCTGCAGGGCGACGATGCGTGCATGACCTCCGACCCGACATCAGCTGCGGACCGCCACGCCGACGAACCCGCGGCGCTCGGCGGTCTGCGCCGCAAACCGCATCGCGGCGGTGATCGGGCGCTGCTCGACGAGGTCCTCGACTCCACGCTGGTCGGCACCTTGTCGACGGTGATCGATGGCTGGCCGTGGTCGGTGCCGATGCTGTTCGCCCGCGACGGCGACGCGCTCCTGCTGCACGGATCCATCGCCGCCGGCGCCCTGCGTCATGTCGCCGAAGGCGTTCCGTCCACGTTCACCGTGTTCATCCTCGACGGCATCGTCGTCGCCGATGCGCTGTTCGATCACTCCGCGAACTATCGGTCGGCGGTCATCCGCGGCATCCCCGAGCGCGCCGACGACGAGGTCGCGGCGCTGAAAGTGCTGTCGGACAAGCTGATTCCCGGGCGCGTCGCCGAGGCCCCGGAGATCACCCGCAAGGAACGGGCGGCAACCATCGCCCTGCGCATCCCGATCGTCGACGGGCAGTGGATCGCGAAGGCGCGCATCGGTGGTCCCGGCGTCGAGACCGAGAACTGGACCGGTGTGGTGCCGACACGCACCGTCTTCGACGATCCGATCACCGCCACCGGACATCGGGTTCCCGAGTCGGTCCGGCGGCTGGTTGGTGGCTGACGTGAGGCATGTGGCCCCAACGGATTTCGTCTCGCCGGCCGTGCACTGATCCGAGTGGCGATATAACCGGGATGGCTCAGGGCATCGGAGGAGATTATCGCTTCCGTCCGGCCCGGCCGTCCCGTCTATATCGCATGGTCCGGCCGAGCGGCGATACAAACGCGGTGTCAGAGGGCACTCGCGTCGTATATCGACACGGGAGACCTCTCACGCCGCGTTCATATCGGTATCCGGCGGGCGAAATGGTGGTGGTGGGCCCGAGTAAGCTGAGTCACACTTGCCGGCCGTGGTCTGGCCGCGCGGGCACAGGGCGTCAATCCCGGAGAGGGTCGGCAGACAGCACAGGAGGTGACGTATGCCCGAGTCGTTGGCTGCGCCGGTCACCGATGCGTTGCGTCGTCTGCGTCGGGTCAGTGGGGTTTCGCTCGCCTTCGGCGGCATCGTGCAGAGGGGTCGGGCTCTGCGGCTGAGCCAGTTCGTCGGGCCGACCGTCGGTGCCCTCAACGGCGTGGCCGTCGACATCGGGCACGGGCTGGGCGGCAAGGTCGTGGCCACCAACCGGCCGCTCGTCGTCGACGACTACCTGCGGACCCCGCGGATCACGCACCGCTACAACGCCGTCATCGAAACCGAGGGTCTGCGTGCGATGGCGGCGGCGCCGGTCATCGTCGACCGCGAACCCGTCGCGGTGATCTACGGGGCACTGCACACCGACGACCCGATCGGTGGCCGGGCGCTGGATGCGTTGGCCCTGGAGGCCCGCACCCTGGAACAACAGATCGTGGCGTCGCGGACCTCGGTGGAGACCGCGGCCGCCGACCCCGACGCCGATGCCCTCCGCATCCGGATGACGCAGGCGTACACGCAGTTACGGGAACTCGCGAGGTCGGTCGACGACGCCGACATCGCCGACGCGATCGCCCGCATCACCGACGGCTTGCTCGACGCCGGTCCCGACACCGACGCCGTCGAATTGACCGCGCGGGAGCAGGACGTGGTGGCGTTGGCCGCACTGGGGTACCCCAATGCGCGGATCGCCGAGTCGTTGGGAATCGGCGTGCAGACCGCCAAGGGCTACATGAAGGATGCGATGCGGAAACTGGGTGCGGCGAGCCGGTTGGAAGCGGTCGTCGTGGCGCGCCGGTCCGGGCTGTTGCCGTGACCCCGCCCTGAGGCCATCAAACACGGTGTCGGCGCGGGTGTTTCGTGTCCGCGCGGTGCCCGCGCCAGGAGCGGTCATTGCACAGACCGCGTGAACGTGAGGGCGCCGCGCCGACGAGGATCAGCCGCGTCGGCGTTATGCGAGGTCAGGCCGGTGTTGTGTAGACCAGCTTGACGAACTCGGTCCGATTGCGGACGTGGGTCAGAGCGAAGATCCGGCTGACGTACTTCTTGACGGTGTCGACCTCCAGGCGCAGCACGGCGGCGATTTCCTCATTGGTGAGACCGTCGGAGACCAGAGCGCCGATCTCCTGCTGGCGTGGGGTGAGGTGGGTGCGCCAGTCGGGCACCGGGTTCCCGGGCATCGACTTGGCCTGTGCCGACAACTGCCCCGCCAACAACCCCAGTGCGTGTACACGAGTCGGCGGCAGGTCCTTGCCCTCGGAGTCGAAGATGCCGATCAGTCCATGGCAATCGGCGGCGAGTCCCAGGTGCAGGACGGCGGCGCTGTGCAGGCGTCGTCGGTAGAGGAAGCCCTCGAGGTACTCGACCGCAGTCGATGGCAAGCGCCGCAGTTGACGGTGCGAGATGGCGCGCGGACCCTGCAGGGCGGCAAAGGATTCGGCCGATGCGAACATGTCGGTGCGATACCAGCCCGTCTGGTACTCGTCGATGATCGGCGTGATCCTGCCCGTGGTGACCGGGTCCGAGTCGGCGAACGCGCTGCGAAATGTCGGCCCCGCCAGGAATGTGGTGTTGGGGAACCCGTACTGCGTGTGCAGCGCGTCCATCAGGGTGTGTTTGAAGTGCTCGAGGGTGGCCGCCTGTTCGCATATGTCGAGCACCGCGAAGATCCGCTCGTACTCCGCGCTCGGCAGTGACTCGCGGGTGTCGACGTCGTGCATCAGGTGCGCCTCCTGTGATCCATGCCACAGGTGCCCCGAACCCATGAAACTCGACGCGGGATTCAGGTGCAAGGAGGAGTGTCCACTTTGGTGCACTGTGGTGTCGGTCACAGCGCGTCTACGGTGATCTCAGCGCGCACCGGACTCCGGTACGACACCCTCGCATTACCACATGACCAGGAGAAACACACGATGAGCAGACTTCGCTTCGGCTACTTCATGGCCCCGTTCCACGTTCCCGGACGCAATCCGACCGCGGCTCTCGAGCGTGATCTGGAGATGGCCGTCCACCTGGACAAACTCGGCTACGACGAGGTCTGGTACGGCGAGCATCACTCCGCGGGCAGCGAGATCATCGCGTCGCCGGAGATCATGATCGCCGCCGCCGCCCAGCGGGCGCCGCGGATCACCTTCGGGACCGGCGTGACGTCGCTGTCCTATCACAATCCGCTGTGGGCGGCCGATCGGATCATGCAACTCGATCACCTCACGCGGGGCCGTACGGTGTTCGGGATCGGGCCGGGCTCGTTGCCGACGGACTCGGCGATGATCGGTCTCGACCCGACCGACACGCGTGAACTGCTGTCGGAGAACCTCGACATCGTCGTCCGGTTGATGCGGGGTGAGACGGTGAGCGCCAAGACCCGCACTCATGAGTTGTTCGACGCGAAGCTGCAGCTCGCGCCGTATTCGCCGGGCGGCATCGAGATCGCCCTCGCCGCGGTCGCCTCGCCGACGGGGCCGCGTCTGGCCGGTCGCTACGGACTGGGGCTGATCTCCATCGGCGCCACCCTGTCGGCCGACGGGTTCGACGCGCTCGCCCACCACTGGAATGTGATGGAGGAGCGGGCGCAGACCCACGGCACCAGCGTCGACCGGTCGCAGTGGCGTCTGGCCGGGCCGTTCCACATCGCCGAAACCGAGGCGCAGGCCCGCAAGCAGGTGGAGTACGGCATCGAGGAATGGTTCGACTACTTCCAGCATGTGGCCGCATTCCCGCAGATGGCGGTGTCGGGCAGTCGGCTGACGGAGATGATCGACTTCATCAACGAGGCCGGCATCGGCGTCATCGGCACACCAGAGCAGGCGCGGGCGCAGGTGCAGCGGCTGTGGGATCAATCCGGCGGCTTCGGCTGCATGCTGCAGATGGGTCATGACTGGGCCAATCCCGAGGACACCAGGAGGTCGGCGGAACTGTTCGCCGACGAGGTGTTCCCGCACTTCCAGGAGCAGGCCCAGCCCACCCTCGATGCCGCTGCGCTGGCGCGGTCGGTGCGCGAGGGTCATGCGAAGAAACAGATGGAGGCCGTCGACCACATGACCCGCAAGTATGAGCAGGAAGTCTCGGCCAAGGGCTGACACGGCACGGCCTGCTGCCGCGGGTTGGATACAGAAGGAGTGAATGGATGAGTCCGCAACTTGCGCGACCTGATTCGGTGGCAACGGGTTTCCGTGAGGCGATGGCTCATGTGTGCACGCCGGTCACCGTCATCACGACCTTCGACGGTGACCGGCCGCACGGCACCACGGTCAGTGCGTTCATGTCGCTGTCGATGGGGCCGCCGATGGTGGCGGTCGCGCTCGACGGTGATTCCGAACTGCTCGCGCTGATCCGGGAGTCGGAACGATTCGGGGTCAACGTGTTGGCGTCCGAGCAATCGGATGTGGCGCTGGCGTTTGCCCGCAAGGGCCGTGACAAGTTCGACGGTGTCGGCTGGCGGCGACGTGACGGCCTTCCTGCCCTCGACGGCACCTCGGGCTGGGTCGCCTGCACCGCAACAGAGTTCGCTGTCGGTGGCGATCATACGGTGATCTTCGGCGAGGTGATCGGTGCGGATCACGAGGTCGCCGAACCGCTGACCTATCACCGCCGGGTGTTCGGCACCCACCGGGGGCACCGATGATCATCGTCGTCGACGCCGAGGGACTGACGCTGCACGATCCCCACGACTACACCTGTCTGCGGGTGGGGGACGGTGCGGCGGGATCGTCCGATAACCGAATGGGACTGCGGCGTAGAGCATTCGGTCGCGTCGACGACGGCGGTCGGGTGCGGATCAACACCCGGGCGCTGGCCGCCGAACTGCGTGGCGTGCACGCGTTCAGCGGCCGATGGTTCCCGGTGCTCCTGGCGTGCGCGACCCTGTGGGGGTGGGAACGGTGCGGTGACGAATTGGTCGGTGCCGCGGGCGACGTCGAGGTCAGTGCTCTCGCAGCGCCTCGATGAGTTCGTCCTTCTTCATCGACGAGTACCCGGTCAGGTCGAGTTCCTTTGCGCGCGAGCGCAGCTCGTCGACGGTCCAGTCCTCGTAGGAGCCGGAGTGTCCGCCACGCGCGCCCACCTTCGAACGGCCCTGGGCGGCTGCGGCATTCGCGATGCGGGCGGACTTCTCCTTGGAGTTCCCCTCATCGCGGAGCTTCTCGTACAGTTCGTCGTCCTTGACCGACGGTCCGGGATCGTCGGCGGGCTTGTTGTCTGCGGCCATGGTGCCTCCTTCTGGCACCACGCTACGCCGAGTGGTCGGCAAGGCGGTCCGATCGAGGTATCCCGTTCTCCGTTGACGGCGCTTGCCATGACGTTGACAGCGCTCAGGTGAGCGCCGTCAGTGGTGGGGAGAGCGCCGTCACGTTGCGCCGTCGATCCGCTCCTCGATGTCATCCGAGTAACGTGACACCCGCCGCGGCATCGAGACCGCCACTGCCACAGCCGACGACGACGCGCGATCGGCGAAGGCAACGCCCGGACGGTGTACCCGTGGATGTCGGCGCAGGTGCCGACCGCCGCACGGTGAGAGAGGAATTCACGTTGAACACCATCACCAGCATCGCGACGGTGGCCACCGATCGCGCGGCCCGCTACGACAACCAACTCGCCTCGCATCTGAGTCGGCGGTCGGTCACCCGGTGGGAGGCGGCGACCGGCACCGGCACGCTCGAGATAGGTGACGGCGCCGCTCACGCCGAACTCGTGAGCACACCGGAAGCGCTGGTGTTCACCCTGACCACCGCACCGGACAACGCCGATCTGTACGAGGACGTCATCGGGCGCGCCGTGAGTCACGGCCTCGAATCGCGCGCCGATTCGGCTGACGATGACTGACACCGGAGTGCGTCGGGCATGGGACGAATTCCGTGGCTCCCGGTTTCTGCCGGCGACCGTGCTGGTGCTGATCCTGAGTTGCGCGGCAACACTGTTCGTCGCGTCCTACACGTACGCGACGGCCAACCCCAAACCGGAGAACATCCCGATCGTCGTCGTCGGCACCCTGGCGCCGTCGACCGCTGCGACGCTGGAGCCCGAACTCGAAGTCGCACTGGGAAGTTCGCTCCAGGTGCGGCATGTGGACGAGCGGTCGGAGGCTCTGGAGCTGATCGATGACCAGAAGGTGTTCGCGATCATCGAGACGCGGTCGGGGTCGACGCATCTCGCTCTCGACGTGAGCGGCGCCTCCGGTCAGACGGTGGTCACCCTGCTGGAGGAGTCGATGCCGCCGGTTCTGGAGAAGGCCGGATTCACCGTCACCGACATCAAGCCGCTGCAGCACGGAGATCCGCACGGGCTCACCATCTTCTACATGACGCTCGCGTCGGTGATCGTCGGATTCGTCGGCGCCGTACAACTCGGAGTGCACGCCAGGTCGTTACGACCTTGGGAGAGAATCGGATTCACCGCGGCGTACTCGATACTCGGTGGATTCGGGATGGCCGCGGTCGCCGACTGGCTTCTCGGAGCGCTGGACCTGCCGTTCGTGGAGTCGTGGTTCATCCTCACGTTGACGCTGTTCACCTGCGGCATGGTGTTCACGATGTTCAGTTCATTGTTCGGTCGGTGGGCAATGATCCCGACCTGGCTGGTGATGGTGCTGCTGGGCAATCCGTCCTCCGGAGGGGCGGTGTCGTGGCCGTTGCTTCCGCGCCTGCTGGCCACCATCGGTGGATGGTTACCGCCCGGAGCATCGGTCAACGCGCAGCACACCGCCGTGTATTTCCCGGATCACCAATATGTTTGGCCGTTCCTGGTGCTCGCCGGGTGGTCGGTGGTCGGTTGCGCGGTGTACCTGTGGAGATCGAGGCCGGCGAGGTAGCGGGGTGCGTCGGGCGAACACGCCGAACGCCGCAGACACCTGCCTCGTGCGCACGCAGGGTACTACCCTGAGACCCGGCCGAGGTAGGCGGGTATGGGAGGAATGTGGGCGTGGGCAAGAAGGATGCGGGTAAGAAGGCCGGCGAACCCAAGAAGACCGATGAACTCAAGAAGACCGATGAACTCAAGAAGACCGGTGAGAGCAAGAAGGACAAGGCCATTGCGCGGCTGGAGTCCGAGATCGGTCGACTGACCACCGAACTGGCACGAGTGGAGAAGGCGGCCCGCAAACGCATCAAACGCTCCGAACGTGACGTCGCGAATCTGCGCACCGAACTGCTGAAGGTCGTTGGACTGGGATCCGACAAGGGCCCGAGGCTGACGTCTGCTGAGCCGAAGGCGGACGCGACACCGGCCGAAACGAAGCCGGCCGAGAAGAAGGCCGCCGAGTCGAAACCGGCCGAGTCCAAGCCTGCCGAGAAGAAACCCGCTGCCGAGAAACCGGCGGAGCCAAAGCCTGCCACGAAGCCTGCAGCGCAACCGAAGTCGACCCCCGCGACTCCGCCGACAGCGGCGCCGTCCACCCCACCGGCGTCGTCGACACTGTCCACCCCACCGTCGTCGGACGGTAAGAGTCCGGCGCAGAAGGCCACCGCCGCATGGGGTGTGGCGGCACCGGGTGAGAAGAAGCCCGCCCCGGCGACACCCGATCCGGCCAAGCCTGCGCCCGTCAAACCCGCGCCGGCGAAGGCTGCTCCCGCCAAACCTGCACCCGCCAAGCAGACCCCCGCCAAGCAGACCCCCGCGAAGCAGACCCCCGCCAAGGCCACACAGCGTGCGTCGCGGAGCGGTCCCACCGTCGCCGAATTGCGTACGCAGGCCAAGGCCAAGGGCATCAAGGGGTACTCGTCGATGACGAAGGCGCAGTTGCTCGCCGCACTGAAGTGACTCGCTGAGGCGACGCCGCGGTAACCCGACGTTTGGCACCCGGCCCGCCGGCGGGGTGCAATGGACCGGTGAGTATCGAACCGCGTCTCGCCTCGCCCATCGGGCAGTGGCAGCAATTGTGCGCCGTCATCGACGGTCCGCTGCCCGAGATCGCGGTGCGATTCTCGCGATTCCTCGCGCCGACGGATGCCCACGAGGCATTGATCATCTTCACCCGCGAATGCACCGGACGACCGCGCAAGGTGGCCGGGACCCCGGACATCGTCGAGCGCGCCACCATCGACGAACTCGATCAGATCAAGAACACCGTCGGCGTCGGCGAGGTGAGTGAACTCGACGCCGTCCTCGGTGGTGCGCGCCGGCCGATCCGCGCCGTTCGCGACGCGACCGACACACTGTTGGTGCTGGTCCCCAGACGGAGCAGATCGGGGACGGGGACGTCGAAGGAGCTGCTGGCGGCCTGGTTCGCGATCGTCGCGGTGTCGATCCGGCAGCAGGTCGCCCAGGCGAGTCCCGATTACCTGGCCGAATCGCGGGCCGCGTCCAGTGAGCGCGCCCGGACGATCGCGCAGCTCACTGAGGCGCACGAGGACACTCTGGCGTCCGTGCTGGGCACCCTGCGTTCGCGCGACCTGGACGATCGGACGGCGCGGTCGACGGCCGCGGAGACGGCATCGTCGGCGCTGATCACCCTGCGCGCGGTCGGTGACACCGACCGCAAGCTCGCCACCGAAGCGGTGACCACGGCGTTTCGTCGGCTGCAGGCCGAACTCGAACCGGCCTTGCGTCACCTTGCCGCCGACGTCGACTACGTCGGCCCGTCGGTCGACGGCAGTCCGCTGCCCGGGGAGATCGCACACGGTGCGCGGGCCATCGTGCGCGCGGCGGCGGTGGCCGTCGCCGCCCAACCGGAGCTGGCGCGGGTGCGCATCGAGTGGGACAGCAGTGGCGATGACCTCGTCGTCGACATCCGTGATCAGGGACCGGGTGAGCTCGATGGCGAGTTGCTCGCCCGGCAGCTGGCCGGTCGGCTGCAGGCGCTCAACGGGGAGCTCGAGGTGGAGTCGATCCCCGGGTGGGGGACGCGGGTGTCGGCGCGGATTCCGCTCGCGGCGTCGGCGGCCCGGCCCGACGAGGATCGGCTCTCGGCGCTGAATCCCCGTGAGGTGGAGGTGCTCGGGCACCTCGCACTCGGCCGCCGTAACAAGGCGATCGCCGCGGCGCTCGGAGTGTCGGAGAGCACGGTGAAGTTCCACGTCACGGCGATCCTGCAGAAGCTCAAGGTGTCCAACCGTGGGGAGGCGGGCCTGCTCGCGGCGAGTGCGGGCATCGTCACCCAATAACAGCGGGCCGAAGGAATGCGGTCGGGCCGGGCTGTACTTTCGTCTAGGTAGAACCATCCATTCGGATGGATGCATGTGTTCCCGACCCCGACAACACTGGGTACGGCACGTGCATGTCGCAGGTGTCAACGGTTTCTGTCATCGAGAGGATTGAGAAGCGGATATGTCGCAGACGGTCAAGGGAGTTATTTCGCGCAGCAAGAATGCGCCGACCGAACTGGTGGACGTGGTGGTTCCCGACCCGGGTGCGCACGATGTGATCGTCAAGATCGCTGCCTGCGGCGTCTGCCACACCGACCTCGCCTACAAGCAGGGCGGGATCAACGACGAGTACCCCTTCCTCCTCGGCCATGAGGCGGCCGGCGTCGTGGAGGCGATCGGGTCCGACGTCACCCACGTCGAGGTCGGCGACTTCGTCGTCCTCAACTGGCGCGCCGTCTGCGGCGAGTGTCGCGCCTGCAAGCGCGGACGCCCGTGGTACTGCTTCAACACCCACAACGCCAGCAAGGCGATGACGCTGGCCGACGGCACCGAACTCACCCCCGCCCTGGGCATCGGGGCGTTCATCGAGAAAACCCTCATCCACGAGGGTCAGTGCACCAAGGTCAACCCCGACACCGACCCGGCCGTCGCCGGGCTCCTCGGCTGCGGTGTGATGGCCGGCCTCGGCGCCGCGATGAACACCGGCAACGTCGGCCGTGGCGATTCGGTGGCCGTCATCGGCTGCGGTGGTGTCGGTGACGCGGCGATCGCCGGCGCGCGACTGGCCGGTGCCACCACGATCATCGCGATCGACCGGGACGCCTCGAAGTTGGAGTGGGCGAAGGATCTCGGTGCCACCCACACCATCAACGGTGCCGAGGTCGACGACGTCGTCACAGCCGTGCAGGACCTCACCGACGGCTTCGGTGTCGACGTGGTCGTCGACGCGGTGGGCCGCCCGGAGACCTGGAAGCAGGCCTTCTACCTGCGGGATCTGGCCGGAACCGTGGTCCTGGTCGGGGTGCCGACCCCGGAGATGACCCTGGAGATGCCGCTGGTCGACTTCTTCTCCCGCGGCGGTTCGCTGAAGTCGTCGTGGTACGGCGACTGCCTCCCCGAGCGCGACTTCCCGATGCTCATCGACCTCTACGAGCAGGGTCGGCTGCCGCTGGAGAAGTTCGTCACCGAACGGGTCGGACTCGGCGACGTCGAGGCCGCGTTCTCGGCGATGGAGGCCGGCAAGGTGCTGCGCTCGGTGGTCGAGGTCAAGCAGTGAGCGACCTGCGTATCGACAATGTCGTCACGTCGGGGACATTCTCGCTCGACGGCGGGACCTGGGATGTCGACAACAACATCTGGCTGGTCGGCAACGACGACGAGGTGGTCATCATCGACGCCGCGCATTCGGCGGCGCCGATCCTGGCGGCGGTCGGCGACCGCACAGTCAAGGCGATCGTGCTCACGCACGGCCACAATGACCACGTGACCGTGGCACCGGAACTGTCCAAAGAGACCGGCGCGCCGATCCTGCTGCATCCCGGTGACGACATGCTGTGGAACGACACCCATCCCGACGTCGAGCACGAGGATCTGTCCGACGGGCAGCAGATCGAGGTCGCGGGGACGACGTTGACGGTGATCAACACGCCCGGGCATTCGCCGGGGTCGTCGGTGATCTACGTGCCCGAGGCCGGAGTGCTCTTCAGTGGCGACACCCTGTTCCAGGGTGGCCCCGGGGCGACGGGGCGCTCGTTCTCGAGCTTCCCGACGATCATCGAATCCATCCGCGACAAGATCTTCGTCCTCGATCCCGAGACCAAGGTCTACACCGGTCACGGGGACGGCACCACGATCGCCGAGGAGGCCCCCCACCTTGAGGAATGGATCAAGCGGGGGAGCTGACGGCGGGCGATCCGCTCCCGTGAGGTAGCTCACAGTTACCTCACAGCTATTGGTTGATCATGCAAGCATTGCGATAGTTAGGCAATGCTTACCTCACTTAAGGCTGCGCCCTGGGCTATCGGGATCTTCCGGATCATCGTCGGCTTCCTGTTCTTCTGCCACGGCACGTCCACGCTGTTCGCCTGGCCGGTCGCGCCCTACGGCGGTTCCACCGCCGAGTTCGGGTCGTTGCCGTCCTGGTGGGCGGCGGCGATTCAGCTCGTCGGCGGGCTGATGGTCATGCTGGGCGTCGGAACGCGGATCGCTGCATTCATCGGTTCCGGGTCGATGGCCGTGGCCTACTTCTGGAAGCATCTCGGCGACGGGATGCTTCCGATCCAGAACGACGGCGACTCGGCGGCACTGTTCTGCTGGTCGCTGCTGCTGCTCGTCTTCATCGGATCCGGCCGCTGGGCGCTGGAGTCGGTGCTCTTCCGCAGCGCCAGTGATCGACCGGCGGGTTCGTCGGCGGCGCCGGTGTCGTCGATCGCGAACTGACCGCGGGCAACGGTCGCCCGGCCCGCCGTCGGTGCTCGATTCCGGCCGATGGTGTGGCCGCCGGCCGGAGGCGGAGTATCAACCCCGAAAGCCGAAGCGCGAGTTCAGTTCTGATGCTGCGGCGGTGACCTGGGCAGCGATGTCCGCGGCGTGGTCGGGGTCGACGCGGTACCGCGGCCCGGACACGCTCAGGGCCGAGATCACCGCGCCGGTCTGATCACGGATCGGCGCGGCGATCGCGACCAGACCGACCTCGAGTTCCTCGTCGGCGATGGCCCACCCGCGCTCGCGGACCTGCGCCAGATCGGCCAGGAGTGCCTCGATGTCGGTGATCGTGTGATCGGTGTAGCGGGTGAGGCCGCCGGCGAACAGTTCGCGGATCTCGTTGTCGGACAACGCGCTCAGCAGCATCTTTCCCGACGACGTGGCATGCGCGGGTGAGGTCTGACCCACCCACGTCTGCAGGGCGACACTCGAGGTGCCCTGTGCCTCAACGATGTTGACCGCCTGATTACCGCCGAGGACGGCGAGGTTGGTGGTCTCACCGAACTCGCCGGCCAGCTTCTCGCAGATCTCCTGGCCCTGCTTGGACAGATCGAGTGAGGCGTTGGTCGAACTGGCAAGGCGCACAACGGTGAAACCGATGCGATACTTGCGGCTGCCGGGTTCGGGCTCGACGAAGCCACGGGACTCCAGCGAGCCCACGATGCGCGACACCGTCGACTTGTGGACGCCGAGTTCGGCGGCCAGTTCGGTGATGCCCGCCGACCCCATCGCGCCGATGAGTTCCAGGACGGCCAGTGCACGATCGACGGATTGGACGGCTCCGGACGGCGTGGGGGCCTCGTCGCCGGTCCTGTTCTCCTGCGTGGCCATGATGGTGCCCACTGTAGACGACCGCGGCGGCACCCCCGGGAACGCACCCGCGCCGTTGCGGGTGCGTGGTGGGTGGGCCAGCGTCATGGCGTCTCCGCGGACGTCACGGTCTCCGCCACGGCGACGACCTCGTCGTCGACGACGGTCACCACGTCCATCTCGCCGGTGGCGATCGATTCGGCCTGCCGGCGGACGTGCTCGTCGACCTGCTCGGTGAGTTGGGTCCGGGCCACGATCAGCGGGTCGTGCCGCAGGTCGAGGTAGAGCGACACACACATCCCGATCATCACGATGAGAAACGGCAACGCCGCGATGATCGCCATCTGTTTGATGCCGTTGAGGCCGTCGTCGCCACTGATCGCCAGCAGCAGGGCGGCCACCGCGCCGGTCACCGTGCCCCAGAAGATGGTGACCGCGCGGGTCGGCTCGTGCGCCCCGCGTTCGCTCAGTGTCCCCATCACGAGAGACGCCGAGTCGGCGCCGGAGACGAAGAAGATCGCGACGAGGATCATCACCAACGCCGAGGCGATCCCGGTCCACGGTAGGTGTGACAACACGTCGAAGAGGGTGTCCTCGCTGGCCGCGGTGGCGGCGTTGAATCCCAGGACGCCGGTCATCTGTTCACGGATGGCGGTGCCACCGAAGATCGCGAACCACACCAGCGAGACCGCCGTCGGCACCACCATCACGCCGACCACGAACTCGCGGATGGTGCGGCCCTTGGAGATCTTCGCCAGAAACATCCCGACGAACGGGGTCCACGACACCCACCACGCCCAGTAGAAGATCGTCCAGCTCGACAGCCAGGCCGCGCCGTCGGCGTCCACGGTGGCCGACGATCGTGCCGAGAAGGCGGTGATGTCGTTGGCGTAGGCGCCGAGGGTGGTGGGCAGCACGTTGAGGATGAAGACGGTCGGGCCGACGACGAAGACGAAGACGGCCAGGATCACCGCAAGGACCATGTTCGTATTCGACAGCCACTGAATACCTTTGGAGATGCCGGACACCGCCGAGGCGACGAAGCAGGCCGTGAGGATGGCGATGATCGCCACCAGCAGCATCGTCGACGGCTCGTCGACCCAGCCGATCTTGCTCAGGCCCGAACCGATCTGCAGGGCACCGAGTCCCAATGACGCGACGGTGCCGAACAGGGTCGCGAAGATCGCCAGGATGTCGATGAGTTTGCCGACCGGCCCGTTGGTGGAACCGCCGAGCAGCGGGGCAAACACCGCGCTCATCAGCTGGGTGCGGCCGAGGCGGTAGGTGCTGTAGGCAATGGCCAGGCCGACGACGGCGTACATTGCCCACGGGTGAAATCCCCAGTGGAACATCGTGGTCGCCATCGCCACCCCGATGTCGTTGACGTCGGTGTTGGGTGGGGCCTCGACGTAGTGGAACAGCGGTTCGTAGGCGCCGAAGAACATCAGGCCGATGCCCATTCCGGCGCTGAACATCATCGCAATCCAACTGATCGTGCGGTACTCGGGCTTTTCGCCATCCTTGCCGAGCGGGATGCGGCCGTACCTGCTGACGGCCAGCCAGACCGCGAAGATCACGAAACCGGTTGCGGCGAGGACGAACAGCCACCCCAGATTGGCGGTGATCCAGGCCAGCACGGTGGCGCCGACCGACGCCAGGTTGTCCGGTGCGAGCAGACCCCAGATGAGGAATCCGACGACGAGGGCGGCGGTGACACCGAAGACGGTCGGGTCCAGTTGCGGTCGGGTGATCGACCGGAATCGTCCGGTGATCGATTGGTCGGTGCCGACGGGTTTCGTCATGGGTTGTCCTACTTCCGGATTCGATTCATCTGGGGATCGACGACCGGGTCGGCGGTGACGACGGCCTCGTAGGTGTGCTGCAGATAGGCGACCTGAACGGAGGTGCCGTCGGCGGTGTCGGTGGGCAGCCACGCATAGGCCAGGCATGCGCCGAAGGTGGGTGACCAGCCCGCGCTGGTGACGTAACCGCGAACGGTGCCGTCGACGCTGACCGGTTCCTTGCCGAGGACCACGGCGGCGGGGTCGGTGAACGCGATGGTACGCAGGGTAACCGACGATTGCCGTTCGGCAAGTGCGTCTTTGCCGATGAAGTCGTCCTTGGTCATCCGCACCGCGAAACCCAGACCGGCGGCGTCGGGGGTGTGCTCGGTGGTCATGTCGGTGCCCGTCGACCGGTAACCCTTCTCGATGCGCAGCGCGTTGAACGCGATACGGCCGGCCGGGATGATCTGCTGGTCGGCGCCGGCGGTCATCAGCAGATCCCACAGGCCGCGTCCGTACTCGGCGTCGGTGTAGATCTCCCAACCCAATTCGCCGACGTAGGACACGCGCATCAGCGTCACCGGGATCGACCCGATGGTCGTGGCCACGCAGCGGAAGTACTTCAGGCCGTCATTGGTGAGGTCGGTGGGGGTGTGCGGTGCCAGTACGTCGCGGGCCAGCGGTCCCCACAGGCCCAGACAGCAGGTGGCGCCGGTGATGTCGCGCAGGGTGACGCTGCCGTCGGCGGGGAGATGCCGGCTGATCCAGTCGAAATCGATGGGGCCGTTGGCGCCGATCTGGAACACGTTCTCGGCGAGGCGTGCCACGGTGAGATCCGAACGCACACCACCGTTCTCGTCGAGCATCAAGGTGTAGGTCACCGACCCGACCGACTTCGCGTGGTTGTTGGTGGTCAGCCGCTGCAACAGATCCAGCGCACCGGGACCGGCGAGTTCGTAACGGGTCAGTGGCGTCATGTCGTACAGGGCGACGTGACTGCGGGTGTGGGCCGCCTCGGCAACCGCGATCGGCGACCAGTGCCGCGCCGACCACGAATCCCGTTGCGGGATGGTCATTCCGTCGGCGACGAGTGCGTCCAGCACATGCCGGTTCGACTCGAACCAGGCGGGACGCTCCCACAGGCCGGCCTCCCAGAACTCGGCGCCGAGCGCGGCCTGCCGGTCGTAGAACGGGCTGGTGCGGACCTGCCGGGGTGCCTTGCGCTGATCGTGCGGGTGGATGACGTCGTAGACCTCGACGAAGGACTGTGAGCTGGTGGTGAGGATGAAATCGTCGGTGAGGGCCGCCGTTTCGAAGCGGTACAGGTCGAATTCGTGGGTGTCGACCGAGGGCGTGCCCTCGACCAGCGTCTCGGCCAGGGTGCGGGCGATGCCCGCGGAGTGGGTGACCCACACGGCTTCGGCGACCCAGAATCCGGACAGGTCGCGGTGCTCGCCGACCACCGAGTGCCCGTCGGGTGTGAAGGAGAAGATGCCGTTGAATCCCTCGTCGACCTTGCCGGTGGCCAGTTCCGGGATGAGGCGGGTGGTCTGCTCCCAGGCCTCGGCGAAGTCGTCGGGGGTGAACATCAGTTTCGACGGCATCTCGTCGAGGGAGATCGTCGAATCGTAGTCGAGGGCAGTGACATCCGACGGCATCGGACGGTGACCGTAGTAGCCGATGCCGAGGCGGTCGCCGTGTTCGCGGTAGTAGAGGTCGTGATCCTGGTGGCGCAGGATGGGCAGGGATGCCTCGGCGAGTGCGGAGTTGACGCCCGCACGGGATTCCAGGGGTGTGGTGTAGGCGTACTGGTGGGCCATCGGCACCAGTGGGATCGTCAAACCGACACGCCGTCCGAACTCCTTGCCCCAGAATCCGGTGCAGCACACCACGATGTCGGCGTCGACGACGCCGGTGGCGGTACGCACGCCGCGCACCTCGCCGTTCTCCTCGACGACGTCGATGACCTCCTGATGCCCGACGAATCGGGCACCGCGGCTTGCGGCGCGGGTGGCCTGCGCCTCGACGGCGCGCATCGCCTTGGCCAGCCCGTCACGCGGGGTGAACAGGCCGCCGACGATGAGGTCGGGGTCGAGGAGCGGGTACTTGGCGGCGCACTGCTCGGGCGTGAGGAGTTCGTGGTCGACGCCGCGGGAGGCCGCCCAACCCGCCTTGCGGTGCAGGTCGCCCCACCGGACGTCGGTGGTGGCGACCTCGAGTCCGCCGACGTGGTTGAAACACCAACCGTCGGGGTGTTCGAGCGCAGAGAACTTCTCGCAGGTGTAGGAGGCGAGTTCGGTCATGGTCTTTGACGGGTTGGTGGCGAAGACGAGACCCGGTGCGTGCGAGGTCGATCCGCCGGTGGCGAAGAGGGGGCCGCGGTCGAGGACGGTGATGTCGGTCCAGCCGCGCGCGGTGAGCTCGTCGGCGAGGGAGGTACCGACGATGCCGGCGCCGACGATCACGACTTTCGGTGTGCTCATGGGAGGTCTTTCTGGTGGGGGTGCGGATCACGCGGGTCGGGGCGGTGGGAGTGGCTCAACTGAACACCACCGTGCTGGTGCCGTTCATGAGGACACGGTTCTCGCTGTGCCAGCGCACCGCCCGGGACAGCGCCAGGGCTTCGGCGTCGCTGCCGACGGTGGCGAGCCGCCGGGGGTCGTGGGTGTGATCGATGCGGATCACCTCCTGCTCGATGATCGGTCCCTCGTCGAGGTCGGGCGTCACGTAATGGGCTGTGGCGCCGACATATTTGACGCCGCGCTGATGTGCCTGGTGATACGGCTTGGCGCCCTTGAATCCGGGCAGGAAAGAGTGGTGGATGTTGATGGCGCGGCCACGCAGGGCAGTGCAGGTCTCGTCGGAGAGGATCTGCATGTAGCGGGCGAGTACCACCAGGTCGGCGTTGTGGGCGTCGGTGAGTTCCAGGAGCCGGGACTCGGCCTGCGCCTTGGTGTCCGGGGTGACCGGCACATGATGGAACGGAAGGCCGGCCGAGGTGGCCATCGGTTCGAGGTCGGTGTGATTGGACACCACGGCGACCAGGTCACCGCCGAGTGTGCCGGCCCGCCAGCGGAAGATGAGGTCGTTGAGGCAGTGACCGAGCTTGGAGACCATCACCAGGATGTGTTGCGGTGACTGGTCGTTGATCTCGAACTCGGCGCCGATGCCGGCGGCGAGGTGATCGAAGGCGCGGGTCATGTCCGCCGCGCTGGATTCCCGAGCGGAGGCGAATTCTGTTCGGACGAACAGGGTGTGGGTGACCGGGTCGTCGTACTGCCGGTGATCGAGGACCTCGCAGCCGTGACTGTAGAGGAACGACGAGACGGCGTGCATGATGCCGCTGCGCGACGGGCAACGCAGGGTGAGGATGAAGGTGGTGGTCATGAGCGTGCGCTTTCTGGGCTGGTCACGTACTCCACCGACGCGTCGACGAGCCAGTGGGCGAGGTAGTCGGCGAACGACGTGCGAACGAACACCGCGAACTGCGGATCGGTCTCTTCGTCGCCGGTGCAGTTGCGGTGCAGAATGATTCCGGCTTGCGCGAGTAGCGTCTGCGCGGCCTCGTCCGGTCCGAAGGACTCCGGATGCAGATCGATGGCGCAGCCGTGGGCGAGGATGGTGGTGGCGAATCGACCGCCCAGGAGGAGTCGGGTGCGCTGGCCGGTGGCGTCCATCAGGTACACGCCGGAGGTGTCGGTCGGCTTCGATGCGATCTCGGCGAGGTAGTCGTGACCGGTGACGCCGGGACGACACAGCAACCATTCGTCCGGTCCGAGCCAGATCGCGACTTCGTCGTCGGCGCGACGGACCTGGCATGCGGCGGGAAGGTCGAGTTGGGCGATCACGGTGGCGTCGGTGGTCCGCACGACGACCTGCGCGACCGGTGATTCCGCGAGGAGAATGGCCGGGGCAAGGGTGGAGAATCTGTCGCGCCACCGTGCGAGTGGCGAAACCGGTTGCAGGGAGGTAGAAGTGGCGTCAGCCATCGCGTCGGGCTCCTTCGGGATCGACGAAAACTGGTGAGGTGACCTCGACCTCGATCAGGCGGTCACCGACGGGAACGTCGAGGCGGGTACCGATCAGGTCGCGACCACCCTTGACGAGGGCGAGGGCGAACGGTCGGCCAAGCTCGGCGCTGAGGTAACCGGAGGTGACGTGGCCGAGCATGGGGATCGGAGGTGGCGGCAGGAGGCGATCGGCGCAGTGCGCGATGATCTGCGATCCCTCGGGGAGTTTCGTCTGCCCGTCCACGGGGAGCAGCCCGATCAGATGCTTGCGCAACGGGTCCTGATTGGACGGCCGGGAGAAGGAGCGCTTGCCGATGAAGTCGGGCTTCTTCTTCGACACCACCCAACCCATGCCCAGATCGTGGGGACTGACCGTGCCGTCGGTGTCCTGCCCGATGATCGGATAGCCCTTCTCCGCGCGCAGCACGTGCATGGTCTCGGTGCCGTACGGGGTGATGCCGTGCGGTTCGCCCGCGTCGATCAGCGCGCGCCAGAGAACCTCGGCGTACTCGGCGGCGACGTTGACCTCATAGGCGAGTTCACCGGAGAAGCTGACCCGGCCGATCCGTATCGGGACGCCCCGGTACGTGGTGTCGCGCCAGTCCATGAAGGCGAAGGCATCGTTGGTGACGTCGAGGTCGTCGAAGACCGCGCCGACGACGTCGCGCGAGCGTGGGCCGACGACGGGGAAGGTGGCCACGTGATCGGTGAGCGAGGTGGTGAACACCTGCAGATGCGGCCATTCGGTCTGATGCCACTCCTCCATCCAGTCCAGGATGGCCGCGGCGTTGCCGGTCGTGGTGTAGACGGTGTAGCGGTCTTCGGCGATCCGCATCACGGTGCCGTCGTCTTTCACCATGCCGTCGGGTCCGCACATCACGCCGTAGCGGATCTTGCCGATCTTCAGGCTGCTCATCAGGTTGGTGTAGAGAATGTCGAGGAAGGCGGGTGCGTCGTGGCCGGCGACGTCGATGACGCCGAGGGTGGAACCGTCGAGGATTCCGACACCGGAACGCACGGCGGCACATTCACGAAGCACCGCGGTGTCCATGTCCTCGCCTCCGCGTGGATAGAAACGGGGCCGCTTCCACGCTCCGACGTCCTCGAAGACAGCGCCGCGGTCCATATGCCACGCGTGCAGCGGTGTACGCCGGATCGGATCGTAGAGGTCACCGCGGTCGCGGCCGGCCAGCGCGGCGAAGGACACCGGTGTGTACGGCGGCCGGAAGGTGGTGGTGCCGGCGTCGGAGACGTCGATACCGAGAAGCTCGGCGACGATGCCGGAGGCCACGACACCGGATGTCTTCCCCTGATCATGCGCGGTACCAATGGTGGTGTAGCGCTTGACATGTTCGACCGAGGACATCCCGGCCCCGACGGCGCGTTCGATGTCGGCGACGGTGGCGTCACGTTGCAGATCGACGAACGAGATCGTGGGGTCGGCCTCGGGGACGCGCCAGTAGGTGGCCGTGGCCGCGGGGGTGCGGTCGACGGTACGGGGAACGACCCGCAACTCCGGAAGCGGAATCCGAAGCGAGCGTAGGGCGGCGAGACCGGCGCGTCGGCCGTCGGTGAGGCACGACCCGATCGTGAGCAAACCTGCTGCAGCACCCGTGATCTCGACGCCGGGGAGCGAGCCCGTCGGCAGGAAGGCGGCCGCGGCGGCGTCGAAAGCAATGGTTCCGCGGAGCTGACTCCACAGGTGGGCGGCCGGATTCCAGCCGCCGGAGACCAGGACCGTGTCGCAGTCCAGGCGGGTGCCGTCGCGGAGTTCGACACCGCTGACATGCTCGGTACCCAGCGCTGAGGTGACGGCGTCGCCGGTGCGGATGGTGATGCCGCGGCGGGAAGCGGTGTCGTGCAGATCGTCGGACACCTGGGTTCGGACGTCGACGATGGCGGAGATGGTGACGCCCGCCTCGGCCAGTGCGAAGGCATCCGCATAGGCGGCGTCGCCCGCGGTGAACACGACGGCGCGGTGTCCGACCAGCACTCCGTGGCGGTGGAGGTAGTCGGCGGCGGCACCGGCGAGCATGACACCCGGAAGATCGTTGGCGGCGAACATGATCGGACGCTCATGGGCACCGGTCGCGACGACGATGCGGCGGGCCCGGATGCGGTGGATGCGTTGGCGGGAGATCTCCGGGGCGTCGTCGACACGCTGCAGGTGGTCGGTGCGGCGCTCGACTGCGAGGACGAAACCGTCGTCGTAGGCGCCGAAGGCGGTGGTACGTTGCAGGCGGGTGACGGTGGGTAGTGCATCGATTTCGGCGAGAGCGTCGGCCACCCACGGCGCGCCGGGAGTGATGCCGCCGGCCTCGGGGCGTTCGTCGACGAGCATGACGCGTGCTCCGGCGCGCCCGGCCATGAGTGTCGCCATCAGACCGGCGGCACCCGCGCCGACGACGAGCACATCGGGATGATGGTGCAGGGAATCGTAACGGGCCGCGTCGATGTCGGCGGAAAGCTTGCCCCGCCCGGGGACGCCGTGCGCCACCATTCCGGGGCACAGTTCGATGGTGGTGGCGGGCACCATCGGTTCGCTGTACGGGGCGTCGATGCCGACCTGTGCGGTGGCGTCCTCGGACCAGGAACCGGTGATGCCGCGAACGCGACCGAGGTTGACGCTGCTGGTGATGGTGTGAATACCGTTGGCGAGCAACGCGGATGCGAGGGTGTCGCCGGCGTATCCGGAGTAGGTGACGCCGTCGAAGACGAAGTCGATCGGCCGGGTGCGGTCGATGCGACCGCCGGTGGGGATACGCATGCCGGTGAGTGAGCGGGTCATGAGAGGGCCTCGGAGGTGGCGGCCGCTGCAGTCGGGGCAGATTCGGTGGGGGCCGATGCAGTGGAGGACGATGCGGTGATCGCTGATGCGGTGGGTCCGCCGGTGAAGGCGTAGGTCACGGTGTCGCGGGTGATGGTGAACCATTGCCGGCATCCGGCGCTGTGGCACCAGCGTTCGGCGAGTGCACCTTTCGGGTTGGGACGGTAGAAGAGGTAGGCACCCCAGTCGGCGTCGTCGAGGTACTCCGGCTGTGCCGGGTAGGCGATGCCGGCGGCGGCACCGTAGTGGAATTCGATCTCTTCACGCGGCCCGCAGTGGGGGCAGGGGATCATTTGCATGAGGTTCTCCGTGCTGGGATGGGCTGAGAGAGTTGGCTAGTGGGCGACGGCTGCGGCGCCGTGTTCGTCGATGAGTTCGCCGGTGGTGAATCGTTCGATGGTGAACGGGGCGTTGATCGGATGCGGTGTGCCGGTGGCGATGGTGTGGGCCAGGCACCAGCCGACCGCCGGTGTGGCCTTGAAACCGCCTGTACCCCAGCCACAGTTGACGAACATGTTGTCGTACGGGGTGGCTCCGAGGATGGGGGAGGCATCGGGGGTGACGTCGACGATGCCGCCCCAGGTGCGGAGCAGTCGGGCGCGGGCGAAGATCGGGAACAGTTCCACGGCCGCGGCCATCTGCCGTTCGATGATGTGGAAGGCGCCGCGCTGGCCGTAACCGTTGTAGGAGTCGACGCCTGCGCCCATCACCAGTTCACCCTTGTGCGCCTGGGACACATACACGTGCACGGCATTCGACATGACGACGGTCGGGTGGATGGGTTCGAGGAGTTCGGAGACCAGAGCCTGCAGCGGGTGACTTTGCAGGGGGAGGCCGAAGCCGAGTTGGTCGGTGAGGGTGGAGGTGTGGCCGGCCGCGCAGAGTGCCACGGTGCCCGCGCCGATGCGTCCGCGGGTGGTATTGACGGCGGTGACGGTGCCGTCGGTGGTCTCGAAGCCGGTGACCTCGCAGTTCTGGATGATGTCGATGCCGGCGTCACTGGCACTGCGGGCGAAACCCCAGGCGACCCAGTCGTGTTTGGCGATTCCGCCGCGGGGCTGGAACGTGGCGCCCATCACCGGGTAGCGGATGCTGTCGGCGGTGTTGACGATGGGGCAGACCTCGGCGACCTGTTTGGGATCGAGCCATTCGGCGTCGATTCCGTTGAGCCGGTTCGCCTCGACGCGGCGGATGGAGTCGCGGACGTCCTGTTCGGTGTGGGCGAGGTTGAGTACGCCGCGCTGGCTGAACAGGATCGGGTAGCCGAGTTCGTCCTCGAGTCCCTCCCACAGCTTGAGGGAGTGCTCGTAGATGCCGGCGCTCTCGTCCCACAGGTAGTTGGACCGGATGAGGGTGGTGTTGCGGGCCATGTTGCCGCCGGCCAGCCAACCACGTTCCAGCACGGCGACATTGGTGATGCCGTGATTGCGGGCCAGGTAGTGGGCGGTGGCCAGGCCGTGTCCGCCGCCACCGACGATGACGACGTCGTAGGTGGGTTGGGGATCGGGGTTGCGCCAGAGGAAGTCGGGGTGCTCGGGGAGTTCGGCGCCGGGAGCGGAGCGAGCGGGCTGGGTGTTCATGGTGTGGTCCTCAGTAGTCGATCACGACGGGGGAGATGGGTTCGGAGCAGCAGAGCAGGATCTTCCCCTGTTCGATTTCGCGTCGGCGGATGCCGCCCTGGTGGTTCATGACGACGTCGCCGGAGACCTTGGTGACCTTGCAGGAGCCGCAGAGGCCGACGCCGCAGGAGGAGGGGAGGGTGACGCCGGCGGCGGCCGCGGCGGCCAGGATGGTGCTTCCGGCGGTGACGGTGACGCGGCGGGCGCGTCGGGTGAAGTCGACGGTGACTCCGTCGGCGTCGTCGGCGCCGGGGGTGGGGAGGACGAAGCCGAAACTCTCCTCGTGGATGTGGGCGAGACTCGCCCCGGAGGCGACGAGTGCGGAGCGCACGCCGCTGCGGAATTGCCCAGGGCCGCAAAGGAAGACCTCGCGGGCGGCCAGGTCGGGGCACATCCGCAGGAGGGTGTCGGCGTCGAGTCGGCCGCGGTGTCCGGACCAGGCGGCGGTGGTGTCGTCGTCGGAGAGGCGGGTGAGGGCGAAGGCGACGTCGAGACCGGGGTGGGCGATGGACAGTTCTTCGAGTTCGGCGCGGAACGGGATGTCGTCGAGGGTGCGGGCGCTGTGGATGAAGACGATGTCGGTTTCGTCGCCGGAGCGGTAGGGGTGATCGGTGGTGCCGTCGGTGGCGGCGCGCACCATCGACATGACGGGGGTGATGCCGCTGCCCGCGGAGATGAACAGGTAGCGTTGTGCGCCTTTGCCCATGTAGCTGAACCGGCCGACGGGGCCGCTGGCGGTCATGGTCATCCCAGGGGTCATGTTGTCGTGCAACCAGTTCGACACATGCCCACCGGCTTTGCGTTTGACGGAGATGGACAGGGTGTCGGGTCGGGTGGGGGGTGAGGAGATGCTGTAGCAGCGTTGGACGGTTCGGCCGTCGATGGTGACGCCGATGGTCAGGAATTGGCCGGGGTTGAACACGAAGGTGTGCGGTTCGACCGTGCGGAAGGTGAAGGTGGCCATGTCTCGGGTCAGGGGGACCCGGTCGATGCAGATCAATAGGTGCTCACTCATCAGGCACTCTCCGCAATACCGGTAACCGGCTGGGGGAGTCCGAGATTGGTGCGCAGTGTGGTGATGTACCAGTTGATGAAGGCTTCGACCTGGAACTCCGACGGTCCGTAGGGACCGGGGACGTAGGCGGGGTCGGCGATGCCCTGGTGGGCGAGGGCGACGAGGTCGGCGTCCTGCTGGTTGGTGATCTCCCAGACGCTGGTGAGATGGTCGAGGTCGTAGTCGACGCCTTCGACGGCGTCTGCGTGGACGAGCCAGGTGGTGCGGACGAGGGTGTGGTCGGGTGCCACGGGGATCACCGAGAACAGCAATGCGTGGTCACCGGTGATGTGCAACCACATGTTGGGCTGCAGGTGCATCGACAGTCGGCCGAGCCGGCGGTCGGGGAGGTCGTCGGTCAGGGGTCGGGTACAGGCGATGGTGCCGTCGAGGGTGAACGATTCGCCTGCAAGGTCCATCGCTTCGCGTTCGATGTGAAAACCGGTGGGGCGCGTGTCGAGTTGCTGGATTCTCGGGTAGGGAAGTCCGAGTCGGTCCCATGTCTGGATCATCTCGGCGGTGGCGTGGCGGTAGCGTTCGGTGACCGGTTCGAGGCGGTCGGGGACGGCGTCGGTGTCGCTGTAACCCCAGACGGGGAAGAAGACGTTGAGCAGTTCGGGGTGTCCGCCGCAGTGGTAGCACTCGCGGTTGTTCTCCATGGCGAGTTTCCAGTTGCCGTTCTCGATGAGGTCGGTCTGCTTGGCGACCTTGGCCTCGGCGATCCGGTGGGGGGCGAGGTAGGGCTCGACGATGGCGGCGACGTCGTCGATGTCGGTGGGCGGTTGCTCGGCGAGGCAGATGAAGACGAGGCCGGCGATGACGCGGACCGCCACGGTACGGAGGGAGAAGCAGGTCTTGTCGAAGTCGGGGGCCTGGGCGTCGGCGAACATCAGCCGCCCGTCCATGCCGTAGGTCCACGAGTGGTAGGCGCAGACGATGGTTCCGGTGGAGCCGTTGGGGTCGGTGAGCAGGCGTGCACCGCGGTGGCGACAGACGTTGTGGTGGGCGCGGACCACGTCGTTGTCGTCCCGGGTCACGATCACCGATCGGCGGCCGAAGCTGATGGTGACGTAGTCGCCGGGTTCGGCGATCTCCGCCTCGGCGGCGACGAAGATCCACTGTTTGGAGAAGATCTCGTCGATGTCGCGGTCGAAGAAGTCCGGTGAGGTGTAGAACGCGGCGGGCAGACTCTCGCCGGCGACACGTCTGACGATCAGGTCACGGGTGTCGGGGTCGAGAGAGTCGCGGGGTGTTGCCCGGTCGGTGGAGCCGGCGATGAAGTGTGCGGTCATCGGCGTGGAAAGCCTCTCTTGGCCAGCGTATTTCGCATGTGATGATGTGTGATGTTGGCCACAACCGGATCGTCGGCGACCGGATGTGTGGAGTGACTCTCGAGCAGAGAATCGATGTTGCGTATTGCGCAACGCTGCGCACGCTATGCAACAAGTGTGGGGGTTTGGGGTTGCGATGTCAACCGCGGTGTGTCACCTTTTCCGTGGGAGCCGACGCAGCGACGACGGAGTTCCCGATGACAACGACACCTCGCATCAGGCCAGGTCATACGCCATCGACGTGCGCGGGCGATGACGCTACGCGCGCAGCCGACGGAGCAACCACCCACGTTGCTTTCCGTCCCGTTCTCGTTCCCGACGAAGTGGGAGTTGCGTCGTCGGAGTTCCCTTCCACCGCCATTCGCCTTGTTTGGAGATGTGACGTCCATGTGTGTCAGTGTTTTCGATCTGTACTCGGTGGGGATAGGACCATCGAGTTCGCACACGGTGGGTCCGATGCGGGCAGCGGCGCGGTTCGCGTCCGAGGTCGCCGAGCGTGGCCTGCTCCTCGAGTTGGCCGATGTCGAGGTGGACCTGTTCGGGTCGTTGGCCGCGACCGGCGCGGGCCACGGAACCTTCACCGCGGTTCTCCTGGGGTTGGAGGGTCACCGACCGGAGGCGATCACCTCCGAGGTCAAGGATCACGCGCTGGCCCGCATCGCCGCGACGGGTCGCGTGCTGGTTGCGGGGTCGGTCGACCTGCCGTTCACCGTGGCGGACATCGGACTTCACGGTGACCGATGCCTGCCACGCCATCCCAATGCCATGGAGTTGCGGGCACTCGGTGCGGATGGCGAGGTCCTTGCTCGGGAGGTGTACTACTCGGTGGGTGGTGGATTCGTTCTGGCCGAGCATGATTCGCATGCCGATGGCGGCGCCGGCGAGCCGGAGTACGCATACCGCAGTGCCGAGGAACTGTTGGACATCTGCACCCGGGAGAACCTGGCCATCAGCGAGGTGGTCTGGGCCAACGAGGCACGGGACCGTTCCGCCGACGATGTGTACGCGGGCCTCCTGGATATCGCTGCGGTGATGGACGACTGCGTCGAACGTGGAATGCGCACGCAGGGAACGTTGCCCGGCGGGCTTCGTGTGGCACGACGTGCGCGGCAATGGCACGATCGGCTGATCGCCGACGATCCGTGCAGATCGGCCGAGTTCGCGGAGGACTGGGTGAACCTGGTGGCGCTTGCCGTGAACGAAGAGAATGCGGCCGGTGGGCGGGTGGTCACCGCGCCGACGAACGGTGCGGCCGGGATCATTCCGGCGGTCCTGCACTATGCCCGCAACTACACCAAGGCCGGACGAGGCGATCGTGACGATGTGACCGTGCGATTCCTGCTGACGGCCGGGGCGATCGGCGGGCTGATCAAGGAGCGGGCCTCGATATCCGGAGCCGATGTGGGCTGTCAGGGGGAGGTCGGGTCGGCGGCCGCCATGGCAGCCGCCGGACTCGCCGAAGTGCTCGGTGGCACGCCCGCCCAGGCGGAGAACGCGGCCGAAATCGCGATGGAACACAGCCTCGGCCTGACCTGCGATCCGATCGGTGGCCTGGTACAGATCCCGTGCATCGAACGCAATGCGATCTCCGCCGGAAAGGCGATCAATGCGGCTCGAATGGCGTTGCGCGGAAACGGCAGTCATCATGTCAGCCTGGATCAGGTGATCGCCACCATGCGCGCCACCGGTCACGACATGCATGCCAAGTACAAGGAAACCGCCACGGGCGGGCTGGCCATCCATGTGCCGCTGAGTGTGGTGGAATGCTAGGAATCGGGCGTTGCGCACCGCCGTCGGGCAGCCCTCGAACCTCCGAACCTAGTGGCGGATCGCATGATTCACTGTGGAGTTCTCAAGATACCCTCCCGCTGGTCGAGTAACCCGAGGAGCGAGGGCGTATCCGCGGGCCGCGCTTGTCGAGGTCGAGACCTCGTAAGTCGAGGCTGGAACGCAAGTCCTCATGCCGCACCCGTTAATCCATCCAGAGTCATGG
The DNA here is from genome assembly GCF_053605205.1 of Gordonia sp. NPDC003950. Taxonomy (NCBI): domain Bacteria; kingdom Bacillati; phylum Actinomycetota; class Actinomycetes; order Mycobacteriales; family Gordoniaceae; genus Gordonia; species Gordonia sp. NPDC003950. The sequence continues at coordinate 40,729 of NZ_JBSGIT010000016.1, read as the reverse complement.
TTCTGCGGTGATACGGCCGTAGCGGTCGTCGTTGTGGGTCAACACTTTCCGGTGGGATCAACCAGGGTGGTGGTCGGATCCCGCGATCCGCGCATCGCAGGACAAATACGTGCCGACGCGCTGGAGGTCATCCTCGACACCGCCGCCCGCGCCGCCGCAGGTGAACACAGCGACGACGGGCCACGCGTGCCCACCGAACTGGTCAACCTCACCATCCCCACCGGCACACCATCCTTGGCGTCACTGGCATTCATGGGATCGGTCACCAAGCCACCGCCCGCAAACTGTGCTGTGATGCCACGATCGGCGTCATGATCGTCAGCACCGACGAAGTGCCACTGTCACTCGGGCGTAAGGGTCACTATTCTGAATACTGGTGCTGTGCATAATGTTTGGTCTGTGGATAGCTCGTTGTCGGTGGGCTCTCGTTGTCGGTGGGGTGTGGTATAGCGCATCGCTTTCGCGGGAGGTGCTGTGGTGGTGAGTATTCCAGCGACACGTCGCCTGGCCTCGACCTCGACAAGGTCCGCCCGGCGGACTCGGACTTCGCCGGCGCCGGCGTTTCGTCCGGCTCGACCGACGGGATGGGCGGGCTCGATCGTAATTACCTGCGCTGTCAACGGAATTGCGAGTGCGTTTACCGGAATCGTGAGCGCTGTCAGTGAGGGGGCGGGCGCTGTCAGTGAGAGGGAAGGCGCTGTCAGTGAAGTGCCGAGCGCTGTCAGTGAGGGGGGCGCTGTCAGTGGCAGGGAGGGCTGTCAGTGAGGTGGTGGCGCTGTTTGCGCCGAGGAGGGGCTCGTTGGGGATAGCCTGTGACAATGAGCGGAAGGACTGTCCTGTCGCGGCTGGCGCCGCCTGCGTTTGCCGGGTATCGGCGGCAGTGGCTCCGCGCCGACATTCTGGCGGGGATCACTCTCGCGGCGATCGCCATTCCGGAGTGCATGGGCTACAGCTCGATTGCGCAGGTACCGGTGGTGGCGGGGCTCTATACGATCATCCTGCCGGCGGTCGTGTTCGCCTTCATCGGATCGTCGCGGCTCCTGGTGGTCGGTGCGGACTCGGCGACCGCCGCCCTGCTGGCGTCCGGTATCGCGGGAATCGGTGTGGTGGGCCTCGTGCCGAACTCGACGGCGTGGCTGCAGTGGGCGTGTCTGATCGCCATCGTGACCGGGGCCCTGCTCGCCATCGCGCGGTTGCTGAGGCTCGGCTTCCTCGGCGACTTCCTGTCGACCGCGGTGCTCATCGGATTCCTCGCCGGAACCGGGATCACGGTCATGACCGGTCAGATCCCCGGGATGCTGGGATTCGAGGGGTACGGCGACCGAATCTGGCAGCGCTGGTGGAACATTGTTCGCCATCTCGGTGACATCAACTGGGGTGCTGCGGCATTCGCGGGCATCACCCTCGCGCTCCTCATCGGTGGTGTGCGACTCGTGCCGCGCTTTCCGGTGGCGGTTGTGGTCGTCATCTGTTCCATCGTGGCGGTGGCCGTGTTCGGGTGGTCGGAACACATCCCGGTGATGGGCACGGTGCATGCGGGATTGCCGAGCTTCGGGTGGCCCCACGGGATGGGGCTGGGCGACGTGGTCACGGCGACGACGGTGGCCCTGGGGTGCGCGCTCGTCGTCCTCACCCAAAGCGCGGCCACCGCGCGAAGTTTCGCGCAACGGCACGGTCAGAACGCCGACATCAACCGGGACATCCTCGGGCTCTCGGGTGCCAATCTGATCGCGGGATTCAGTGGGACGTTCGTCGTCAACGGAAGTCCCACCAAGACCCAACTGCTCGACGAGCAGCATGGCCGCACCCAGGTGGCGAACCTGACCATGGCCGCCATCACCTTGGCTGTGGTGGTGTTCTTCGACGGTGCACTCGCCGACCTACCGCACGCCGTGCTGTCGGCGATCGTGTTTCTCATCGCGCTCCGGTTGATCGACGTGCACCGGTTCCGACGGGTCTGGCATGTCCGCCGTATCGAGTTCGGCATCGCGATCCTGACCGCGGTGATCGTTATCGTCTTCGGTGTTCAGGTCGGTATCGTGGCGGCCATGGCGGTGTCGCTGCTCGAACTCGTTCGACGTCAGTACAGTCCGCAGCGTTTCGTCATCGGGGTCGGGGCGCGCGGCAGCCGACGCTACGAGACCGCCGAACCCGGCCGCCAGTCGCTGCCCGGCCTCATCGTCTTCCGGTACGACGCGGACCTGTTCTACGCCAACGCCGGACGATTCGCCGACGACGTGATGGCACTGGTGAAAGGCGCGCCGGAACCCGTTCGGTGGCTGGTGCTCGACACGACGGTGATGACCGACGTCGACTACTCGGCATCCACCGTCCTGGAGGACCTGATCCGGTACATCCACTCCGACGGGGCACATTTCGTCCTCGCCGGTGTCGATCCCGAGTTGCAGGAGACGCTGCAGGCGGAGGGCATCCTCGCCGTCCTCAACCCCGACCACGTCTTCTCGACTGTCGGGGCGGCGTTGCGCGCCTACGTGGCCGAGTTCCCGGACGCCGCACCACCCGACGGTGTACTGCCGCACCTGGACAGTGATCACCCCGAGGAACCGGCGTGAGGTTCGCCGATGTGGTGGCCACCTCGGCGACGGTGGGCGCGACCCGATCACGCAACGCCAAGTCCGCCGCATTGCGAGAGTTGTTGTCGGCGGCGGGACCCGAGGTCCCGCTGGTGGTCGCATGGCTGTCGGGCGACATACCCCAGGGACGTCTGGGGATCGGTTGGCGGACCCTGCGCGATCTGCAGGTGCCGCCGGTGGCGGCGTCGATCCTGACGGTCGAGGAAGTCGACGCCGCCCTCACCCGATTGGCCGCGACCACCGGCACCGGATCGGTGGCCGCACGCGCGGAACTGCTGCGCGGACTGTTCGGTCGCGCCACCGACGACGAGCAGGGATTTCTCTTCCGGCTACTGACTGGCGAACTGCGCCAGGGTGCGTTGACCGGCGTGATGGTCGAGGCGATCATCGCGGTGTCCGGTCAGCCGGCGGCACTGGTCCGACGCGCCCACATGCTCACCGGATCACTCCCCGACACGGCCACGCTGGCCATCGACGGCGGTGCGCAGGCGCTCGGCGACGTCGGCCTGCAGGTCGGCCGTGCGGTGTCGCCGATGCTGGCAACCCCCGCAGACAGCCTGGATGCCGCACTGGCCGACCTCGGGCCGGATCTCGTCGTCGACCACAAGCTGGACGGGGCGCGCATCCAGGTTCACCGGGACGGCGACGACGTCGCGGTGTTCACCCGCACCCTCAACGACGTGACGTCACGAGTGCCGGATCTCGTTGCGGTGGTGCGTGAACTGCCCCTGACCACAGTCATCCTCGACGGAGAGACACTGACCCTGCACGACGACGGTCGGCCGCGACCGTTCCAGGAGACGATGAGCCGATTCGGATCGATGGTCCACACCGATCCGGACGTCGCCGACGAACCCCGACTGCTGCGTCCGTTCTTCTTCGATTGCCTGCACCTCGACGGCGATGACCTGATCGACGAGCCACTCGCCCATCGACTCGACGCCCTGGATTCGGTTGCGGCCCAGCTCCGTATCACCTCACAGCGACGTCCGACGCCGGACGAGGCCAAGGCGGTCCTGGACGCGGCACTGGCGGCGGGCCACGAGGGGGTGATGGTGAAATCGCTGACCGGACCGTACGCCGCCGGCCGACGCGGAAAGTCCTGGCAGAAGGTCAAACCCGTACACACGATGGACCTCGTCGTACTCGGCGCCGAATGGGGATCGGGGCGACGCGCCGGGTACCTGTCCAATCTGCATCTGGGAGCCCGTGATCCGGACGGTGGCGACCCGGTGATGGTCGGCAAGACCTTCAAGGGACTCACCGACGCGTTGCTGCGGTGGCAGACCGAGGAGTTCCCCAGACATGAGGCGCACCGGGATTCGCGCACCGTGTACCTGCGGCCGGAGATCGTCGTGGAAATCGAACTCGATGGGGTACAACGCAGTTCGCGATACCCGGGCGGTGTGGCGTTGCGGTTCGCACGCGTTCTGCGCTATCGGCCGGACAAGACGGCGGCCGAGGCCGACGACATCGATACGGTGCGCGGACTGCTGCGGTAGGGAAAACATCAACCATTGGTCAGGCTTTCGTGCGTACGCACCCGTCGTTGAATGCCGACCACCTCCCGGACCCCCTCGGCGAGCATGCTGCGATCGAGAGGGCTCAGATCGCTCATCACGATGACGTCGGTGGGGGAGTGGCCGGCACGGATCTGCTCGATCTGATGGCGCAGGCGCAGACGCTGGGTGAGGGCGAAGACGTCGTGCAGGATGGTGGCGTCGGCGGCGCTGAGGGTGCCCACGTCCACGGCACTGTGCAGCCGGGCCGGAGTGGGGGCGCAGGTGATTCCGGCGGTGAGGCCGGCCCACCGGGCCAGATTCACGATGGGTGTCACGACGTGCTTTTTGAGATCGATGGTGCCGCCTCGCCGCGACAGGATGTCACGCAGACCGCGGATGCGGGGCCGTCGGGACAACGCGTCGAGGAGTTGTAGGCGCAGCGCTTCGGGATGCTCCGCGCGCATGGCTGCATAGACGGCCGGTGCGGTGTGCAGTGACGCCGGCCCGATGATGACCCGACCGTCGATGAGCAGCGACGACATGATCAGTCCGTGATCGTCGAGAGGTGTGTCGAGCCACTGCCGCGCCGCGCGCCGCCAGTCGTCGGCCGAGCGCGAGAATCGGGTCGTGTAGGCAAGGGCGCCGTTGCTGTCGCCCGGAAGGCCGCAGGCGTCGAGAATGGCGTGGGTGGCCCGTGCCAGTGCACGGTAGGTGTCGGCGTCACCGTCGTTGTCGACCGACCAGCTCAGCGCCGAGTCCACGTCGGAGGAGGGCATCGCCTCACGACGTGCGACGCTGCCCAGCGAGATCCATGAGAAATCGCCGCCGGTGAGGTGGGCGCCGGGAACCTTCTGCGCGGCGAGCTCCACCGCGCGTCGTGCGGTCGTGTCCACCACCAGAGACAGGACACCGCAGGTGGATTCGGCGTCCAGGCCGGAACCGAACAGCTCGTCGGCCAGACGCGGCAGAGCCGCGGTGGCGGTGCGCAGGGCGGAGATGTCGGTGGCCTCGGCGATGGCCCGTTGCGCCGAGCCGCCCCGACTCGCGGCCACCAGCAGATCGGTCTCGGTGAGGACGCCGATGGCACGGCCGCGGGTGGAGAGTACCGGCATGTGGCGGACACCGGCCTCCAGCATCTCCAGCCAGGTGGTCAACGCATACCGATCGGCGTCGACGGCGCGGGCCGGTACCGTCATCACCGCGGACACCGGCACGTCGCCACCCAACCCGGCACCCACAACCCGGTGCGCCACATCGCTTTCGGTGACGATACCGAGGGAACCATCAATCATGTGGATCAGCACACACGACTGTCCGGCGTCCGACATCGCCCGCACCGCATCCGCCACCGCGGTGTCCGCATCGACGACAACCGGGGGCGCCACGACGAGTTCGCCCACTCGGGTGGCGGCCGACCACACCGGTTTGCGCGGTGGACGACCGGTGACCGAGTGACCGGAGATGGTCTGCCACGCGGATTCGGCGACGAACGCCACTCCGGCCCGCTTCTCGAAGATGTCGCGCACCTGATCGGCGGGCAGCCGGATCAGCGTCGCGGGGCCGGCGGCGCGGGCGATGAACCGGACCCCGGGACCGATGATCAGCGGGATGTACCCGAACAGGTCACCGGCGCCGACGGTCTCGAACGATCCGACCGGATCATCTTCCGGCGCAGACAGATCCACCCGGCCGGTCAGCACCATCCACATCGCGTCGGCGGCGTGGTCGCCGTACTCCGCGACGACCTCACCGGCCGCCACCGCCACCACCCGTGCGTGCGCGGCGATCCGCGCCACCTCGGATTCGGTCAATTCCTGAAACGGCGACCGATCGGCCAGGAACGCCGCGATGTCGACGTCGCCGGCATCGGCCATCACCTCACGTCCCGGAGGCGATCAGGTCGGCACACTTCTCCGCCATGGTCATGACGGTGATATTCGGGTTGACCACCGGCAGCTTCGGCATCGCGGAGGCGTCCACGACCCGCAGTCCCCGAACACCTTTGACCTTCAGCGTCGGATCGAGGACGGCGAGCGGGTCGTCGACGGCACCCATCCGGGCGGTTCCGGCAGGGTGGTAGACGGTGTTGTGGGTCTTGTGAATGTAGTCGATGAGGTCGTCGTCGGTGACGGCGTCGGGACCGGGGGCGAGTTCACGGGCCACCCAGTCCTTCAGGGGTTGCTGGTCGGCGATGCGGCGCGCGAGTTTCACCCCGGCGAGCATCACCTGCTCGTCGTGACCGTCCGGATCGGTGAAGTAGCGTGGGTCGACCCTGGGCCGGTCCCGGAAGTCGCGTGACCGCAACCGCACCGTCCCGCGGGAAAGTCCCTGTGTCACATTGGGGGTCAGACAGAAGCCGTTCTCGGTGGTCGGGTAGCCCCACCGAAGTGTGTTCATGTCGAACGGGACACTGCCGTAGTGCATCATCAGGTCCGAATGATCCAGTCCGTCGACGGTGGTGGCGAACAGGCCGATTTCCCACCATTGGGTGGAGTCGGTGACCATCGGTCGGTTCGCCTCCCAGAACACCAGGCCTTCGACATGATCGTCGAGATTCTCACCGACCCCCGGTGAGTCCACCCGGACCGCCACTCCCATCTCCCGTAGATGGTCGGCCGGTCCGATGCCGCTGAGCATCAACAGCTTCGGGGTGTCGATGGCGCCGGCGGTGACGATCACCTCGCGGGCGGCGGTGACCTCGTCGTAGCCGGTCAGATCCGGCCGCAGGAATCGGACGCCGGTGGCGCGTAACTCGTCGTCGATGAAGATCTCCGAGATCCAGCTGTCGGTGAGGACGGTCAGGTTCTCGCGTCGGCCGAGGATCGGATGCAGGTAGGCGTGCGACGATGACATACGTTCGCCGGCCTCGTTGGCATTGATCTGCAACCATCCGGCGCCGTTGAGATGCCAGTCGCCACGGTTGAATGCGACGGTCGGCAAGCCCACGGCGGCAGCCGCGTCGAGAACCGCCTGCCCGCACGGATCGGCCGGTGGCACATCGCGCAACCGGACCGGTCCGGCGTGGCCGTGGGGATACCCCTGGTAGTCGCCGTCGGCAACATTGTTCTCCACCCGCGACACGAAGGGCAGCACACCCTCGGGTCCCCAGTCGGTGGCTCCCATCGCCTCCCAATCCCGAAGTCCTTGGGCCAGTGGCCAGAACGCGATGCACGAGTTGTGCGATGAACAGCCGCCGAGGACCTTGGCGCGGGCGTGCCGCAAAAAACTGTTGCCGCTGGCCTGCGGTTCCACCGGGTAGTCCCAGTCATATCCGGAGTCCAGCAGGTGCATCCACTCCTTGAGCACCAGGATGTTCGGGTCGTCCACGTCGGACGGTCCGGCCTCGATGAGACACACCGTGGTGTCCGGGTTCTCCGACAGTCGCGCTGCCAGAACACAACCGGCGGTGCCGCCGCCGGCGATCACATAGTCGAACGTTGGCATGGCGGTGGGTCACGCTTTCTCGGTCGAAGTGGGGTCGGTGGTCGGAGGCGTGTCGGTGGCCGGGGTATCGGGGACCAGGGTGTCGGGGAGTAGGGGATCACCCGGTGTGCTCGAATGCGATTGCAGCACACCCACACTGCGGTGTCCGACGGTCAGGTACCACAGGAAGCCGGCGCCGAAGATGATGCCGATGTAGACGAAGGCACCCCAGGTGTTGTACCAGGGTGTGCCGTACACCTCCGACCGCGGCCAGGCCAGGTTGATCGCCATGCCGATCCCCCAGACGACGGCGACGATGTTGACGAGCATGCCCCAGCGGCCCATGGTGAAGTAGCCGCCCTCGGCGAGGTCGGCCGGCGGCCACTCACCGCGGAATCGCTTGAGCAGCAACGGTCCGGTCACCAGCAGGTAGGCCAGGTAGATCATGATGATCGCGATCGAGGTGAGCACCGTGAAGATCTGTGCCTGACCGATGTTGATCACCAGGATCGCGATCGCGACGATGCCGATGACGATGGCCGGCACCACCGGCGTCTGTCGTTTGGGGTTGACGGTGGCCAGGCGCTCACCGAAGGGTAGTGCGTTGTCGCGGGCCATCGCGAACATCAGCCGGATGGCGGCGGTGTGTACGGCCAGTGAGCAGACGATGACCGCGACGACGATGGCGCACAGGAACACCTTGCCCGCCGGGCCCCACATGACCTGCTCGACGATGTACTGCAGACCGCCCTCGGGTTCACCGAGTTTCGCATCGTCGAGGTCGGGGGCGCTCATGATGGCGAACACCAGGATGGCGCCGCCGATGACGAAGGAGGCGAGAATGGCCCGCAGGATCGCCTTGGGTGCGGTGCGGCGGGGTTCGACGGTCTCCTCGCCGAGCGAGCTGGCGGTGTCGAAGCCGTACATCACATAGCCCGACGCGAGGGACGCGACCAGGAATGCGCCGAGATAGCCGCCACTCTCACCGGCCCCGTATCCGTTGGTGGAGAAGAAGACCTGTGGTCCGCGGGTGATGTTGAAGGCGAGGATGATCGCGATAAGGACCGCGGCGATCAACTCGACGAACACGCCGACGCTGTTGATCAACGACATCAACCGCACGCTCCACGCGTTGATGGCGGTGGTGATGCCGATCATGATGGCGCCGAGGATGACGGCGTTCACCGCGTAGTCGGTGGGATCGTCTCCGCTGCCGTAGATCTGGAAGCCGCTCCACAGTCGCGGCAGGTTGAGTTGCAGGGCCAGGACGACGGCGGCGAGGGTGACGACCGACGCGGTGAACATCAGCCATCCCGAACTCCAGCCGACTCCTTGGCTGCCGAGACGTTTGGCCCAGTTGTAGACCGAGCCGGCGACCGGGTACTTGGCCGCAAGTTCCATGAAACACAAAGCGACACATAACTGTCCGACGAAGACCATCGGCCACGACCATAGGTAGGCGGGGCCGGCGGTGCCGAAACCGAAGTAGAACAGCTGGAAGGTGCCGGTCAGGATGGAGATGTAGCTGACGCCGGCGGCGAAGCTGGCGAACTTGCCGATGCTGCGGTCGAGGGATTCCTTGTAGCCGAAGTCCTCGAGGCCGCTGGAACCGGGGGTGGTTGGGGAGGTGCTCATTGGACGCCGTCCTCGGTCGAAGTGAACCACCGCGACGGCGCCGGCGCGGTGTTGTGCCAGATGTGTTTGGTTTCTTGATATTCCGCGAGCCCGGTGGGTCCGAGTTCACGTCCGTTGCCGGATTTGCCGAAGCCGCCCCATTCTGCGGCGGGGGTGTAGTAGCCGAAGTCGTTGAGCCACACCGTGCCATGGCGCAGACCCCGCACCATGCGTTCGCCGAGCGCTGCATCGGAGGTGCGTACCCCGGCTGCCAGGCCGTAGTCGGTGTCGTTGCCGAGTGCCAGGGCCTGCTCCTCGGTGTCGAATCGCTCGACGGTGAGGATCGGTCCGAAGGTCTCGTTGCGGACGATGCGCATCGTCCGGTTGCAGTGATCGAAGATGGTGGGCGCGAAGTAGTATCCGGCCGGGTCGAGCCCGTCGCGGTCGGGTCGCCCGCCGCCGGTACGGAGCACGGCACCTTCGGCTTTCGCGGATTCGACGAACTCTTCCATCTTGGCCAGCTGTGCGGCCGACACGAGCGGGCCGGTCTTGCTGGCCGGGTCGAGACCGTCACCTATGACGATCTGCTCGGCGCCGGCGACGAGTGCGTCGACGAAGTCGTCGGCGATCGAGGCGTGGACGATGAGTCGGGTGCCCGACGAGCACACCTGGCCAGAGTGCAGGAACACCCCGGTCAGCACCTGATCGACGGAGGATTCCCAGTCGGCGTCGGGGAAGACGATATGCGGATTCTTGCCGCCGAGTTCGACGGCCACCTTGGTGACGTGGCGGGCGGCGACCTCGGAGATGATGCGGCCGGTGGCCAGTCCACCGGTGAAGGAGATGAAGTCGACGTCGTCGGTGTCGGTGAGGGCGTCGCCGAGCGTGGAGCCCGCGCCCTGAACGAGGTTGAGCACCCCGGGTGGGACCCCGGCGCGCGAACACAGTTCCACGAAGGCGATGGTGCTCAGCGGGGTCACCTCACTGGGTTTGGCAACCATGGTGGCACCGGCGGCCAGCGCGGGTGCGATCTTCCAGGAGATCTGCAGCAGTGGGTAATTCCAGGGTGCGATCATCACGCAGACGCCGATGGGTTCGCGCACGACGCGGCTGATGACGCCGGGGACGCCGACATCGACGACGCGGTCGGATTCGGTTTCGATGAGTGCGGCGTAGTAGCGGAGCACGGACTCGACGTCGTCCATGTCGATCTCGCTCTCCACCAGCGTCTTCCCGGTGTCGAGGGTTTCGATGCGGGCCATCTCGGCCTTGTTGATTACGAGCAGGTCGGCAATGCGACGCAACAGGGCCGCTCGTTCGGTGACCGGTGTGTTCGGCCACGCCCCGTCGTCGAAAGTGGCCCGGGCGGAAGCGATCGCGGCGGTGGCGTCGGCGGGGGTCGCCTCGTCGACACGGGTGAACACCGATCCGGTGGCCGGATTGATGACGTCGCGGGTGCCGGCGTCGGCGGCGTGTCGCCATCGGCCGGCGATGTGGAGGTGGGCGTCGGGCAGCAGCGGTGAGTCGAAGGCGGTGGGAAGGGGCGTCGAGCCGAATGCGGTCACAGGGCACCTGATCTCTGCGCCGGCGGTGGGCCCGGCGCGGAACGGGACTGGGGATGGGGATAACTGGCGATGGAGAGAGATGACGCGACGCTGCGTCGTGCTGTCGTGCGGGATGCGGGGCTGCCCCCGATGGGCTGTTGCGTATTGTGCAACCAGCTGCATCCAATGCAACAAGTGTGCGGAATGGGCGGTGACCTGTCAAGCGTGGGGCCGTGATCGGCGGGACGTGGGGTGGCGTACCGGCCCGACCTCGCCGGGTCTCGACTCGGTCCTCCGTTTCGACGGAGATCGACGCGGCAGCCGGCGTTCCGGGCCGACTCGACCAGTGGGAACACCTGCGCGCCGGGCACGCCTCAGCCCAGCGGCAACTGGGCGACGATGTCGCCGGGCGCGGTGGAGCCGCCGGGTGGGGACACGGTGAAGGCCAGCGAGGTGGCGTCGCCGAGGTGTGGGATCACGGCGGTGGTCGACGGCGCGACGTCGGCCTGCGTCATGGTGCCCGCCGACGTGGCACCGTCCGGACTCAACAGCCACATCTGGTACACCGTACCCGGCTGGGGCGGTGGAACATCGTTCATCACGAGAACTCCGGCGTCTGCGGATTCGGAGAACGTGAGTGTTGCCCGTCCCCCGGCGACCGCCCCCGAGGAGGTGCGGACGTCCTCGGAGGTGAAGACCTTTTCGGCCGTGGGTGTTTGCGGGGTGGTATCCGAGGACAGGCCCGAGCCGATCGCCCATCCGAGCCCACCGACCGCGACGGCCACCGCAGCGGCGGCCGCCGCATATGCCCAGCGGCGCCGGGTCAGTGGGTACACCCGCGCCTCGGGCGCCGGCACGTCCGCGGTGTCCTCGGCCGGGACCGGTTCGGTGCGGCGAGGTACGACGGTCACGTCGGCCCGCGTCGCGGCCAGGATCTGCTCGCGCAACGCCGCGGGCGGGGCGGTCTCGGTGATCGAACTGACCGAGGCCATCGCCTCCCTGGTGTCGCGGACACGACGGTCGAATTCGGCGCGGGTGGCGGCATCGGCGCGCGCGCGGCGTCGATGTACCGAGTCGACCTCGGCGGGCGAAAGCGCGTCGAGGCCGAGTAGCGGCGCCAGATCGAGGAGTTCGTCGTCAGACATCGTTGTCCCCCAAGCAGTTGCGGAGACGCGTCAAGCCGTCGCGGACTCGACTCTTGATGGTCGGCAGGGCCACAGAAAGAAGCTCCGCCACCTCGCGGTAGGTCAGACCGTTGTAATAGGCCAGGGCCACGGATTCCCGCTGGCGGTCGGTCAGGCCGTCCAGGCAACCCTGCACGCGTTCACGCGCCTCCCGGCCTTCGACCTCATCGCTGACGACGTCGAAGGACCGCACGAAGTCCGCCGCGGAGTAGTCGGTGTCGCGTCGAGTGGCGGCGGTCTCCGACCGGACCCGGTCGACCGCCCGCCGATGGGCCAGGGTGATCAGCCAGCTCAACGCCGACCCGGCGGCGGGATCGAAGGTGCGCGCGGAACGCCACACCTGCAGATAGACCTCCTGCGTGGTCTCCTCGCTGTATCCCGCATCCCGGAGCACCCGCCGCACCATGCCGTAGACCCGCCGCGCAGTGAGGTCGTAGAACTCGGCGAAGGCGGCGGTGTCGCCGTCGGCAGTGCGCGCCAGCAGATCCGACAGCACTGCCGCATCGCGGGTGTCGCGGGCCGTCACATCGGCGCTCCGGTGCCGTGTGCTCCGGTGCTGTTGACTGCCGTGCGGCGCGCTCCGGAGTCGTTCGCGTCTGTGCTCATCGAGGCTCACCCTAGTGGGTGTCCGTCGCCGCCTCAACGAATCCGGTCCGCTCGGCGCCCACAGCCCGGGTGCGGTGGCCGGTACCCCGATGATCATGGCCGTGCCCGGGTCGCCGTGGTGGATGCGTCGCCCCGAGATTTCGGTGGGCGGGGAAAGAAGTACGACGTCCGGGCTTGATACTCGGAATAGCCGGGCCGCTTGCTCATCGACTTCTCCAGGAGCCGAGCGCCGGTCGCGTACACCAGGAAGTAGGTCATCACCACCGGCGACCACACGGTGAGCACACCCGGGCAGCCGATCACCGTCGCTCCGGTGGTCATGGCGCCCGAACTCGCGGCGACCAGCCAGATACCCCACCACACCGATGCGTCGCCGAAGTAGTTGGGGTGACGAGTCCACGACCACAGACCGCGATCCATGATCGCGCCTTTGTTGGCGGGATCAGCCTTGAAGGCCTGCAGCTGGGCGTCACCAACCGCCTCGAACCCCAGTCCGATGAGGAAGACCACGATGCCCAGCGCCGCCACGATCCAGGCCGGGGCGGGTGTGGGACCTGCGACGGCCGACACCTGAATGGGTAGGGAGACAAACCATTGCGCCGCACCCTGGGTGGCGAAGATCTTGCGGGCGACCACCCACAGCCCGTTGCCGCCGGAGCGTTCCAGCATCTCCTGGTACCGGGGATCCTCCCCCTTGCCCTTGGACTTGCCCACCATGTGCCAGGCCAGGCGCAGACCCCATACGCTCACGCCGACGGCCAGCAACCATCGGCGGACCGGGTCGCCGCCACCGAGGATCAGCGACAGCCAGGCCACCCCGACGAAACCGAGGCCCCACGTGACGTCGACGACGTTGAACCGCCCGATCCGATGGCCGATGGCGAAGGTCACCGCCTGCAGGACCACCACGAGCAGCAGCGCACAGGCGGTGAGAATCCCGAAGCCCGCCCAGCCGGTCACCGCGGTTCACCCCGGTCCGGCCGGGCGAAGACCAGCTGATGCACATCGAGATACCCGGCCCGAAAACCGGCCTCGGAGTAGGCGAGATAGAACTGCCACATCCGCATGAAGGTGGCGTCGAAGCCGAGTTCGGCGACCTCACGTCGCCGGGCGGTGAAGCGTTCCCGCCACAGCCGCAATGTCTCCGCGTAGTGCGTGCCCATCGCCATGGTGTCGGTCAGCCGCAACGACGTGTGCTGGGCGGTCACCGACCGCAACGCCTTCAGTGAGGTCAGTTGTCCGCCCGGGAAGATGTACTTGTGCACCCACGTGTAGGTGTGGCGTGAGGCGCGCATGCGGTCGTGTGGCATGGTGATCGCCTGGATGGCCACCCGCCCGCCCGGTGCGAGCAGCCGGTCGATGGTGGAAAAATATGTCGGCCAATACTTTTCGCCGACCGCTTCGATCATCTCCACCGACACGACCGCGTCGTAGGTGCCCTCGACGAGTCGGTAGTCGAGCAGATCGATCTGCACCCGGTCGGCCAATCCGGCGTCGGCGACGCGACGCAGCGCCAGGTCGCGTTGCTCGGAGGACAGCGTCACCGAACGTACGGTGGCGCCGCGGGCTGCGGCACACAGGCACAATTCGCCCCAGCCGGTGCCGATCTCGAGGAGCCGGGTGCCCTCTCCCACGCCGGCGAGATCGAGGAGTCGGTCCACCTTGCGGCGTTGCGCGTCGGCCAGATCGGCCCAATCCGGTGTCTGCGCATCTTCGATACCGGTGGTTGCGGGATCGGTGAACAGGGCGCTCGAGTACGTCATCGTCTCATCGAGAAAGGTGGCGAACAACTCGTTGGACAGGTCGTAGTGCCGGGCGATGTTGGACCGGGTGTTGGCGGTCGTGTTCTCCTCCTCGGCAGGATGTTTCGGCAGCACCAGCGGTCGTAGGGCCTGCAGTGGGCGCGGCACCAGGCGCGCGACCCGCGACGCGAAGGGCGTCAGCACGCCGACGAGGTCGTCGGTGCTCCAGTCGCCGGCCATGAATGACTCACCGAAACCGATGAGTCCGCCGCTGCCCACCCGACGTGCGAAGTCGTCGGGTCGGCGCAGGATCATCCGTGGTTGCACCGAATGGGCGGACCGGCCGTTGCAACTTCCATCGGGGTACTCGATCCGTACATCGAGATCGGCTGCGGCATAACGGAACAACCGGCCCGCGGCCAGTCCGCGCAGGTGGGCCGCCCGGCCGGTCGGTACCGCCGCCACGTCGGGCCAGCGGCGGGCGTCCTCGGGAGTCAGATCGTGCTCGCCCGGGTGGTGTGCGGCCCGATCGTGAGTGTGAGTGTGGGTGTGATCGGTGTTCGGGATGTGCGTGCTCATCGGCGTCCTTCCGTCACGGTCGATGCGATGGTCGAAGTGTGGTCATGGTCGGGTCGTGGCCTGATCGGCAGGCGCCGCGCCCAGAGCCGGATGCCCTGCCACCGGATCCGCGCCGAAACCACCAGGGGCGCCAGCGGTGTACGCAGTTGTGCGGCAAGGAATGTCCGCCGCGTCACCGGGACGGCGTGGCCGGTCAACGAGGCGACGAAGGGCTCGGCGCCGGGGCGGTCGAGCGTGATCGAGACGGCGACCCGGCCGGACGGATCGGGCTCGGGGAGCCGCAGTCGGTAGTGGCCCGACACGTCGTGGAACGGTGAGACATAGAACTCCTTGTCCACCATGGCTCGTCCGTGGTCGTCGGGTGTGACGACGTAGCAGTGCCGTTCGCCGTAGGTATTGTGCACCTCGGCCACCACATACGCGAGGCTGCCGTCGCCGCGGTGACACCAGAACACGCTCAACGGGTTGAACACGTAGCCCGCCACCCGCGGCGACAACAGTGCGAGCACCGATCCGTCGGCGGGGGTGACCCCGGCGCCGGACAGATGACCATTGAGCCTCTCGCGCAACGATTCTCCGTCGGCGACCGGTTCGGGAAAGTGGTCGGCCGGACGGAACTCGGCGAACCATGCCCCGGGGCCGTCGAACCGGGGTGGCCGGTCGACGTCGATGAGCCAGGACCCGGATCGGTAGGTGAACGAATGGCGCAGGGGTGATCGGCGGGTGTGGGTGATCCGGGTTTCCACGATCCGGGCCCCGTGCGCGGCCGCATAGGCGTTCACGTCGGGTCCTGTTGCAGCATGCGATGATTCGCTTCCCGACGGTCATTCTCGCCGAGCGTGGCGATGAGGAGTTCGGCGGCGCCCGCGCCGGATGCGGCACCGTCCTCGTGGAAACCCCACCCGTGGTAGGCGCCGGCGAACACGAGCCGGTCGGTGTTGATCTGCGCCAGACGACGCTGCGCGGCAACCGATTCGGTGGTGTACACCGGATGCTCGTACGTCATCTCCGCGATCACCGACGCCGGGTCGACGAGATCGGTGCGGCCGAGGGTCACCAGCATGCGCGGCGCGGTGGTCGGCAACCGCATCAGCCGGGTCAGATCGTAGGTGACGGCCACCCCGGACCCATCGAGCGCGTCGCCGTGGACGGTGGTCGCGGCGCGTTCGACGGTGTCCGGGGTGGGGTTCGGGGCAGCGCTGATCGAGTCGGCGTTGCTCGAGCCCGGGTTGCTCGAGTCTCGGTTGCTCGAGTCTGGGCTGACCGAGTCTGGGCGGATCTGGTAGTTCCAGGACGCCCACGCACGCCGGGCGCGCGGAAGCAGCGAGATGTCGGTGTGCAGCACGGCCGGTTTGGGGTCGTAGGTGATCGCCGAGAGGACGCTGTGCTGGTCCGGTGTGGGAGCGGCGAGAGCGCGCAGGGCCTGATGCGGATGTGTGGCGACGACGGCGGCGTCGAACATCTCCAACTCGCCGTCGTCGGTGGCGATGGCGATCGACGCGGCGAGGTCGTCGATGCGTCGCACCGGGGTGTTGAGCCGGATCTGTCCGCCACGGGCGACGACCCGGTCGGCGATCGCGTTCACGTAGGTGACCGATCCGCCGACGACGGTGCGCCAGGTGGGTGAGCCGAACACCGTCAGCATGCCGTGGTGGTCGAGGAAGGTGAACAGGTAGCGTGCCGGGTACTCCGCCGCGGTCTGCGCATCACACGACCACACCGCGGCGACCAGCGGCAGCAGGAAGTTCTCGACGAAGTAGTCGGAGAAGCGTTCGCGGCGTACGAAATCCGCGAGCGCCACGTCCGCCGAACCGTCGGCAGCGGAATCGTCGGCAGCGGAATCGTCGGCAGCGGAATCGTCGAGGAGTTTGCGGGCCGCCCGATGAAAGCGGACCACCTCGCCGAGCATTCGCAGGTAGCGGCCGCGGGTGAGGGTCCGCATGGTGGGGAACAGGCCCGATACGCCCAATGCGCCCGCATATTCGAGGCCGGTGAGCTCCGAGTGCACCGACATCGACATGTCGGTGTCCTGGGTCGGCACACCGAGTTCGGCGAACATCGCCTGCAGCGTGGGGTAGGTGCGGTCGTTGTGGACGATGAATCCGGAGTCGACGGCCAGGGTGGTGGCCGGGCTCCCGTCGGTGGCCGGGACGTCGACGAGATGGGTGTGGGCGTGCCCGCCGAGCCGGTCATCGGCCTCGAACAGGGTGACCGAGGCGTGCGCGGACAGTCGGTAGGCGGCGGTGAGTCCGGCGACGCCGCTGCCCACCACGGCGATGCGTGGCCGGTGGTGTGGGACGCGGGGCGTCGGGGACCCGTCGGAACCGAAGGAGGTCATGCCCGATGTTCGGACCCGGAGCGCGTTCGGATGGGTCGTGATGGGCGGTCGGTGCCTGGCGGTCGGTGCTGTCGAGTGGGAGGGTTCGGCGGGCAACCGCCCGGGTCAGTATCGGACCGGCGGCGGGGGTGGTGCGATGTAGCCGGGTGTCGCCTGGTCGGCGGGGACGATCTCGGCGCCGAGCGGCAGCAGTGAGACGGGCACCATCTTGAAGCTGGCGATGCCCAGTGGGATGCCGATGATGGTCAGGCACATGGCGATACCGCTGGTGATGTGGCCGATGGCCAGCCACAGTCCGGCGAACACGATCCAGATGATGTTGCCGATCGTCGACGCCGCGCCGGCGGTCGGCTTGCGGACCACGGTGCGGCCGAACGGCCAGAGGGCGTAGTTGGCGATGCGGAAGGACGCGATTCCGAAGGGGATCGTGATGATGAGGATGCAGCAGATGATGCCGGCGACGACGTAGCCGAGGGCCATCCAGATGCCACAGAAGAGCAGCCAGATGATGTTCAGGAGGGTGCGCATACCCCATTGTGCTCGACAAGAGGGCATATCGGGCAGCCCCGAACCCGGGCCGGGGCGGGCCGCAGGTTCTCCGAGAGATGGGGCTGCGTACCGCGACCTCGGTACGCTGCTGCCATGGCACCCGCCGCGGAGTCCGCCCGTGTCACGCTCTGGTGGATCATCACGACCTTCGTGCTCGTCGTGCGACTGCTCGCCACCATCGCCACCATCCTGCTGGTGATCGGATGGGCGGTGGCGGCCATGGGATCGTCGTCGATGAACAACGGTTTCCTCTGGCCCGCGGTCGGATGTGCTGCCGCATTGCTGGTCAGCACCTATCTTTACAGTCATCTCCGGGCCCGATATCCGCGCCGGAACGGTTGGCTTCCGTGACATATCGGTGGCTGAAACCGTGGTGTGTAGCCCACCTCACAGCGAAGTTGGCATAATCGGGGCGACAGAGGTGCTAGCGAGAGAAGAACTATGACGGAACTCGGGACGTCGCGTATCCGGCGTGCCTACGAGGATTTTCTGTCGGGGATCACGCCGCCCACGGACGCGGTGCGTTCGGTGGTGCGTGAATCCTGGTCGCGGTCCCGTGATCGCGGCATCGATCCGGTCGATCCTCTCCCCGAGGACGACGACAGCGCCACCATGACGATGGCCGAGTTCTCCCGCTACCGCCAGGACCATCCGATCACCTCGGTGCGTCCGCTCGTGCAGAACCTGATGCTCGACGACATCGCCGATTCCGGCGTCGTGGTGGCGTTGACCGACCAGGTCGGCCGCTTGCTGTGGGTGGAGGGCAGCACCGAGGCCCGCGACCGGGCCGCCACGATCAACTTCGTCGAGGGTTCGGTGTGGAGCGAGGACGTGGTGGGGACCAACGCGCCCGGTCTGGCCCTGGCCGTCGACAAGGGTGTGCAGGTGATCGGGCCGGAACACTTCTCCGATGCGGTGCAGGACTACAGCTGTGCGGCGGCCCCGGTGCACGACCCGCTGACCGGGCACGTGATCGGCGTCATCGACGTGACCGGCGGCCGGGAGGTGGCCGCACCGTTCGCGCTGGCGGCGGTGCGTTCCGTCGTCGCCGCGGTGGAGCGTGAACTGCAGTCGCGTGCGGTGAACCTGGCCGACCCGGCGACCTTTGCCGCACCGGCCGAGAGCGGGGGCGCGCGGCTGACCGTCCTCGGCGACAACACCTACCGATGGCGACGGGACGGCGACGCCGCCGGTGAGCGCACCCTGTCACGACGCCATGCCGAGATCCTGATCCTGCTGCAGGCCTACCCGGAGGGGCTCAACACCGAACAACTGGCCATACAGCTGGCCGGTGACGGGATCGACCCGGTGACGGTGCGCGCGGAGATCTCCCGGCTGCGGCGTGACCTGGGCACCGATGTGGTGTCGTCGCGGCCGTACCGTCTGACCGTCGACATGACCTCCGACATCGGTGACATCCGCCGGCGGATCGCCGACGGTGGGGATCTGAGCGCCGTCGTCGAGGCCCTCGGCCGCGGCGGACTGCTCGTCGAATCGACCGCCCCCGGCATCACCGAGATCTTCGAGGAGATCCGCGAGGACGTGCGTTCGCGGGTGATCGCCGATGGCGAGGTGGGTGCGCTGCGGACGTGGACGTCGTCGACGCATGGTCGCGATGATCTGGTCGCGTGGCGTCGGCTCGAGCACCGGCTTCCGGTGGGACACCCGGATCGCGCGGTGGTCGGCGGCCGGATCCGGCTGCTGGATCGGCGCTACGGGGCCTGAGTCGTCACGGGGTCTGAGTCGCCGCCGGGTCACCCGGCTGCTGCGGATCGGCATTCATCGTCGGGACGATCGGCCGGTCGGGGGTCATCTCCGTGTCGACCGCGGTGATCAGCATGACGGCCATCAGCGTCGCCGCCACCACGCATGCGAGAACGAGCAGTACGCCGACGAGCGGCGACGCGGATCGATCGGTCGACGAGCGGGGGGTGCTCATGGCGGAAACCTCTCGGGATACCTGACGCGGATGTTCTCGTACACGGACATCTTTCATCTGACGCAAGAACATGCGCCATCGCGAACAGCTCTGGGATGATCGCTGCCATCGTTGCAGCTCACGGCGATGGAGTAGTTGTCCGGACCGGAAAGTTCATCTCTTCGGTAGAGGGATTTCAGTTCCTCAGGGGACGTCGTCGTCCCCCGTTCGCCACCCGCCGCGCATGCCATGCCCGGCCCGCGGCCCCGTCCGATCGATTCTTCGTGCCGCAACGTTGCAACGTCGTCGCCGACGCCGGCGACCACACCCCGGGATTGCCCTCCGGCGGTGGCTGTGAACAGCGGAAATGAGGGTATGCAACGTTGCGAACGCCGCTGCAACGTGGCTGCAACCACAGGCCTCCTACTGTGTGCAACAGATCACACACACCGCGGCAAGCGGCCGTGTGACACCCCGACACTGGCACTGAGGAGCTGGAGACACATGACTGTTTACGCGAAGCCGGGAACCGATGGATCGGTGATGAGCTTTGAGTCGCGCTACGACAACTGGATCGGCGGCCAGTGGACGCCGCCGGTCAAGGGTCAGTACTTCGAGAATCCCTCACCGGTCGACGGCAAGGTCTTCTGCGAGGTCGCCCGCTCCACCGCCGAGGACATCGACCTCGCGCTCGACGCCGCCCACAAGGCCGCCCCGCAGTGGGGCAAGGTGTCGGTGGCCGAGCGTTCGCTGGTGCTGCTGCGCATCGCCGACCGCCTCGAGGAGAACCTCGAGAAGATCGCCGTCGCCGAGACCTGGGACAACGGTAAGGCCGTCCGGGAGACCCTGGCCGCCGACATCCCCCTGGCCATCGATCACTTCCGTTACTTCGCCGGCGCCCTGCGTGCCCAGGAGGGCTCGATCTCCGAGGTCGACGAGGACACCGTCGCCTACCACTTCCACGAGCCGCTCGGCGTCGTCGGTCAGATCATCCCGTGGAACTTCCCGATCCTGATGGCCGTGTGGAAGCTGGCCCCGGCGCTGGCCGCAGGCAATGCCGTCGTCCTCAAGCCCGCCGAGCAGACCCCGGCGTCGATCCTCTACCTGATGAGCCTCATCGCCGACCTGCTGCCCGCCGGTGTCATCAACATCGTCAACGGCTTCGGCGTCGAGGCCGGCAAGCCGCTCGCCTCGAGCAACCGCATCCGCAAGATCGCCTTCACCGGTGAGACCACCACCGGCCGCCTGATCATGCAGTACGCCTCGGAGAACCTGATCCCGGTCACCCTGGAACTCGGTGGCAAGAGCCCGAACATCTTCTTCAACGACGTGATGAGCGCCGACGACGGCTTCCTCGATCGCGCCCTCGAGGGCTTCTCGATGTTCGCTCTCAACCAGGGTGAGGTCTGCACCTGCCCGAGCCGCGCGCTGATCCAGGAGAACATCTACGACGACTTCATCGCCAAGGCCGTCGAGCGTGTCAGCAAGATCAAGCAGGGCAACCCGCTCGACACCGAGACCATGATGGGTGCGCAGGCGTCCAACGACCAGTACGAGAAGATCCAGTCGTACCTGGCCATCGGTCAGGAAGAGGGCGCCAAGGTGCTCATCGGTGGCGAGGCCGCCGACCTCGGTGGCGATCTGTCCGGCGGTTTCTACATCAAGCCGACCGTCTTCGACGGCCACAACAAGATGCGCATCTTCCAGGAGGAGATCTTCGGCCCGGTGCTGGCCGTGACGACCTTCAAGGACTACGCGGACGCCATCCACATCGCCAACGACACCCTCTACGGCCTCGGTGCCGGTGTGTGGAGCCGTGACGGTGCCACCGCCTACCGCGCGGGCCGCGAGATCCAGGCCGGTCGCGTGTGGACGAATACCTACCACGATTACCCGGCGCATGCCGCCTTCGGTGGGTACAAGCAGTCCGGTATCGGCCGCGAGACCCACCTGATGATGCTGGAGCACTACCAGCAGACCAAGAACCTCTTGGTTGGTTACGCTCAGAATGCCAAGGGATTCTTCTGAGAAGTGAGGTAATCGATGACCACCGAACAGCAAGTGCCTGATCGGGTGGTCGCCACAGACGCCGCCGTGCAGCTCCTGACGAAATTGTCGGAGCTGCACGGCGGACTCATGATCCACCAAAGTGGTGGATGCTGTGACGGCTCGGCCCCGATGTGTTATCCGGTCGGGGAATACCGTGTGGGACAACGTGATGTGTTGGTCGGCGAGATCACGCTCCCGGAACCGCTTCCGGCGGTGCGGGTCTGGATCAACGGTGACCAGTTCGAACTCTGGAAGCACACCCAGCTGATCCTCGACGTGGTCAAGGGACGTGGTGCCGGATTCAGTCTCGAATCACCCGAGGGCGTCCGATTCCTTTCCCGGGCACGGGCATTCACCGAGGACGAGAATGTCGTCCTCGGACAGAATCCGCCGTTGACCGGGGCTGCGGTCGGCGTCTGAATCCACCTCGCCGCCGCGCCGGCCGGTCAGTCGGTCGGCGCGGCGGTGTTGGTGTTGGTGCCGGTGGCCGTCTCGTCGAGCCACCAGGCGCGGACCATACCCGCCGGTCGGCCGGGTTCCATGTAGTGCTCGGTACCGAACGCGACGGGGAACACTTCGATCGGTATCTCCAAGAGTTGTTTGACGTCGGTCTGACTGGCGTGACAGGCCAATGCTTCACGTTTGGAGATCACGTCGTCGCCGAGGTCCACGGCCCAATGTAGTTCTGCCTCGGGAGTTCCGATCGGGTTGCCGTCGTCGCCGGCGGTATCCGGGTCGAATCCGTCCATACCCGCCGCGGTGGCGAGCACGAACAGCTGCCGCATCAGGTCGCGGTTCATCGTGACCTCGAGATAGCGGGGCGTCGTCGCCGCGAGGTCGACCGCGGCGCGAGTCGCCTTGTGCAGCATGATGTGATCGGGATGGCCGTAGCCGCCGTGCCAGTCGTATCCGACGACGACGTCGGCGTTCTCCTCGTCGAGGATGTCGGCCAGCCGCCGCGCCGCCTCGGAGAGATCGGCGCGGGAGAAGACCCCGTCGGCCTCGTTCTGCGCCCATCCGGTCATCCCGGAGTCGGCGTATCCCAGCCAGACGATCCGTTCGGTGCCGGTGATGGCCGCGGATGCCTCGGCCTCGCCGCGGCGGCGGCTCGCCACCGTCTCGCCGGGGGCGAGATCGTCGGGCACGTCGCCCGGATCGCCGTCGGTGCAATACACGACGACCACCCGGTGCCCCTCACGGGAGGCGCGGATCATGCTGCCCGCGGTGCCGGTTCCCTCGTCGTCGGGGTGGGCGTGGACGAAGACTATGGTGCTCACCGGTCGATCATGTCATCTCGCTGGCGCGGGTGGTTTTGTGCGGAGCGGTGCCTGCGCACTCGAGCGGTCATTGCATAGAGCGCGCGAACTCGGGCGTGCCGCGTGGGTGCGGAACGCCCGCGTGAGCGGAGCCGTCGGTGATGTCCTCACCAGAGATCGAAACCGATGTTGGTGTTGGGGTGGTGGCTGGAGAAGGTGTGGTTGATCCAGTAGTTCTTCGCGAACGGACCGGTCACCCCGGTGTTGGCGATGTTCGTGTTGTGCTGGTTGTTGCTGACCTCGTAGGTCGCGGTGGGTCCGGCGAGCCCCACGCGGTAGGCGACGTGCATGTCGAGGGTGGTGCCGTGCGGTGCGACGGCGGTGACGATCTCGGTGGCACCCGGGGCGAGGGTCTGGCGGGGCGCGTTGACCCAGACGCCGTTGGGGCCGGTGCCGTCGTTGAGGAGGTGTTCGGCCTTGTCAGTGTGGTTGGTGATCGTCATCGCGATGGTCGGCTCGCCGGGGTGGGTGACTGGCAGGGTGCCGGCGTGCGCGGCGGGTGCCGTGAGTGCGAGGGCGCCGGCGGTGAGGCAGGCGAGGCCTACTCCGGCGGCGGCGAAGCGGGGGGTGCTGACGCGGGCGGAGCTGGTCATGAGTGTCTCCTGATCATGAATCACGGTGTCCCGTGCGGATTTCGGTTGGGCCTTGGCGGTGTGGCCCGTGTCCTTCTGACACCGATTACTTTGCCGTGGATGACGCGCCCCGGGGTTCGGCCGACCGGCGGATGCGATGGTGGAAACCGCCCTCCACCGATCGGGGGACCGACTCGTCCCCCGGCGGCTCACCCCTCCGAGGTCACCGGGAGGACGGCGATCGCCACGGTGCCACCGCCGGGGCGGCGGATGATCTCCAGGCTGCCGCCCTGACCCTCCAGACGTGCTCGACGAGAGGCCAATCCGATGTGGCCGTCGGAGATCCGCCGGGCGGCCGCGTCCTCGTCGATGCCGACACCGTCGTCGAGGACGACGAGTCGTGCCTGGCCGCCGTCGAGTTCGGCTGTCACCTCCACCGTGCTCGCACGCGCATGTTTGACGACGTTGGTGAGCAGTTCACGGGCGGTCGAGAAGAGCACCGAGTCGGCGGGAGTGGTGGTGCCGGCGGGCCAGCCGGCGGTGTCGACGGCGATGTGCATGCCGGAACGGTGCTCGATCGAGCGGGTCAGGTCGGTCAGTGCGACCGCGAGCCCGGACTGCTCCAGGACGGCCGGGTGGAGCTCCCCGAGGGTGGACCGCAGGAGTTGACCCGACTCGCGTAGCGCCTCGTCGATGCGGGCGAGCGTCCGCGGGTCGACGGTGTCACCGGCGCGGAGTGTGGCCAGCTCCTGGCGTGCCCCGAGGACATACTGCAGCGCGCCGTCGTGCAGGTGTTCGGCCAGGTCGCGGCGTTCGCGTTGCTCGATCTGGATCACGTCGTCGAGAAGACGTGCGCGGGCCGCCGCGAGCGAACCGATCGTCACCACCCGGGACCGTTGCAGACGCGAGAGGGCCACGGCGCCGACGGCAAGCGTCGCCAGGGCCACGGTGCTCAGCAGGATGTACGACCACGGGCGGCCGTTGGGGTCCTTGGCGAGCGCGCTGGCGACGAAGAACACCACGACGGTCGGGATCATCACCGTCGCACAGACCACCGGCCGCAACCCGACCGCCGCGATCATCGGCACCACGAAGAATCCGGCGACGAGAATATCGGCGGTCCAACTTGTCTCATCGGATTCACCGGCGATCAGGGTGACCGCCACCAGCACCGCGAGGTCGACGAACAACGCCGTCCACGACCAGCGGATGACGTCCATGCCGCCGCGCGGCGCGAGGACAACACCCATCGCCGCCCACACCGCATACGCGGCGGCGATGGCGATGCAGGCCACCGCATGCTCCGCGGGGGCGTCGACGGTGACGGTGAGCAGGACGAAGACCGCGAGCAGCAGACGCAGCGCCACCTGGATGCGGACCCCGTGCAGGGCGTTGTCCACCAGGATGCGGGAGATGCGGCGTTCGTCGGCGAGCTCGGCGAGGCCCAGGAGTGGTGCCGCGTGGGCCGGTCCGTCGGCCGACGTCACTCGAGGAGCCCGCGTCGCATGCCTTCGGCGACCGCGGCCGCGCGGTCGGAGACGCCGAGCTTCTCGTACAGATGCTGGGTGTGGGTCTTGACCGTCGACGCGCCGATATACAGTTCGGCGGCGAGTTGCGGAATGGACAGGCCGCGCGCGAAGCCGTCGAGCACCTGGCGTTCACGTTCGCTGAGGATCGGGGCGTCCGAGGTCGCCCGGGACCGGATCTCGCCCACCAGACCGGCGGCCAATTCCGGTGGAACCACCGTCTCGCCCTTGGCCACTCGCGTGACGGCGCCGACGATCTCGTCGCGGTCGGCGTCCTTGGCGAGATAGCCCGATGCGCCCTGCTCGAGCGCCCGGAACACGATGGGTGCGTCGGTGAGCGCCGAGAGCAGCAACACCTTGGTGGCCAGTCCGTCCCGGGTGACCGCGTGTGCGACGTCGGCGCCGGTCATGCCGGGCATCTGGTAGTCGACGACCGCCACGTCGGGCAGTTCCCGTTTGATCAGGGCGAGCCCGGTCTCACCGTCGGACGCCTCCCCCAGCACGCGGATGCGTCCGCTCTGCGTCAGCCCGCGGGCCACGCCGTCGCGGAAGAACGGGTGATCGTCGATCACGACGGCCGTCACCAGAGGATCCATTCGCCCAGGGTATTCGCCCGGGAGACCCGAGGCGGGCCGTCGCGCGAAATCGGGCGGTGAAACGATTGCGGGCGGGCGACGCTCCGGACCACGGTGTCGCGGCTTCGGTGGCTCCCGGCGTCAGGGATAGAAGATCCGAGAGCGGATACTGCCCCGGATACGGCCGACGAGATTGCCGGTGACCCAGGCCCATTCGCCTCGACGGCGCCGTGACCACGCCCACGGCCACAGCGGACACAACGCGATGACGACTCCGGCGTGGATCGGCAGCCACCACCACTGCCGGCCGGGGGCGCCGTACTGCTTGGCCACGCGGGCCTCCTCGCGACCGTAGTCGATCACCTGATGCCAGGTGTCGACGATGTCGGTGCGGTACCGGTATGCAACCATCGCGTCGGGGGCGAAGCCGAATCGGAATCCGGCTTCCTGGATACGCCAACAGAACTCGATGTCGCTGCCCGCCGTCGGGTAGGTTTCGTCCCAGCCGCCGACCGCGTCGAACACTGCGCGCCGCACACCCAGGTTGCAGCCGAAGGTCATCGGCAGATGACGCCCGAGCACGACCGGCTCCGACGGGTCGGGCAGGGCGCGCCAGGCCGCTACCACGGGATCGTTGAGGGTGTCGCCTTCCAGCGGCCCGCCGACGAGATCGGCATTGCGGCCCACATCGGAGAGGGCGCGCAACCACGAGGAGTGCACCGCGTCATCCTGATCGCAGTAGGCGATGAAGTCGTGTGCGGCGCAGTGCGTACCGACATTGCGGGCGTGCGACGTGCCGGCGACATCGGACGAGTCGACCCACCGCAGCGACAACCGCTCCCGCAGGGGATGGGTGTCGACGTGCCGACGTAACGCGGCACTTCCCTCGTTATCGCTGATGATCACCTCGAAGTCCCCGGTGTAATCCTGACGCGCCAGGGCCCACAACTGGACGTCGAGGTCCGGCAACCCCTGATAACAGGCGATGACGACCGACACGCTCATCGCAGCAACTCCCGCAGGTCGTCGACGCGCAGGTCGTCGACGCCGGATGCGGCCACTGCCCGCAGAATGGTGAGCAGTCCGTCGACGACCGCCGCCGCGGTGGCGTCATCGTGGCGGGCCAGCGGATACAGCAACGTGCCGGTGATGCCTGCCGGGCGGTCACCGTCGCGGAGTTCCACCAGGGTGAACTCCAGATCGTGTTTGGCGACCGTGTTGTCCACTGGTTCCCGCGCGACCAGGATGCCACCGAGATCGATGGCGGCCGTGTCGGTCTGCCCGAGCTCGGCCTGCTGCAGGATGAGGGTCGCGGCGAAGAGCGGATCGCCGGACGGTCCGGCCGGGGCGCGTCGCAGGCCCCACTCGTCAATCAGATCGGGCACCGAGATGTCGGGATGGGCCAGACCGCCCGCGAGTTGCCGCGCGACCTCGCGCATCAAGTCGACCATCGGCATGGCGTCGTCGACGTCGAGGCGCATCGGGAGGTCCTCGGCGAAGTTGCCGACCACCCCGTCCAGCACCGGATGTGGCCGATTGGCGTTCGCGGTGGCGACGTGTACGTCGGCGGAGCCGGTGCGTTCGGCGAGGATCACCGCGAATGCTGCCTGCAGGACCGAGAACAGCCCGACGCGGGCCGAGCGGGCACGTCGCTCCAGGGTCGCGTGCAGATCGGCATCGATCCCGAATTGCGTGGTCGCGCCGCGTGAATCCCATTCCGACAACGGCGCGCGGTGGTATGACGGAGGCGTCCCGGGCGCGGTCCCCGGCGCCGGCATGCGATCACCGAACACGTTTGACCAGTGGGTGAGTTGACGCGCGTAGCGGGGTGAGGCGTAACAGTTGCACCCGAATCGGCGCGGCAGACACCACATCCAGTGGGGCCCAAGCAATTTCGGCGGTGACGCCGGGCAGGTCGGCCTCGGTGATGTCCCGCGGCACCACGCCGTCGTCGACGATGCCGGTGACCGCCGACGTCGGGAGGATGTGTAGTTCGGGGCCGTTCCCGTTGTCGCGGTGACAGGTTCGCAGGGTCTCATGGTGGTCGACGATGTCGAGAACCGCCCCGCGCAGGGCGTCGACGTCGAGGGGGCCGGTGAAGCGCAGGGCGATCGGCACATTCCAGTCGTGGCCGGCGCCGGCCCGTACGGCCTCCCAGATCCGGCGTTGCGCCGGCGCCAACGGCACCGGGGACCGGTCGTCGGTCCAGACCAGCGCGGGCCCTTCCGCGGACTCCTCCGGTGTGCCGGCCGTAATGGCCTCGGCGAGGTCCTCGACATCGATCCTGTCGAACAACAATCGCACCGGAACTGCCACGCCCAGTGCGGATTCCAGTGCCACCGCCACCCGCGTCGCCGACAGGGAGGTGCCGCCGACGGCGAAGAAGTTGTCGGACAGGCCCACTCGGCCCGCTCCGGTCACCTCGGCGATGACATCGGCCACCCGGTGTTGGAGAGCGGTCCGCGGTGCGACGTAGGACCGTTCGGCCGGTTCGGGGTGGGGGAGTCGGGCGCGATCCACCTTGCCGTTGGAGGTGTAGGGCACGGCATCGATGGGGTGGAGTTCCGGACGCAGGTAGGCGGGAAGCAGTCGCGAGGCGTCCCGCCGGACCAGGGTGAGTGACAACGACTCTCCGGTCACGAAGCCGACCAGACGAGCGTTGCCGTCGGGTCCGGGAATCGCGGTCACCACCGCGTCGTCGACGCCGGTGCAGCTGCGCAACGCGGCCTCGACCTCACCGGGTTCGATGCGGAATCCGTTGATCTTCAGCTGCCGGTCGGTGCGGCCGAGGTACTCCAGGTTCCCGTCGCCACGCAGTCGGACCCGGTCGCCGGTCCGATACATCCGGGCGCCCGGGCCGTGGGCCGGTCCGAACGGGTCTGGCACGAATGCGGTTGCGGTGAGCGCAGGTTCGCCGTAATAGCCGCGGGCCAGTTGGATGCCGCCGAGATACAGTTCGCCGGCCGAGCCGGGTGGCACCGGCTGCAGGCGCTCGTCGAGGATGCGGATGGTGACCGACGGCTGCGGTGTGCCGATGGCCACCCGCCGCCGTTCATCGGTGGTGACGCGGTACCCGGTGACACTGACGGCGGCCTCGGTCGGGCCGTAGAGGTTGAACAGGCCGTTGGTCGAGGAGACAGTGTCGCCGAGGACGTGGCGTACGCGCGTGGCAAGGTCGGCAGGTAACTCCTCGCCGATGCACAGCACCGTGCGCAGGGACGGGGGCAGCGCTCCCACGTCTAGCAGCATCGACAACGCCGACGGGACGGTCGGCAACGTCGTGACCGCATGGCGATGCAGGCTCTCGAGGAGGGCACGGCCATCGCGTTCGATTCCGTTCTCGCCCAGCACGATGCGAGCCCCGGTCTGCAACGGCCACCAGTACTCCCAGACCGACAGGTCGAAACCGGCCGCGGTACGCACCAGGACGGTGTCGCCCGGTCCCATCGGATGATGCTGGGCCATCCAGCGAAGCTGCTCGCCGACGGCGGCGACGGAGACGCCCACACCCTTCGGGGTTCCGGTGGAGCCGGAGGTGAACAGCACATAGGCGAGATGATCGGGATGGCCGGTGGCAGTGAAGGACTCGATGTCGGTGGGGCCTTCGGCACCGCCGACCGGGTCATCGAGATCGAGGCCGTCGAGGTCGAGATACGGCAGGTCACCGACGAGCCCCGCGCTACCGGCCCCAAGAACCAGCGTCGGTGCCGCGGTGTCGAGGATGACCCCGACCCGGGTTGATGCGGTGACGTCGACCGGCACATACGCCGCGCCGACGGTCGCCACCGCATACATCGCGGTGAGCTGCGCCAGGCCGCGGGGTGCGGTGACGGCCACGCGGTCCTCGACACCGACTCCACTGCGGGACAGTGTTGTCGCGAGTCGCAGCACCCGCCCCGCCATCTCCGCATAGCTGAGGGTTCGATTCGCGCAGATCACCGCGTCGGCGTCGGGGGTCCGCGCCGCCTGCGCGTGGAATCCGGCGGCGAGGTTGGGCGAGAGCGTGGGCGGCGTCGGTGCGGTGGTGGTGAGCGCGGTCCGTTCCGCCGGGGTGAGGACGTCGAGATGACCGGCCGGTGTCCCGGGTGAGGCGAGCAGTGCCGTGATCACCCGGCAGAATCGCTGCGCCAGCGTTTCCGCGGTGGCAGCCTCGAACACGTCTGTCGCGTACACCAACTGGCCGGTGATCCCGGCGGGATTTCCGTCCGCATCCCACGAATCAGCAAGGGACAGATGCAGATCGAACTCCGCGATGTGCTGGTCGTCGTCGATCGCCTCGACGGCCAGTCCGGGCATCGACAGCTGCAGCGGTCCGATGTTCTGGAACGAGAAGGCCACCTGGAACACCGGGTGGTGGGCGGTGGTGCGCGGCAGGTCCAGCGCCTCGACGATGCGGTCGAACGGAACCTCCGAGTGTGCGAAGCCGTGCAGCGCGGCGCTGCGGGTGGCGGCCAGTGCCGATTCGCCGGTCGTCCCCGCGTCGATCACGGTGCGCAGGGCGAGCATGTTGACGAACATGCCCACCACCCGGTCGAGGCGAGGGTCACCACGTCCGGCGACGGGGGTACCGATCACCACGTCACGGTTGTCGCCCACTCGGCCGAGCAGGACCGCAAGTGCGGTATGGGCAACCATGAAGACCGTCGCTCCGTGCTGTTCGGCGAAAGCAGCCATCCGGGAGTGCAACTCGGCGTCGATGGTGAAGTCGATCCGCGCACCGCGATGGGTGGGGGCCTGTGGACGCGGGTGATCGTGCGGCAGATCGATGACGGCCGGGGCGTCGGCGCGGCGGTCGCGCCAGGCGTCGATCATCGCGCCCGAGGTGCCGGTGGCGTCGGCGAGCCGGGCACGCTGCCACACCGCGAAGTCGGCGTATTGCACGGGCAGCGGCTCGATGTCGACCGGCCGGCCCGCGCGTGCCGCGGCGTAACGCCGGGACAGTTCCTCGGCGAGGATCATCACCGACGTGCCGTCGAGACAGATGTGGTGGGCGGTGAACACGACGAGGTGCTCCTCGACCTGCGCGTCGTCGGAAGTGATGCGTACCAATGCCGCCCGGGCCGGTGGCGCGGCGGTCACGTCGAAGCGGGTACGGGTGATCGACGCAATGGCGGCGGGCAGATCCTCGGCCGACACGGTGCGACGTTCGAGGGACAGTGGCATGTCGGTGGTCGGCACGATCACTTGATGCGGTCCCGAGTCGGAATCCGGGTAATGGGTCCGCAGTGCCTCGTGCCGCTCGAGTACCCCGGCGAGGGCGGTGGTCAGTGCGTCGGGATCGAGCGTCCCGCGCATCCGGACGACGAGGGGGATGTTCTCGGTGAGCGCATCCGGATCGAACCGATTGAGGAACCACATGCGTTCCTGTGCCGGCGACAGCGGAATGCGTTCGGGACGTGCGAGTTCACGGAGCGCCGGGCTGCTGCGATCGGCCGAGGTCGCCAGGCGTTCGGCGAGAGTGGCCGGTGTCGGCGCGTCGAAGAGGTCGCCGACACCGAGGTCGCGTCCGCTGACCTCCCGGATGCGGGCGACCGCCCGGGCCGCCGACAGCGAGTTGCCACCGGCCGCGAAGAAATCGTCGTGGGCGCCGACACGCTCAGTGCCGAGCACCTCGGAGAAGGCCGCCGCGATCAGGGTCTGCTCCGGGGTCTGCGGCGCGGTGTAGGCGGCGGAGGCGAACTCGGCGTCGGGCAGCGCCGCACGGTCGACCTTGCCGGACGGTGTGAGGGGCAGGGCATCGGTGGTGACGATGGCCGTGGGGACCGCGTGGGCGGGTAGCGATGCCCGCAGATGTGCGTGCAGCGAGTCGCGATCGAGAGGTGTGTCGCCGGTGACGGTCACATGGGCGACCAACGCGACGTCACCGTCGGGTCGGCGCTGACCGACGACCACCGCGCCGGTCACTTGCGCATACGACCGCAGCACGGCCTCGATCTCACCGGTCTCGATCCGGATGCCACGGATCTTGAGCTGCTGATCGAGCCGGCCGTGATGGGTCAGCGCGGGCTCGTCGCCGGCCGGGACGCGGACCCGGTCTCCGGTGCGATACCGCCGCGAGCCGGGCGGCCCGTCGGGATCGGCCACGAAGGTGGCCGCGGTGAGGGCGGAGCGACCGTGGTATCGGCGCGCCAGACCTGCCCCGGCAACATACAACTCGCCGTCGACGCCGGGCGGGCACACCGACAGCGCGGGGTCGAGGACACGTACCCGGGTGCCGGTGATGGCGCCGCCGATGGTCATCGGGTCGGTCTGTGTGATGCCGACCGGACCCGACATGGTCGCCATGATGGTGGTCTCGGTGGGCCCGTAGGCGTTGAACAACGCTGTGCCCCAGCCTATTGTGCGTCGGGCGGTCTCGGGGGCGCAGGCGTCGCCACCGACGATGACGGTCTGCAGCGCTGGGAACGGGTTCTCCTCGGAGGACGCGGGCGAGATCGATTCGAGGACGCCCGGCGTGAGGAAGGCGTGGGTGATCTCCTCACGGATCATCACCTCGGCGAGATCGGCGGACCCGTAGATGTCGGGTGCGGCGATCACGGTGGTGGCCCCGGCGGCCGCGGCCAGCAGGAGCTCGAGGATGGCGGCGTCGAAACTCGGTGACGCGAAATGCAGGACGCGACTGGCAGATTCGACGCCGTGCCGGCGTTGTTCGGCGACGAAGGAGGCCAGACCCCGATGCGTGACGGACACGGCCTTGGGGCGGCCCGTCGATCCCGAGGTGTAGATCAGATACGCCAGGTGATCGAGGTGGCGGGTACCGAGCAGTTCGTCGTCACGGACACGCCCCGACGGCAGGGCGGCCAGGTCACTGGCGACGGACGGATCGTCGAGAACGATCACGGTCACGGCCATTCCCGCGGTGCCCATGCGGGTGCGCTCGGCAGTCGTGGTCACGATGATGGGAGCGCCGGAATCGGCCAGCATGTAGGCGATGCGGTCGGCCGGATACGACGGGTCGACCGGCACGAACGCGGCCCCGGTGACCGCGACGGCACGGATCGCCGTCACCGACGACAACGATCGCGACAGGCAGAGCGCGACAACGGTTTCCGGTCCTGCTCCGCGTGCGATGAGCAGGCGTGCCAGACGGTTGGCGTGTGCGTCCAGTTCGTCCGCCGTGAAGTCGCTGCGCCCCCCGGTGGGGGTGGTGGCCACCAGTCGGTGCCCGGGAGTGGTCAGGATGTCGGCCAGCATCGCCGGAGCAGGTGTTGCCGATGCGGAGCGCTCCAGGCGGCCGAGGACGTCGTGGTCGGCCGACGAGAGGGTGTCCAGGCGGCGCAATGCCGTGGCGGGATCGGCGACCGCGACGCGCAGGACCCGACCCAGGTGATCGAGCAGACGGGCGGCGGTTTCCGGACGGTAGGCCGCACCGCGATGCACGAGGGCGATGTCGAGACCACCGTCGGGCGTGGTGGTGGCGGTGAATTCGAGGTCGAACCGGGCGACCGGGATGTCCGGGCGTTCGGTGGTCCGAGACGGATCGGCCGGTCCGGTACGCATCGCGGGATGCTGGTCACCGTCGACGGTCAGCGTCACCGAGATCAGCGGATGCCGGGTTCCGCCACGCGGAATCCCGAGTCGCTCGACAATCTCCTCGACGTCGAGTTCGTCGTGGTCGAGCGCGCCGACGATCACGTCGCGAGAGGCGTCGACGAGTGCACCGAACTCGCGCCGTGGATCGACACGGCTCCGCAGCGGGACCACCGTCACGAACATGCCGACGAGGTCGGCGACGGCGGGATCGGTGCGACCGGCCAGCGGTGTGCCGACAATGACGTCGGAGCCGTTGACGTCGGAGCCGCCGGCATACCGGCTCAGCGTGTACGCCAGTGCTGCGTGCAGGACGCCGAAGGTGGTGCTCCGGTGTTCGGTGGCCAGCGTGTGGATCGCCGCGGTGAGCGCGGAATCGAGACGGTGGTGGTGGACCTCGCCGGGGGTGTGCTCATCGCCATCGAACCGCGGGCCGGACTGGGCCGGCGCATCGTGTAGCACCCGCCGCCAGTACGACAGATGCTGTGCCAGGGCGGAATCCACATCATCAGCGCTGCCGCGGCGCCGCTCGCTCTCGAGGACGTGATCGATGTACTGGAGGGGCAGCGGCGCCCAGTCCGGTAAGTTGCCGGCAGCGCGTGCGGCATACGCGCGGTCGAGATCGCGGGCGAGGACCCGCAGCGACCACCCGTCCGCGGCGACGTGATGGATGGCTAGTACCAGGACCGTCTCGTCGCCGGCGGAGCGGCAGAACACCCGGATCGGTAGGTCGTGGGTGAGGTCCAGCTCCGACTCGAGTGCCGCGTCCACGGTGGCCTGCACCGGCGAAACACCCTCCGCCACCGCATCGTCGAGGAAGGTGACGATCCGCTGCAGGCGATCGTCGTCGACGGGGAGGACCTGCTGATACGGTCCCGCCGGGGTTTCCGGGTAGATCGTGTGTAGCACCTCGTGGCGTGCTACGACATCGGTCATGGCCGCGGCCATGACGTCGGCATCCAGGGTGCCGGGTACCCGGATCGGGGCCACGATCACGAAGGCGCTCGAGCCGGGATCGATCCGGTTGTGCAGCCACATCTGAAGCTGATTCGGGCTCAACGGAATGTGGTCCGGACGCACCACAGTGCGGCGCGGGGCGATACGCTCCGCCCGATCGGCGACGGCCGCGATACCCGCTGCCGACCGTGCGTCGAACACCGACCGCACAGACACGCGCACACCGAGGTGGTCGGCGACTCCGGCAACCACCTGGGTGGCCATCAGCGAGTTGCCGCCGACGGTGAAGAAGTCGTCGTCGACCCCGACCTCCCCGCCGAGGAGACCGCGGATGATCCGTAGAACCGTGTCCTCCGTGCGGGTTCGGGCCTCGACTCCGTTGCCGAGCGCCGGAACGGCGGGGATGGGCAGCGCCCGGCGATCGATCTTGCCGCTGGCAGTGACCGGGAGCCGGTCGGTGATCTGCACGTGGCCGGGCACCATGTGGTCGGGGAGTCGTTCGCGCAGGTATGCGCGCACGTCGGCGGACGCGCCTCCCGGATCGGGACGCGGCGACGTGAGGACGATGTGGGCGACGAGTTGCGGGCCCGACCGATCGTCGTCGTGCAGGACCACGACGGCGGCGGCGATGCCGGGATGGGTGAGTAAGGCGGTCTCGATCTCGCCGAGTTCGACGCGTTGACCACGGATCTTGACCTGGAAGTCGGTGCGGCCGAGGTACTCCAGCGTCGGCGAGTCGGGGTCGGCGACCCGCCGCCACCGCACCAGATCGCCGGTGCGATAGAGGCGTTCACCCGTTCCCCAGGGAGCCGCGACGAAGCGGGTCGCCGTCAGGTCGGCACGTCCGTGATACCCGCGGGCGAGTTGCACGCCGCCGAGATACAGCTCGCCGGCGACACCGGGCGACACCGGGCGGGACCGGGCGCAGCCGGGCGTCGAGCACATGGGTGGTGTTGCCGTCGGTGGGGCGTCCGATCGGTACCGGCCCGACCTTCAGTATCTCGGTGGTGATGTCGGCGGCGGTCACGTCGACGGCCGCCTCGGTGGGGCCGTAGAGATTGTGCAGGCCGGCGTCTGTGCGCTCCAGGATCGCTGTTGCCGAGCGTGATCCGAGTGCCTCACCACTGGTGAACACCCGCCGCAGCGAACGCAGGTCGGCGTCATCGATGCGCGCGGCCAGGAACACATCGAGCATCGCCGGGACGAAATGGATCACCGAGATGCGGTGTTCGGCGATCAGCGCGGACAACTCGAGTGGGTCGCGGTGGGCGTCCGGTGCGGCCAGCACCAGGTGCGCCCCGCATGCCAACGGCCAGAACAACTCCCAGATCGACACGTCGAAGGTGATCGGGGTCTTCTGGGCGACGACGTCGTCACGGTCCATCGGGTACCGGTCCTGCATCCACCGCAACCGGTTCACGATGGCGCCGTGCGGCACACTGACCGCTTTGGGTACCCCGGTGGAGCCGGAGGTGAACAGGATGTAGGCGGGATGGTCCGGACGTAACGGCGAGTGGCGATCGGAGTCGGTGACCGGATGCGAGGGATGTGCCCGGCCGGCCGCGTCGAGATCGACGAGGCGGTCGCCGAATCCTGTCGGGATCGACGCCTGGTTCGAGGCGCCCGCACAGATGACGACCAAATCGGTGATGGTGAGCATCGTTTCGATCCGGGCGAGGGGCACGCCGGGATCGACCGGTACGTACGCGGCGCCGGCGGTGACGATCGCGTGGATGGCCACCAACATGCCGATCGACCGCGGAATCAGCACGGCCACCGTGGTTTCGGGACCGGCACCGGCGGCGATGAGAGCTCGGGCGGCGCGCGCGACGCGGCGGTCGAACTCCGCGGCGTCGATGGTTTCGGTCGCGTCGGTGACGGTGGCATGGGTGAAGGAGGCGGCTCGGACCGGACGCCGGGCGAGTAGATCCGGCAGCGTGGCCGGCTGCCGGGTGCCTGCCGGAAGTGCGACGGTGCCCGACCAGCGTTCGAGGGTGGTGAGGGTGGCGGGATCGAGGGCGTCGATGTCCCCGACCCGCCGATCGGGGCGGTCGACGAGCCCTCGCAGCACCCGGAGCAGTCCCGCGGCCACCGTGGCGACGGTCGAGTGATCGAAGAGGTCTCGCGAGTAGGTCCATCGCGTGCGGATGGGGGTGTTCGGGGTTGACGGATCGTCCGGGACGTCCACCGTCAGGTGCAGATCGAAGCGCGACAGCGGCAGTTCCACCTCGACGATGTCGACGGCGAGGGTGTCGGTGCGGAACGGGGCGGGGGCGGGATCGCCGAACGCGAGCATCACCTGGAAGATCGGATGGCGCGCTCCGGCACGGTCGGGTTCGTATCGATCGACGAGTTCGTCGAACGGGATCTCCGAGTTGGCCTGCGCGGCGAGGTCTCCGTCACGTACCGAGCCGAGGAACTCGGTGATCGCCAAGGACTCGTCGATCCGGGTCCGCAGGACGAGGGTTTCGACGAACATCCCGACGACGTCGTCGAGGACGGCGCTCGGGCGTCCGGCCACCGGGGTACCGATCACGATGTCGGCGGAACCGGACAGACGTGCGAGGACCACCGCGAGAGCGGCGTGGACCAGATGGAACAGCGAGATGCGTTGTCCACGAGCGAAGGACACGATCGCGTCGGCGAGTTCCGATGGTATCTCGACGTCAACGGTGCCACCGAGGTGGGTGGGGTCGACAGGTCGTCTCCGGTCGGGCGAGAGGTCGAGTGGTGCCGGGAGCCCGGCCAGCTCGGTGGCCCAGAAGTCGTCCTGGCGGACCACCGCGGGGTGGCGCGGGTGGCCGTCATCGCCAAGCATCTCGGCCTGCCACCGCGCGTAGTCGGCATACTGCACCGTGACCGTGTCGGATACGGCTTCCGGGGGTGTGTCGGTGAGGAGTTCGGCGGTGAGGAGTTCGGCGAGCAGTAGACGCAGCGACCAGCCGTCGGCGGCGATGTGATGGATCACCAGCAGCAGAAGATGCTCGTCGGGTCCGGTCCGGGAGACGGTGACACGCAGGGGGAGTCGGTCGGCCAGATCGAATCCACGCGCCGCGGTGGCGGTCAGGTGGTCGGTTGCGGCGTCCTCGGTGAGGAAGGCACTGGTGTCGAAACCGCTGACGTCGAGGTCGAGCAAGGAAAGTGCCTCATCAACGGTGTGGATCCGCTGACGGGGTACACCGTTGTCGGCGGGATAGGTGGTGCGGAGCACCTCGTGCCGGGTGAGGACGGCCCGAAGCGCGAGGTGCAGTCGCTGGGCGCTCAGGCCGCGAACACGCAGGGCCAGCGGCAAATTGTAGACACCACTACCCGGATCGAGTTGATCGAGCAGCCACATACGTCGCTGCGCTCGGGACAGTGGGATCGGAGTGCTCCGATCGGTGGGCACGATGGCCGGGCGGTTGTCGCCCGCGCAGGTGTCGATGCGGGCGGCGAGGTCACCGACCGACGATGCCTCGAACACCTCGCGAACGGGCACCGCGACGCCGAGGACGACGGAGATGCGGCCGACGAGCCGCGCGGCCAGCAGTGAGTTGCCGCCCAGGTCGAAGAAGTCGTCCTCGCAGCCGATCGGGCGGTCGGGCTCGGGATCGACGAGCGCGGTGAGGACGTCGACGAGTGCGTGCTCGGTGGCGGTGCGCGGTGCGACATGAGTGCGTTCGACGTGTTCGGGAGCGGGCAGTGCCGCGCGATCGATCTTGCCGTGGGCGCTGAGTGGCAGCGCCGGGAGCACCATGGCCGCCGACGGCACCATGTAGGCGGGCAGGCGCTGCCGCAGATCGGCGAGGACAGCGTCCGAATCAAGCTGTGGTGCACGGTGTTCACCGGTGTCGGTGTCGGGGTCGGTGGTGGTCTCGGGGCCGGCGGGAACCAGGTACGCGACGAGGGTGTCGTGGTGGACGGTGACGGCGGCAGCGGCCAGCCGGGGATCGACGGACAGTGCCGCCTCGATCTCACCGAGTTCGATCCGCTGGCCGCGGATCTTGACCTGGAAGTCGTTGCGTTCCCGATAGTCGAGGTGCCCGCTTCCGTCGATGCGGGCGAGGTCGCCGGTGCGGTACATGCGTCGGCCGACGGCGTCGGGATCGGCCACGAACCGCTCGGCGCTGAGATCGGACCGTCCCTCGTATGCGCGGGCCAGTTGCGGTCCGTGCAGATACATCTCACCGACGACTCCAGGTGGTACGCGGTGCAATCGGCGGTCGCGGATCGACACGGCGGCGTCGTCGACGGGGACGCCAATCGGCACGGCAGACACTGCTCTCCCCGATGCCACCGTCTCCGAGACCGTCGGCGTGTAGGTGATCCCGACGGCCGCCTCCGTCGGACCGTAGAGATTGATCACCCGCCCACGCAGAACATCGGCGGCACGGAGTGCGGTGGTGGGGTTCAGTGCCTCACCGATGCACAGGATGTCGGTGAGCGGGTGCGCGGGTGCCGCGCCGTCAGCGATCGCGTCGAGATGGGCGTCGAGCAGGGACGGAACGAAGTGCGCCGACGTGACCCCGGCGCGGGCGAAGAATCCGGCCAGATAGCGGGGATCCCGATGACCGTCCGGCGTGGCGATCGCCAATCGTGCGCCGTTGATCAACGGCCAGAACAACTCCCATACCGACAGGTCGAAGGTGACCGGCGTCTTGAGGGGCAGCGTGTCGTCGGGACCGACCGGGAATGTCTCCGATTTCCACTGCAATTGGGCGGCGATGGCCCGGTGCGCGACGGCGACCCCCTTCGGGGTTCCGGTGAACCCCGACGTGTAGATGACATAGGCCGTGTTGTCCGGCCGCAGCGGGTGTCGACGGTCGGCGTCGGTGACCGGCGCGTCGGAGAACTCGGAATCCGGTGCGGTGTCGGCGAGGTCGATCACCGGGAGTCCGGAGGTATCCACCTCGTCGGCGGAGATCGTGCCGCAGGTGAGAATCAGTGCGGAACTTGTCAAGGGGTTTGAGTCCAGCGTGGGTTAGGCTGCTGCCGGTTTGGGTGGCTGGTGGTCGTCGTGTTCGGGTTTGTTGATCCACGCCGCGCCGGGCATGTCGAGGATCTTGGGTGCGGGGTCGGTGCGGCCGAATCGTTCGGGGTGAATCCGGCGGGCAGCGGCCAGAGTGCGTGAGCGTTGCGCGGCGACAGTGGGCGCGTGGCCGTAGTGCACATCGGCGGGTGTGTGCAGACCGATACCGCTGTGGTGGTGGTCGTGGTTGTACCAATCCTCAAACGCCGCTAGAAACTCTCGTGCGTGTTGGATCGACCCGAACCTGGCCGGGAACGCCGGCGCGTATTTCATTGTTTTGAACCAGGATTCGCTGTACGGATTGTCATTCGATACGTGCGGGCGGGAGTGAGATTTGGTGACGTTCAAATCCGCGAGCAACTCGGTCACTGTCTTCGAGGTCATCGACGTACCGCGATCGGCGTGCACCACGTGCGGGATGCCGTACACCCCGAACACTCACGCATCATCTCCACCGCCAGCGGCCCGGACTCGCGGGTGTGAACGTGTACCCCGACGATGTAGCGGGAGTAGATGTCGATCATCACGTACGCGTCGTAATAGACGCCCCGCTGCGGGCCGGCGAGTTTAGTGATGTCCCAGGTGTACACCTGCCGCGGTGCGGCGGCCACCAGCTCCGGGATCGCCGGTGAACGATG
This sequence comes from Gordonia sp. NPDC003950, assembly GCF_053605205.1. Lineage (NCBI taxonomy): Bacteria > Bacillati > Actinomycetota > Actinomycetes > Mycobacteriales > Gordoniaceae > Gordonia > Gordonia sp. NPDC003950. Next base: position 965 of record NZ_JBSGIT010000016.1, on the reverse strand, counting down.
CGTGGCCAGCCGGCGCCGTTCTTTGACCTGCGTGTTCTCGCCCAGGATGCGATACATCGTGGAGATCGAACACAGATAGCGGCCCTCGGCCAGGAGCGTCGCATACACCTGGGTGGGGGTGGCATCAATGAACCGGTCACTGTTGAGCACCGCCAACACTTCTGCGCGTTCAGCAGTACCGAGCTTGTTCACCGGCTCCACTCGGCCACGACCGGCCACGGACTCATCGGCAGCAGACTCGGTGGTGCGGCGCCGCGCCATGGTGGCCCGCGACATGCCCGTCAACCGGGCCGCGCACCGCTGCGTGGTGCCGGCCGCGGTCAGCTCCTCGAACGCGTACATCAACGCTTGCCGTGGTTGGGATCGGAATCCGCGCTCTTGGAGATCTGCTCCAAGAGCGCGTGCGCTTTTCCCATGATGTCCAGTGCGGTCTGGGTGGTCTCCAATTTTGAGTTGGCCTGGGCGAGTTCTTTTTTCAACTTGGCGATCTCGGCCTGCTCGGCGGTCAACCCTGAGCGTGGCGTCCGTGACCGGGCCGCGTCATCGGCATCGAGGACGCCGGCATCACGCAGTCGGCGCCACTCACTGATAGACGAGGAGTACAAGCCTTCACGCCGCAAATACGCGCCGCCCTCGCCGGTCTCGCACGCCTTCTCATACGCTGCGAGGTAGCGCAGCTTGTCCTCGGCGGTGAAGTTACGGCGCCGCGACCCGTTTGCACGCGACGGTTGGTCATTGCTACCGCTCATCACCCCATTATCGGAGGTGGCCGTAATGGTTGACACAGACATCGATACTCATCCTGATCTCGCCCTGCCAAAACGAGGGTTGCTACGAAGCGTTGGTCTCAACTCACCCTGACAGACAGGGAACGCCATGCTCATAGATCTTCCTCTCACTGATGAGCACTGGACTTACACAGACCATCTGACGTTGATGATGGTAGAGCTCAGTTCGGGGGTGTG
>NZ_JBSGIT010000015.1:77906-140276 GCF_053605205.1 Gordonia sp. NPDC003950 | reverse complement strand
CCGTCCTGCCATGATCCCTATCGTCCCTTCTCCGCCCTCATCAGGGCAATCAGGACTCTAGAACAGCCCGGACCGGTTCACGGGGGACACGCCACGCGGGCATGGCACCGTGTGATCGCAGCCTCGATCGCTCTGTCGTTGCCTGGCACGGCCTTCTTCAACGCGACCTGCGACAGAAACTCGTCCTTACCCTCGCGCGCCAGATCGCCAAGAAGCCGATACGCGGTCCGCGCCACCTCGCGGTCGAGTCTGACTTGCTGGTCACCGACTTTGCCTGCCGAGTCTCCGCTGACGCGCAGTGCGCGCGTTGGGTGGTCGTAGTCGAGGTTCAGTTTGTCCACTACGTCAATGCGGCCAACACCCGACAGGTAACGCCGGTCGTCCGGCGGAAAGTCACCCGGTTTGCCGTTGTGCTCGTACGACAGAATCACCTCGGGGTCGCCCTCAATGGCCGACGAGCCGCGAGCACGGGCCCGCATCCCCTCTACGACGTGCCCGGCGTGATGGATGACGAACGCAGCCGGACACGCCGCTTCTTTCATGATCTCGCGCAACGCCCTCCAAAAAGCATTGACGTCGTCAGCTTTGTCCTCATTGCCCTGCATGATCTTGGAGAGCGGATCAAGCAACCACAGCTTGATGTTGTTCTCGCGCAGCCAGCCGACGGCCCATTCGCGCCATTGCGGCGACTGAATGTCCACGCCATCGCCTACGCAGTGATAAAAGTGCACCCGCGCCGCGTTGGCTTCGTCGGCAAACAAACCGGCTTCGAGGCACCACTTCTCATACGTTGCCGTACCGACCTCGGCGTTCCAGATACCCACCGCCGACTCAGACGGCAGATGTGTCGCCAGCTTGCCGAATAGCGGCTGTTCGTAGAGCACGGCCTTGACGACGTTCACTCCGACGGTGGACTTACCGGCCTTGTTTTGGGCCGACAGCAACGTCACGCCCTCACCAATCACCAACCCCTCGACCAGATGCGGGGGCTCCACCGCCGGATCGGTGATCGCCGTGAGACCACTACGAGTCGTCGGCAGTCGCCAGTCTCGCGCCGCCCGGTTGCGACGGGCGAGCTCCTGAGCCTCCATCCGCATCTCAGCCTCGACCGCCAACTGCACGACCCGTTGCTCCCAGGTGTCGGCCTCCGCGCGAAGCGGATCGGCGAAGCCCTTCTCCACCAGATCGCGGGCGGCGGCTTCCATGTCGCCGTCGAAGTTCAGCTGCGCGTACGCACCGAACTTGCTGTAGGCCTGCTCGTCGCCAGTCTCAAACACCGTCGACGAAGAGAACACGTATAACAATCCGGTCCCGGCGAAGTTGGTGGTGGCGCTGGTTCCCGACGCCTTTCCTGGCCTCGTCCAGCGGTCGCTCTCGGCCGTGCTGTGGTCGCGTCGCCAGCCGTGCGGCTCCAAAATCTCGTCCCACGTCGTCACTGCCATCCACGCGTCCCCAGGACGAGCGCCCGGCATCCCCTGCCCGTTAGGCCGACTCAACGGCGAGCGGCGCTCACCCTTCTGCGCCCTGGGTTCACGCTGGTTCTGTTGCCGGGCCAACGAGAACATGACGTCGCGGAGCTCAGCGTCCACGTGATGCAGATGATCCGGAGCCGGCGACAGCGCAGCCCGATCATCAGCAGTATCAGCGCTGACTATCCGTCCACTGCCCTGGTGATCGTCAAGGTCCACGATGCGTAGCTTCGGAAACGGATGAACGTAGTGTTCGGGCAGACGGATGCGCCGGTACGGCTGTCCAGTGGGGTGCACGTCCGCATCACCTCCAGCGACCACCACATACCCACCGACGCCGCGCGTCTCAATGAGCACATCAGACGTCTTGACCGTGAAGTCGTGCTCGCCACTCCACTCGACATACCGCGCACACGATTGACCCGATGCAGTTCTCGCGAGCTTGACGTTGCCGGATGGTTCGTCGGTGCGGTAGATCAAGTGATAGCCACCGCCGCCGCTCTGGGCGAGGTAGCCGTCGCAGATTTTGCGAAGGTCCTCGGCGTGCCCGGCATCGGCCATCGCACGACACCATTGGGTCCATGCGACTTCGTTCTCGAACTCCAGCAGTTCTATGCCGCCGATACCCGTGACGATCCCGATCCCTCGCTTGGGGCCGAACCACTCCTCGATCTGCTGACTGGACGGCTGCTCGACCTGGTATTCACTCCACGTGGTGACGTCGGGCTCTTTCTGCCCACGCAACCGGACCGGAATAGGAGAGGCACCAAGATCGCGCCACGCCAACGCGACATCTCTAATAGCGTTGCGCTCCTGCGGTTTACGCGCTGGCGAGGACGGCCCGTCCGGGTTAGTATGGTGTTGCATCTTTGGCGTGAGCCTTTCGTAAATGGTGCTTGTAGGGGGTCGAGACGCCCGCCGTGGTTCACCAGATTCCAGCGGCGGGCGTTCTCGCGCCTCTCAGCGGGTTGTACGGCCCGGCAACGGGTATGCTGCATCGTCGGCGTCCGCCGACAACGAGAAGAGCTCTCCGCTACTCTCCGCATGGAACTGGGGCCGCCGCTCAATGGGATTGAGTGGCGGCTCCGCCGCATTCCCGACATCGATGTCACCAGTTCGTGGTTCCGTGCCGTCGACAGGCCGCAAAGCCGCTGCATCGACCGAGATGGGCCACACCCCAACGGGTACGCCGCCCACCGCCACGGCGGGCTCCACGCCCATCTCAGCCACCACGGACACACACTGCGCAAGCCCGCCACACACCGCAGCCGGGTACCGCACCCCGTCGACCACGCCCACTATCAGGCGGAAAGTGTTGGGCTCCAGCAACTCCACGCCGTCATCGCCCACCGGCCACTCGCGGCCGTACTGGTCCACCACAACCGACACACCCCACCGGCGGCGGGTCCGCACCGCCCATCCCAGAAACAAGTCGGGTCGAACACCCAGCGCCCCGGCCACTATCGCGGTCCCAGCCACAACCCGGCTCATCATAGATACCTATCGTCGGGCCAGCCGACAGCTTGATGCCAGTCATCCCAGGCCAGCTCGAAGTCGAGCCCGTGCTCCGAGGCAACCTGCAAACGCGACTCGCACGTCGAGCAGACGGGAAGCGCTCTCCGCACCGCGCCGCAGTCGACCTGGAGGAAGGTGTCCATGTCTCCGTCGTGGCCGCAGAACAAGCAGCCACAAAAGCGCTCGGAGCGAGTCACATACCGCACCACGCGGTCACGGGTCCACTCTTGCGGCACCAGGTACTCCCGGCCGATGCCGTCGCGCGGACTGCAGACAACCACCGTGGCGATAGGGCTGCCACCAGCCTCGGCCACTTCGGCCGCCCGGTTGTAGTCGCGTTCGCGGCGTTTGAGTTCTAGCTCGGCTTGCGGGCCAATCTCCTTGACAAACTGCTCGAACGTGATTGCTTTCAGCTGGTCGTCGTAGCTCTGCGCTGGACGCGACGGGTCGCGGTCTCTCTGGGTACGTCGGCCGCAGTTCGACAGCCAGAACGAGCCCACCGCCCCGAACGGTTCCACCGGCATCTCCCGAACCCGATCCAGCGCCTCGGCTACTTCGGGAAGCAGACGGGCGTTCTGAGAACGCCGCCGGTACTCGCCCGGACGACGTACGTGATCAGTGAACTGCGCCTTACGAATCTGCGCGACCAACGGGTTACTTCGGATGCCCTCGAACAGCGCTTCGTGGTGGTTGTTCCGCAGAGCGACCAGCGCCGGAAACTGGGCGAAGTTCGCCTGCCACGGGGCGCTCACGCCGCACCGCCCTGACCACCGCTGGCCAAGGTCATCAGCCAATCCCACAGGTCACGATCGGAGTACCAGTTGTGACCAGCGATCCTAAAGCGCCGTAGAGTACCGCCCTCAGTGGCCGTGCGAATGCGGGTGTCGGTGATGCCGTGAACACCGATCTCGGCAAAGAACGCCTTGGCTCCCGGACGGCCTTGCCGGGTAGGTAGATTAGAAAGCTCGTCACGATCGATCGGCCGACGACGAGGTGGAAGATGCTGTGGAACAGCAGGATTTGCGGCTTGTGGCCGCGCAGAAGCTTGCGACATCGGAACCTCCGGTTGTCAGGAGCATTCACGACGAGACCAAGGCACCGAGGACCACCGCGAATGTCTCCATTCGGGTTATGTGGTTCCCTCTGGTTCCCGCCTATGTTGGCCGTACGGGATGGCCGTCCGCGATCAAGCGGGGCAGCGCTGAACAGGTTTGTCTCGGGGGGAAACCCGATTAGCCACGTAGTCTCTTGTCAGTCTGGTTTGCATCTCAGTGCTCTGCCACCAACACCTACCCGGTGCTGGCAACACCCACTATGCCACTGGCCACGGCTACGGCGCAACAGCAAACAGCATGGAAGCCTTTGTGCAGCAATCGCTTCCCGAACATCTGGTTTTGAGGTGAAAACCGATTCGCCCGTACGATGGCCTCACGTCAACGCTGACGGACGTTCGCGAGTCGGGAGTCCGTCAGTGGCTGCGAGTTCTTCTCATTTTCGCCGGACTACGGTCCGTTTAGGCCGCGGTGGCGTAGTTCAGTCGAGGGATACCCGAACACCCTCGCGTAGCGTTGGATACTCGACATAACGGCTATTGCGGATAATTAGGGGTGCGAAAAATGAAGAGGGCATTTGCTGGTGCGTGTGCGCTCATTGCCGTCGGACTGATCGCTGCCTGCAGCGGTAGCCAATCGGGACACGAGCGACCTTCACCCACGCCAGCGTTTCCGCGCTCAGGGCTCCAGACATACGAGACCGCAGACGGCATCTATGCAGACCTTGACGCGGGCGGTCTGGGTTGTACTGGATACAGGCGAAGCTCTGGCGGCATCAACTCGGCGAGCGCCGGTAACTGCACCCTTCAATTGGACACCGGCGGCACGAAGGAGCTGATCATGATGGTGTTCAGCTCGGATGCCAACAAGGAACACCAAGCCGAGCTTTATCGCGACGTCGGCCAGATGCTTGATGGGTACGGATTCGTAGAGGGCGGCAACTGGATGGTTAACTGCGACACCCGCCCCGTCTGCTTGAAAGTTGCGGACATACTTGGCGGCCGAACCGAGACCCTGCCCTTAATCTAAGTCTTACCCGGACCACATAGACCGACCCCGCCAACAGCCGGGAGAGGTTGCTGACGGGGCCGGTGTGAACGAAGGCGGTCACCACGCCAGCGGCAGTGCCTTCGTTCGGCGCGGCAGGACACGTCTACTGCCACTCGCGGGGACAAGTCGACCCGCTGTCTATGTGGCGCGCCGGTGTGCCACTACTGGTGGGCGCGCGGTTGTGGTTGGTGTCTGAGTGGTCTGGCGGGTCGGTGGGCCGGGTAGCCGTACTGTGGGGTGCCCTGGTGTGGGTGGGCGCGTCTCAGCGCACCTTGCGGCCTGCTGCGGCGCTCCGAGAGGCCACGGTCGCCCGGCCGACCGCCTTACCGATCTTGTATCCGGCCGTGGTGGTGCCAGCGGCGAACACCGCCGATCCCACGCCCGAGGCCTTCACTCCGGCCGGGGCCGGGACCAACGCGCCGACGGTCGCCCCAGCTACCGCGCTACGGCGAACCGTTCGCCGGTCGCGAGCGGCGGCCTGCCGTGCCGCTCTGATCTCGCGCACGCCTTGCTCGGCGCGGTTCAAGGCGGCTTCGGCTTCGGCAAGAGCGCTGGCTACCTTGGTTCCCGCCGACGAAAACCGGCCCAGCCGGTCACGCCGATACACCCGGCCCGCACTCACGACGCCCGTCCTCCACGGCGGCGTTGGTCGAGTTCGCCGGCCAAGGCGCGTAGGCCCGAACCCGTATCCGGGTCGAGGCGAGGCGCTTTGCCGCGATACACCCCGCCCTGGTTCGGTGGTGCGTCTTCCAGACGAGGGGGCACGTTACCCGGACCCCACGACATCTCCGACGCCTCGGGGCCGAAGTCCGGGACGTCCGCGCGGGGAGCCGTCATGACCACGCCCACGTCGGGGCTTCGTACGGGCCGCTCGCCTTGATCTGCACCACGCAGGCCGCGCCTCGATACCGCACCCCGGTACCGAAGGAACGCTGGAAGAAGCTGTCCTGCAGCGGGTACCGCTGGTCTCGTCCCGGAATCATCCGCAGCCCTTGGTAACTCGCGTTCGGGTGTTGACGGAACGCAACGGGATTGCGGTTGCTGTTGGGTCCGCCGGTCGCCACGACGGCGATGTATCCGGAAGGCAAGAAGTACGACGGGATAATCCAAGCTGGCCCAAACGATCCCAGCACTTCCAAACCGCCGAACTCGCCGGGCGCGACCTGCCCGACGACATTGTCTTCAGTCAAATACGCTGGGGCCGAGGCGCTCGGGATGAAATCGTACTTGCTGGCAACGCCGTTGGTCTCCACGCCCGCACGGAACGTAGAGATGATTTCGGCTTCGTTGGGATGGCACAACACGATCAGCCGCGCGGTGGCGTCGATGCCGAATCCTTTGCTGCGCACCTGATTGATGGCGTCGGTGAGATCGCCTGGATCAAGGGCAGTGTTCCCGCTGACCAACAGATGGCTCTGCAGTTCAGTGAACGTCTGGCCCGCGTACGGTGGCGGCACCATGCCGTCGGTTCCGTTGTAGAGTCCGTACACGGTTTGGCCCATCTCGTTCTGGCGTGCGGTGGGCGTAAACAGTTGCCGCAGAAGGGTTCCCGTAACTAGGCGGTTGTCGGCCTCCATGGCGCGGTCGATCACACTGCGAACCTGTTCTGCCGAAGCGCTTCTCAGGAACCTCCACGTCAAACGCGAAGCCAGGTCTTTGTCTTTGAAGTCGTAACCGAGGATCAGCGCGTCGGGTTCGGCGCGCAGGCCGGTCGGCTCGCCGAATTCCGAGGCTTCCTCAAAGTGGTCACCGCCGATGGTCTGCGGGATCGCGTCGCCGACGTTTACGGTTGGGTAGCTGATCAACGCAGCCAAGGCGGTGCGCTTGCTGTTCCACAACTGCATTGCCTGCGCGGCCTGGCCCCAAATGGTGTTGAGGTCGACCCCGTCGACAGTCTGGTTGACCAACACGTCGCCAGCGGTGGAGTAACCGACGGCGTTGGGGTCCGCGCCGAACGCGAACAGCCCGAGGCGGGGGTCGGCGCTCGGCTCGCCGGGGCGCGGTGGCCGCGCGAAGGAGGGGCGGGTGTTCCAGTGCGCGGGGGTGATGGGTGCTGTGGTGGTCATTGTGTTCTCGTTTCGGTCGGCCACGACGCTTGTGTCGTGGAGCCCGCGCGGTGCGCGGCGAGGATAGGCGGTCAATCCGCGGACGCTTGCCCGGCAGATATCGGCCACTGACCGAAACAATGTTCACTTTGCGCGCGGAGCCAGCCCGCGAGTAGATCGGCGAATCGGCGACAACGCCAACCCGGTGGAGACCTTCTTCACTTTGCGTTGCCGCGCGGCGGCTTCGGAACTGCGACGAGAGGCCCGCTCCCGAGGGCTGAGCCGCCACCTGCGGCCCGTACTGCCCTGACGGCTGCCAGGGTAGGCCTACGCCGGGGCGGTGCGCCAGGGCTGCCACAGCTGGCAGCGAAGCGGCGGCGAAGGGCTGCCACCCCGGCACCACCCCGGCGCGCGGGGGTGATTCAGCGGTGATCGGCCAGTGGCCGCTACTGCGCCATAGGTAGCGAAAAATAGCGCCTCACCAGCGGTGATTCCGAGAACTGCTCACCGTCGGCGCTGGTAGCCGAGGCGCGGATTGAGCGGACTGGCCTTACTTAAAATCCGCACAGTGTCGGTTCGAGTCCGACTGGGGGCACAGTGCACGCACATGCCTCAGTGGACAACAGATCGTCCTCCCTCATGTGGACAACAATCGTCGTGCTGGTCATGGTTGACAGAACCGACTGTCCACCGAGGAGGCCTCATGCCCAGCCCGATCATGCCGAAGTCCGACGCCGCCGAACTGATCATTGCCGAACGTATCCGGCAGGGACTCACCTGGGCAGACATCGCCGAGCGGATCGACGCCCCGCTGGTGTGGACTGTGTCGGCGCTACTCGGATCGCACCCGGTTCCCGCCGACAAGGCAGTGGCCGTCTGCGCGACCCTCGGCCTCGATGACCGCGTCCTGGAGAGCCTTGTGCGCCAACCGACGCGGGTGGCCGATGAGTCGGCCGCGGCCGATCCGACGATCTACCGTTTCCACGAGGCGCTGGCCGTCTACGGTCCTGCCCTCAAGGAACTGATCCACGAGGAGTTCGGTGACGGCATCATGAGCGCGATCAACTTCAGGGTCGACTTCGCGCGGCGAGCGGACCCCGACGGGGATCGTGTCGTGGTGACCTTCGACGGGAAGTTCCTCGACTACCGCTGGTGACCATGGGCCCCGGATTCAGCCCCGAAGCACCTTCTCCATTGGACGTCCTTTGGCGAGTTCGTCGACGAGCTTGTCGAGGTAACGAATGTTGCGCATCAGCGGGTCCTCGACCTCCTGCACCTTCACGCCGCACACCGATCCGGTGATCAGCGACACGTGTGGATTGATCGCGGCGGCGGCGAAGAAGTCCTCGAAGGTGGTGCCCCTCTCCAGGTGGGCGGCGAGCGCCGCATCATCGAAGCCGGTGAGCCACTCGATCACCTCGTCGAGTTCGGCCTTGGTGCGACCCTTCTTCTCCATCTTGGCGAGATAGGCCGGATAGACCGAGGCAAAGCTCATGGTGAAGATGCGGTGGCTCACAGCCCGCAGCCTACCGAGCTGCCGCCGTAGCGGTCTGCTCAACCGGCTCGGGTCGCTGCGGCGCGCCCCGCAACACCGACGCCACCCCTGCGCAGACCGACAGCAGGATCGATACGACGAAGACGATGACGAGGCCGTCGTGGAAGGGCCCCGACAGCAGGCCGGGAAAGAACTCATGCCCCGTCAGTGTCTGGACCTGATCGGGACGAAGCGTGGTGAGGACACCGGTGTCGGCAAGCAGGTGATCGATCGGATTGACACCGAGCAACGCCGAGAACAGCGACGCCACCGGCGGCAGGTTCGCGACATTGTCGGCCACTGTCGCCGGGACCCCTTGATCCTGCAGTCCGGTCGACATGGTCGTCGGCAGGTTCGCCGAGAGCCCGACGATCATCAACGAGAAGAACACCCCGATCGACAATGCGGTGCCGGAGTTCTGGAAGGTGGCCCGCATACCGGACGCAACCCCGCGATAGCGCGCCGGTACGCTGCCCATGATCGACGAGGTGTTGGGAGCGGCGAACATGCCCGTGCCGATTCCGTTCAGCGCGATGAGCAAGGCAAAAGCCCAGTACGGGAACACGATCGGCAAGAACAGCAGACCGATGAAGCTGGACCCGAAGAACACCATGCCGACCGTGGCGAATCCCCGTGCGCCGAACCGGTCAGACAACATCCCGGTCAACGGTCCCGCGACGAAGAAGCCACAGGTCAACGGCAGCATGAAGATTCCGGCCCACAGCGGTGTATCGGCGTAGTCGTAGCCGTGCAGCGGCAGCCAGATTCCCTGCAGCCAGATGATCAACACGAACTGCAGCCCGCCCTGCGCCAGAGACGCGCACAGGGCGGCCAGATTGCCGGCGGTGAAAGCACGAATCCTGAACAGCGACAACTCGATCATCGACTCGGCCACACCACGCTCGATGCCGACGAATACGATCAGGAGGAGCACACCGGTCACCAGGAGGGCAATCACCACCGGGTTGCCCCATCCCATCGTCTGCCCGTTGTAGGGCTGCAGTCCGATGGTGATGGCGATGAGTATCGCCGACAACCCGATGGCGAAGGCGCCATTGCCCCACCAATCGATCCTGCCGGGATGCCGTTCGCCATTGTCACGCAGCTTCCGATATGCCCACACCGTGAAGAACAGACCTATCGGCACGTTCACCCAGAACACCGCTCGCCAATCCCACGCGGCCAGCAGTCCGCCGAGCACCAATCCACTCAGCTGACCGGCAAGCGCCGCAACCTGATTGAGTCCCAGTGCGAATCCGCGTCGATCCGCCGGGAACGCGTCGGTCAGGATCGCGGCGGAATTGCCGGTGAGCATCGACCCGCCGAGCGCCTGCAGAAGACGCCAGACGATCAACCAGATGGCGGCCCCGGAAGCATGAAAAGGGTCGAAGGACAACAGAATCGAGGCAACCGTGAAGACTGCAAAGCCGGCGTTGTAGATCCGCACCCGGCCGAACATGTCGCCAAGCCTGCCCAGGGTGGTCACAGCGACGGCCTGCACCAGTCGGTACCCCATGATCATCCACAGCAGGTAGCCGATGTTCTGCGCGGCCAACGGATCCAGGCCTATGCCACGGAAGATCGCCGGCAACGAGATGATCACGATCGACCCGTCGAGCGCCGACATGAACACCGCCGCCGTGGTGTTGGACAGCGCCACCCACCGGTACCCGGAATCGTTTTCGGCGGTCACCCCTTCCGGGGTCGACACCGCGCTCACAGGGCGTCGGCCAGGCGTGCGAGCAGTGGCAGTGCGGCACCGATCGCCGACACCTCGTCCTCGGTGAGGACTTCGGCCATCGCGGCCGCCAGTGCACGGGTGCGGTGATCTCGTCGGTCGCACAGCGCTGCACGGCCGACGTCGTTGAGGCACAGAACCGCCCGCCGCCCATCGTTCGGGTCTGGTGCGCGCGTGATCAGCCCGCGGTCGAGCAGCGTCGCGATGGTGGCACCCATCGACTGTGGGCTGATCTGCTCCCCGCGGGCCAGTTCCGCCGACGTCGTCGAACCGTAGCGGTCCAGCCGGGCCAGGACCGCGGTCTCGGGCACGGTGGGATCATCCGGGCTGCGATGCAGGCGGAGTCGACGGATCAACGCTCCCAGGGTGATGCGCAGATCAGACGCCAGATCGATCACGACATCATTAGCCATGCTAATCAGCCTAGGCTTATCAGGTTCCCCTGATCGAATCTCCCGAACGGCCCAGCACGCACAATTCGGACACCGCCCACCCCTTTGGCCACGCGCGATCAGGTGCACTCCCGCACAACGGGTGCGCTGACCCACTACCCCACCGGACAGTGCGCGGATGGTTCATAACGCAGACCATTGTGATCTACGACACCCGGGTCCTACGTTTCCGGTGGGCATCACCACGCATGCCCTTCTCTCGCAAAGGACTTCTCATGACTGACGTTGTCGTGGCCCCAACGGATCTGATCGCGGATGTCTCCGCACCTCCATCCGAACCGGCACCCGCCCCGACCGGAAACCCCGCCACTGTCGGAGTACCGACGTTCATCGTGGGTTCGGTCGCGTTGGGCATGGTGCTCATCGGTGTCGTCCCTGCCACCGCGGTGGGCGCCTCGATTCCCATCATTCTGGCGGCCACCGGTGTTGGTCAGCTCGTCGCCGCGGTATGGGCATCGTCTCTCGGCCAGAATGCGGTTGCCGCGATCTTCGGCATCTTCTCCGGGTTCTGGTTCAGCTATGCCGCCCTGGTTCTCGGACTGACGCACAATTGGTACGGCGTCGGGGCCGACAACGCCGTCGCGACGCAGGAGGTGTTCCTCACGTCGTGGTTGGTGGTGATTGTGCTGTTGACCCTGGCCACCCTCCGACTTCCCGCTGCATTCACGCTGCTGTTCGCACTGATCGACCTCGCGCTCGTGCTTGTTCTGATCGCAACCGCGCAGGGCAGCTCCGCCGTCCAGACCGCCGCGGGCTGGGTGGTCTTTGCCTTCGCAGCCGTCGGGGCATACCTGTTCTTCGATGCGATGTCGACGTCCACAGGTGGCCGTGCACTGCCGATGGGCCGCCCCGTTCTCGGTGGATGACCGCAAACGGACACAATGAGTGTGGCTGCAGGAGCGCCCTTCCCGCAGCACAAACAATGTCGCCGCGTCCCGATCGGGCGCGGCGGCGTTGTCGCTGTGGGCAGAACCACTCCCAACCACCACCGAAGTGACACCACAAACCTTGCACTGAGACAAACAACATGGGGTGCTCGACCAGCGGAATGATGGCTCGACCAACAAATCAGGGCGCTGGACCAGCGGAACGGTCGCCCCACAAGCTCTTTCGACGTGGGACGCCACACACAACTCGACCCCGACGCGAACATCGGGGTCGAGCAGCAACACTCAGGTCAGAACACGATCCGTCACTCCGCCGTGGCGAGCGGCAGCGAATCACGCTTCGCCACAGGGCTTTCCGGGGCTCCACGTGAGGGCACCATCATGGTTGCCACCGACCCCGCCAAGGCGATGCCGGCGAAGATGTAGAAGGCGACGCTGGAGGAAATCCCGGCGCCGATCAGCACACCGCCGATCAGTGGTCCCACAATTCCGCCCAAGCGGCCGAAACCGGCGCACCAGGCCACGCCCGCGGCCCGTGCGCTGGTCGGATAGAAATTGGAGACGTAGCCGTAGATGAGCACCTGGGTTCCGATGGTGCCGACGCCCGCCACGGCGACCGCCGCGAGTAGAACCGGCAGCGGGAATCCCACCGTCAGGCATACCAGCGCCACGGTGGCGAGGCAGAAGGATGTGGCCACGATCCGTTGCGGCCCACGACGATCCGCCAGACGGGCGGCGATCAGGCCGCCGACGATCGCACCACCGTTGAGCACCAGCAGGAACGACAGGGACCCCTTCGCGTTGAACCCGGCCGATTTCATGATCTGCGGCAGCCAGGTGTTCAGTCCGTAGGTGAGCAGGAGTCCCGCGAAGCTCATCAGGCCCAGCAGCAGGGTGGGTACGGCGAGCCGACGTGTCGCCAGCGCGGCAAACCCGACCTTCTCCGACGGGGCAACAGCCCTGGCCACGCTCGGCACCGCCGGTGATTCCTCGGCGGGCATCGGGATACCGGTACGTGCGCTGATGGCCTGCGCCTCGGCAATCCTGCCGCGGGCCACCAGCCAACGCGGCGACTCGGGCATCTTGAACCAGGCGACCGGCAAGAGGGTGATCAGCGGAAGTGCGCCCACCCAGAACAGTCCACGCCATCCGATGTGGTCGGCGAACAGCAGTGCCAACACAGCGGCCACGACACCGCCGGCCGGGACGCCGCTGTAGACGATCGCGTTGAACAGACTGCGTTTGGCAGGCGGCGCGAACTCGGCCACCATGGCGCCGACGGTGGCGACCAGGCCACCGATGCCGATGCCGGTGAGGCACCGCAGAACGCCGAAGGTGACGAGATTGTGCGCCAACGCAGTGGCACCCATGCCGACCGAGAACCAGATGATGTTGAACAGCATCATCCGGCGCCGCCCCACCCGATCGCCGAAGGCACCCGCGATGAATGCGCCGATCATCACCCCGACCAGCGCATACGAGCCGAGTGCACCGGCAGTGGCCGCGCTCAGGTTCCCGAGTTGGGTGGGGTCATCGAGCAGGATCGGCAGCGCGGTGCCGTAGACGACGAGGTCGTAACCGTCGAAGACGATCGCGATGGTGGCCAGGGTGACGATCCAGAGCACGCTGCTGCGGTGCTGCGGGCCGGACCAGGTTGACGGGGAACTCATGGGCTGCCTCCAGGTTGTGTGGTGGTCTGGCAGACAATGCTCCCGAGTTGTGGTCCCACTCACATCTGGGTTTTACCCAGTCTTGACCAGGTCCGATTTGTTCGATTCCGTCGATCGATTCATCGCGACAACCGTAGGACCGGTCACCAAGGTTCACTCAGCGCAGCTTCTCCAGGAGGCGCAGCCACACCTCACTGACCGTCGGATACGCGGGCACCGCATGCCACAACCGCGACAGCGGAACCTCCCCCACCACCGCAACCGTCGCACTGTGCAGCAGTTCGGCGATGTCGGGCCCCACAAAGGTGGCCCCGATGAGTACGTCACGATCGCCGTCGATCACCAATGTCGCGTGCCCGCGGTAGTCCTCGCTCTCGAGGGCCGACCCGGCGACGGCAATGTCGAGGTCGGACACCGTCACCGCGTGGCCGGCCGCCCGAGCCGCGGCCTCGGTGACCCCCACCGACGCCACCTGCGGCCGCGTGAAGACGACCTGTGGGACCGCCCCATGGTCCGACGTCGCGGCGTGGCGATCGTCGAGTGCCGCCCCTGATGCGCGCGCGGCGATGACATCACCGACCACCCGCGCCTGATACTTCCCCATATGCGTCAGCGGGGCCCGGCCGTTCACGTCGCCGACCGCGTACAGCCAGTCATGCCCGGCGACATTGAGGTGATCGTCGACGTCGAGCGGCCGCGACGGATCGATACCGATCGAATCCAGTCCCAGTCCCGCCATGGCCGGCCCTCGCCCCGCGGCAACCAGGATCTCGTCGACCTCGAGCCTTTCCGCATGTCCGTCGTGATCTGCGATCGTTGCCGCGACCGGTCCGCCGTGGATGCGCCCGTACCCGGTGTCGGCGACGTCCGGGCGCGAGACCTCGGTGAAGGTGGACCCGAACCGGATGTCGACGCCGCGCTCGCGCAATCCTTCGGTGACCCGTTGTCCGGCAAAGGGTTCCATGGACGGCAGAAGGGTCTCACCGCGCACCACCATCGTCACGGCCGCGCCCAAATCGGTGCACCAGGTGGCCGCCTCACAGGCCACCACCCCACCGCCGAGGATCGCGATCCGACCGGCCACCTCGAGCAGGTTTGTCGCGTCCCGCGACGTCCACGGCAAGGCGTCGGCCAACCCCGCGATGGGCGGGATCAGCGCGGTACTCCCGGTCGCCAGAACCACCGCCTCACGCGCCCGGATCGTACGGCCATCGACGTCGACGACCCGTTCTCCGACGATGCGCCCGTGTCCGCGGATGAGCTCGATCCCGGCCGAATCAAGCCATTGCGCCTGGCCGGTGTCGTCACGTCCGGCGATCCGGGTCCGCCAGTCCAGCAGCGCCGACGCTTCGGGCACTGACGTACTGACCCGTCCACGCGAACCCGGCAACGCCACTGCGTGATCGAGCGCCGCCCCGGCACCCAGCAGCGCCTTGCTCGGCATGCACGCCCAGTACGAGCATTCACCGCCGACCAACTGCTCCTCGATGATGACGGCGGTGCGATCACTGCCGCGGATGGCGTAGTCGGCGGCGTTCTCACCCGCCGGCCCGGCGCCGATCACGATGACGTCGTAGATCTCTGACGGGGAGTTCTCCGAAGTGGTCATCACTCCACGGTAGGCCACACCTCCGCAGAACCCGCCGATTCAACCCTGCGGCAGGCCCACCGCGCGCCCTCCGGGTCGGTCCCGCCGGGCGAGGACGGTGTGTCCACAGCACCTCGACGGCACCTCGTGGGCATGATGATCAACCATGAACACGCCCGACCGACCGCGCGGTCGCACACACTGGCTGCGCGGCACCGGCCGATTGATGACCGCGGAATGGCGAGTGATCCGCGGCAAGGACCCCGACCTCGACGCACTCGATCTCACCGAATTCTCCGGGCCCCTGCTGGCGAGCGGGCTGGTCATCGCCGTCGTCGGAGTGCTGCCGCTGATCGGCACCCGCCTCATCTCCGATGCGGCGTTCGGACCATTGGTGGGGTCGTTCGCCCTGGCCGGGGTCGCCACCAGTGCTGTCGCCTGGATGCTGTCGATCGTCATCGCCGGATTGGTGGTGCTTATCGTGTACCACGTCTCGCCCAAGGCGGCCTCCGCCACCACCGAACAGGCGGCGCAAGCGTCGTTCCAGCGCATCAACAATGCCACCTCGAGCGTCACGCTGGTCGCACTGATCTCGGGCCTGGTGTCCTTGGCCCTGGCCCTTCCGGCCATGCAGTCCAGCGACGACGAGAGTTCCGTCCTCGAAGAACTGCTCAGCGCTCAGATCGCCTGTCTCCTCCTGGCACTCGTTTTCGGCTTCAGCATGGAGGCAATGCGAAGTGTCTCGACCATTCTCGGTTCGCAGGTGCAGGTCACCGCGTCGATCGGAGCATTCGTCATCACGCTCATCTCGTTCTATCTCGCCGGCTCCGTCGGGCCATTCGAACCGGTGTCGCTGACCCGAACGCTGCTCGACAGTTGGCTGCCCGCCGACGTCGACGGCGTGCCCCGGGATCAGGTCATCGACGACCTCCTTCCCGGGCATGCACGCGCGTACATCGCCGCGGCGATCACGCCCTATCTCGCGATCCTGTGGCTCGTCCTCGGCCGGCGCAGCGGCGACCTCGCACGCCTTCGCACCGCGATCCGCCGCGCCGGTCAGTGACCACCCGCCCCAGAGTGGCCGACCCGATATGCGGACGGTGCGGGCCATTCAGAGGAGCAGGTGGGCAAGCAGATCGAGCGCAAGTTCCTCGACTTCGTCACGCTTCCAGCCCCGCTCGATCCCGAACACCTGCCAGAGGTCGGGCCTCAGGAAACCGTGAATGATGTCGGTCGCGCGTTCCGGCGAGACCGCGAGGCCGCGGAGCAGCCCGACCAGCGCGCGCTGATCGGCCAGTCGCCCCTCCTCATGCCGCCGCCAGGCGGCGGCCAACTCCGGTTCCTCCGCCGCCGCCTGCTGGGTGACCCGCCAGATCGGCGCGGCCCGCTCGGCCAGTGAGACGAGTTCGGTGACGAGGATGCGCAACTGTGCGTGTGGGTCATCCTCGGCGGCCAGCCGGTGTACCCAGCCGAGATCCACCACCGCCGCGGCCTCCCCACCGAGGATGATGTGATCCGACACCGATTGCAGCACTGCGGCTTTCGTTCCGATGGCGAGATATATCGTCTGCGACGACACACCGGCGGCAGCCGCAATGGCCGCCATCGACGTCGCCCGGTAGCCGTTGGCGATGAACAAATCCTGCGCTGCCGAGACGATGCGGTCTCGGGTCTTGGCCCGATCGGCGTCACCGCGCGCTCGTCGAGCGGCGGCGTCATAGGAACGTCTGATGTCGCCCGCATCCGCCCCGATCATGGTTCAATTCTAACTTGAATGGCTATCAAATCTGATTAGGAACCCGATGGCGACCTTCCTCTTCGCGTCCAATCCGCTGTACGGGCACGTGGCGCCGATGCTCACCGCAGGCCGTCACGGCGTGTCCGCCGGCCACCGCGTGATCATGCTGACCGGCTCCCGCTTCGCCGACAACGCCCGCGATGCCGGGATGGACTTCGTTCCACTGACCGGCCGCGCCGACTTCGACGAACGCGATCTCGACGGATACCTCCCTGATCTCCACCGCCACACGGGAGTGGCACTGTCGCAATACCAGTTGCAGCACACCTTCATTCACCCGATTCCCGATCAATGGGCCGGTGTCCGTTCGATTCTCGCCGACGACGACGTGGATGTGGTGGCGGTGGATCATCTGTTCGCCGGAATCGTGCCCCTGCTCACCCGCCCCCGTGCCGAGCGACCGCCGGTGGCGGCCTTCGGAATCGGACCGCTCGCCCAGATCTCCCGCGATACGGCACCGGCCGGTATGGCCTTGTCGCCGTCGTGGTCACCGCAGGGGCTCGTCCAGGCCTTCGCCGTCTACGTCGACACCCTGTTCGTCTGCTCGGCCACCGGCTTCCTCATCCTGTCCACCGGCGCGTACCGGGTGTTCGAGGGCGAATCGGAAAGCGGAGCGGTCATCGCCGAAGGCGGCGTGCTGCCCGCCGACGCGGAGGTGGGGCCCACCTTCGTCCAAACCGGATTCGACACCCTGTGGAGCGGCGCGGGCTCGTCGTTCGTGGCGGTGTCGCTGCTGTTCTTCTGCCTGACGACGATCATCGCCTACTACTACATGGCCGAGACCAACCTCCGATTCCTGATGGGCAAGGCGTCGACGATATACGTGCGCCCGCTGCGCAGCACCCTCGGCAGCAACGCCACCCTGCTGCTGCAGGCCTGATCCTGGTGTCGGTGGCAATCGGCGCGGTGTCGACGGCGACGGACGCCTGGACTCTCGGCGACATCGGTGTCGGATTGATGGCGTGGCTCAACATCGTCGGCATTCTCATCTTGCAGCAGCCCGCGTTCACCGCACTCCGCGACTACGAACGCCAGAAGAAGACCGGCATCGACCCGCAGTTCGACCCGGTTGCCTTGGGCATCGTCGGGGCGACCTTCTGGGAGAAGGACAAGGTCGACTCGTCGACGGAGCGGACGGATTCGGTGGTCTGATCGACCGGCGCTGGATGTTCGTCCCGGCTTCATCCACACGTGGGCGAGGTCGGGTCTAGACTCACCGTTCGGTGAGCACCACGTGCCATCAGATGAAGGCCATCAGCCCGGTGCAACCGTCGCAGACGAGGAGCGCGCGTGCCCAATGTCCCGTTCGCCGGATATTCCCGGCGAGACTTCCTCAATCGTGTCGCCGCCGTCGGTGGGGGCGCACTGCTGACCTCGTGGGCAGCGCCGATCATCGACAAGGCGTACGCGTCGGCTGATCCCGGCGGCAGCGGTTCTCTCTCGGACATCGAGCACATCGTGCTGTTCATGCAGGAAAACCGGTCATTCGACCACTACTTCGGAACCTATTCCGGGGTACGGGGTTTCGGGGAATCGACGCCACTGTGGAAACAGCGGGGCTGGGCGCCGGGGGTGGGCCCGACCCCGACCGGCCACACCATGCCGTTCCGGCTCGACACCACCCATGACGCGAATCTCGACGGTGAGTGCATCAACGATCCCGATCACTCGTGGGCCGGACTGCACCAGGCGTGGAATCACGGTCGCAACGACGGCTGGCTGCCAATGTCGATCGACTCGGTCGGCCCCGACAACGCGCCGGCCCTGATGGGCTACTACGAACGCGAGGACATCCCGGTCCACCGCAGCCTCGCCGAGGCCTTCACCCTGTGCGACGCCTACCACTGCTCGGTGCTCGGTCCGACCGACCCCAACCGGCTGTACTGGATGAGCGCAACACTGGACCCGGACGGCCACCACGGTGGACCTCTCGTCGAAACACCCACTCTCATACCGAAATTCGCCTACAGCTGGCGCACCATGCCGGAGAACCTGCGCGACGCCGGCGTGAGTTGGAAGATCTACAACAACAAGGATCTCGGACCGGTGTCGTCGGTCATCCTCGACGGAATGATGGGCTGTTTCACCCAGGCCCGGAACCCGGACTCCGAATTGGCCCGCCGCGGAATCGATCCCACCTACCCCAACGACTTCGCCGCCGACGTCAAGGCCAACCGCCTGCCGAAGGTGTCATGGGTGGTGCCGCCGGCGATGGAATGCGAACATCCGGCTCTTCCCGCCGCACTGGGCGCCGTCGGCATCGTGCAACTCCTCGATATCCTCACCTCCAACCCGGCGGTGTGGGAGAAAACCGCACTCATCATCAGCTATGACGAGAACGGCGGATTCTTCGATCACGTGATCCCGCCCACCGCGCCGCCCGGGACGCCCGGCGAATACCTCAGCGTCCCCGACATCAACAAGGTGTCGTCGTCGAAGGGCATCCGCGGACCGATCGGTCTCGGATATCGCGTGCCGTGTTTCGTCATCTCCCCCTACAGCCGCGGCGGTCTGGTGGCGACCGAACGATTCGACCACACCTCGCAGTTGCGCCTCATCGAGAAGCGCTTCGGTGTCGACGTCCCCAACCTGACGGCGTGGCGCCGATCCGTCGTCGGCGACATGACCTCGGCCTTCGACTTCGGCAGCGCCCCCAACAGTGCGCGGCCACGGTTTGGCGACCCGGTCCCCGCCGCCCAGAACGCCCTGGTGCAATGCGGGCCGAACATCGCCGCGGGCACGCTGGGGAAAGGCGCACCGTACCCGGTCCCACCCAATCGCATGCCCACCCAGCAGCCCGGCACCCGGCGAGCACCCACGGGGGTGATCTGAGCACCGGCCGTGATCTACTCAGGCCATGACCGGTATGTACCACGGGACCGCCGCGCCGCAGCTTCTCGCGATGACCGACGCCGCGGTCGCCGGACTCACCATCGGCATCTCGGTCTACGCAGCGGTGATCCTGATCGCTGTCGGACTCGGCATCAGCGCGGCCCGGCGCGGACAACGCCGCGCGGCGTGGATCTATGCGGTGGTCGTGGGTGTGCTGACCGTCGCCGGCGTGGTGATCGCGGTGGCGAGCAGCATCGCCTGACGCCGTCGCCGATACCGTGACCCACACCACGATTCGGCGCCGACGCCGTTACACGTGTAGCGTCATACAACGAATGACCCGCCCAGCGCGGAGTCAGGCGTCGTAGAACGACTGTTGTCGGCGGACCCCGTGGCCTCATCGAAGAGGCCTGCAGAGAATTCGTCCGCCTCGATCACTCCACTTCATACGGCGAACGAATGCGCGAGCCCGCGCGTTCGCCATCCGATCTCGCGGATGTGGGTGACCCCTGCGCCGTGAGACCCGCCCGAAAGGCACCACACGCTCATGACCACCTTCGCGTCCCTCGGCGTGCCCACCGCACTGGTCGAGGCCCTCGCCGCCGACGGTAAGACCGAGGCATTCCCCATCCAGGCCGACACCTTGCCGGACACCCTCGACGGTGCCGACGTCCTCGGCCGGGGCCGCACCGGCTCCGGTAAGACCCTGGCCTTCGCCATCCCGCTGGTCGCCGGTCTGGCCGAGATGGAGGTGACCCGCACCCCGGGCGCCCCCACCGGACTGGTCCTCGCGCCGACCCGTGAACTGGCCACCCAGATCGCCGACGCGGTGACCCCGCTGGCCACCGCCGTCGGACTGCGCGTGACCACCGTCTTCGGCGGCGTCAAGCAGACCCGTCAGGAACAGGCCCTGCGCCGTGGCGCCGACATCGTCGTGGCTTGCCCGGGTCGCCTCGAAGACCTGGTGCGCCAGAACATCATTCGCCTCGACGACGTCGAGATCACGGTCCTCGACGAGGCCGATCACATGGCCGACCTCGGCTTCCTGCCCGCGGTGACCCGCATCCTCGCCGCCACCCCCGCCGACGGACAGCGTCTGCTGTTCTCGGCGACGCTGGACAACGGCGTCGACAAGCTCGTCAAGCGATTCCTGCACGACCCGGTGATGCACTCGGTCGACGACGCCAGCTCACCGGTCGAGCAGATGACCCACCACGTCTTCGAGGTCGCCGACACCACCGCGAAGACGGCGGTGATCCGTGAACTCGCCTCCGGCACCGGGCGTCGAGTCCTGTTCATGCGCACCAAGCATCAGGCCCGCAAACTCGCCAAGAAGCTCACCGCCGAGGGCATCCCGGCCGTCGATCTGCACGGCAATCTCAGTCAGGCACAACGTGATCGCAGCCTGGCCGCCTTCGGCGACGGCTCGGTGCGCGTGCTCGTCGCCACCGACGTCGCCGCCCGCGGCGTGCACGTTGACGACATCGAACTCGTCGTCCACGTCGATCCGCCGGCCGAGCACAAGGCCTACCTGCATCGGTCCGGTCGCACCGCCCGCGCCGGCAGCGCCGGCGACGTGGTCACCCTGTGCCTGCCCGAGCAGCGCCGCGACCTCAAGTCGCTGCTGGGCAAGGCCAAGATCACCGTCACCCCGCAGCGCGTCGAGGCGAGCTCCACGGCCGTCGACGAGCTGGTCGGTGAGCGCGCAGAATTCGTGACGCCGGCACCCGAGGCCCCCGCGGCCGCGCAGCGCGGCGGATCGAACCGTAACTCCGGTGGCCGACGCCGCTCCGGTGGCGGCGGGCGTTCCGAAGGCGGTCGCGCCGGAGGGGCACGATCCGGCGGCGCCCGATCCGGTGGGGGCCGCTCCGGTTCGGCACGTTCCGGCGACAACGGCACCGGTCGCGGCCGCTCGCACGGCGCGAATCGCGGCCAGTCGCACGGTCAGGCGACCGGCAATCGCGGCCACGGCAACCGCTCACAGGGCGCACGACGATCAGTGAGCCAGACCACACGCTGACACCGCGTGTGACCAGACGATCATAAATTGCACGACCCTGCAACATTGCAGGGTCGTGCAATCTCCGTACGGTGGAGGACATGCCCCCCACCGGTCTCCGCGAGTCGAAGAAGGCGGCCACCCGCCAGGCACTCGCGCATGCCGTTCTCGCACTCGCGCTGCGCGACGGCATGGACCACGTCACCATCGAGGCAGTCGCAGCCGAGGCCGGCGTCTCGGTCCGGACCTTCCACAACTACTTCACCGGCAAAGAGGACGCCCTGGTCAGCTTCGTCGGAGATCTGATCGGGCAGATCGTGACCAGGGTGAGCTCCCGACCGGACTCGGAAACCCTGTGGGACTCGTTCCGAGTCGTCCTCATCGAGATCGCCACTGAAACCGAGGACGTCGAACCCGAACAGTTCGTGACGCTCCTGCGCCTCTTCGACAACGAACCGGCACTGACCGCCCATAGCCGGCACGTCGATCTGCTCGCCACCTGCGAAGACCAACTGCGCGCGATGATGACCGCCCGCGGCGTCGACCCGTCCGCGTTGTATCCCCGCCTCGCCTTCGACCTCGCGCTCACCACCGCGCGGTCGGCGCTCGAGCACTGGATGACAGTTCGCGACACCGTCGGCGCTGACGCCCGCAGCATTCTCGATCTCGCCTTCGACCAGACCGGTTCTGGTATGGCACAACCACTTCCATCACTGTCCCAGCCGAATCGTCCGCGGCCGACACCCGAGGAGCACTGACGTGGCCAATTTCCTGTACCGAGTGGGCCGCTGGGCCTACGTCAACAGATTCAAGACCATCGCCATCTGGGTGCTGGTCCTCATCGGGCTCGGCCTCGGCGCCGCGTTCCTCTCCAAGCCAACCACCGAATCCTTCTCCATCCCCGGGATCCCGTCCGAGCGTGCGCAGAACCTGATGGTCGAACGTTTTCCGGACAAACCCAAGTTCGGCAATGACGTCAGCGTCACCTACGTGGTGGCCGCTCCCGACGGCGCCTCGTTGACCGATCCCCGCTACGGGGCCACGGTCGAACAGATGGTGGCCCAGCTCCGCCAGGTCGAGGGTGTCAAGAACCCCCAGACCGCCGTCGTCAATCCGTTGCAGCTCTACGGAACCCAGCAGCAACCGGGTCCGGCACGTCAGGAACTCGTTGCCGCACAGGAGAAGACGTTCGGCGCCTCGCCGGAACAGGCGGCCGCGACGGTGCAGGCCGGCTCCCCGGTCAACGCCGACGCCAGTGCGGTGCAGTTCGGCGCCGGATTCGACGTCGACGCCTCCGCCGACGTCACCGACGCCATGCGCGATCAGATGGACGCCGTGGCCCAGGCCGGCCGCGAGGCCGGCCTCACCGTCGAGATGAAGGGCACGGCGACAAGCAGTTTCGAGCTCGGCGTGACCTCGGAGCTGATCGGTATCGCCGTCGGCGCACTGATCCTCATCCTGACCTTCGCCTCGTTGGTGGCCTGGGGTATGCCGATCCTCACCGCGATCGTCGGCGTCGCCGTCGGCATGATGGGCGTGTCGATCGCCACCGGATTCTTCGACCTCAGTCAGGAAACCCCGGTCCTGGCAACGATGATCGGCCTCGCGGTCGGCATCGACTACGCCCTGTTCATCGTGTCGCGCTATCGGCATGAGATACACCGCAGCGCAACGCGTGCCGAGGCCGCAGGCCGGGCCGTCGGAACGGCGGGCTCGGCGGTGGTGTTCGCCGGGTCGACCGTGGTCATCGCCCTCGCGGCACTCGCCATCGTCAACATCCCGTTCCTCACCGCGATGGGCATCGCGGCTGCGGGGACCGTCATCGTCGCAGTACTGGTGGCCCTCACCCTGCTCCCGGCGATCCTGGGACTGTTCGGCGGCAAGGCCTTCGGCGGACGGCTGTCGTTCCTCAACGCTCCCGACGTGACCGGCGACGAGACCGCACGGGTCCACAACGGGCAGCGCTATGTGCACCAGGTGGTCAAACGTCCGCGCCTGGTCACCGGCGTCATCGTCGTCGGCCTGATCCTGCTGGCGTTGCCGATGGCGGGCCTCAAACTCGCGCTGCCCAATGACGGCACGTCGGATCCGTCCACGACGCAGCGGCAGGCCTACGACCTCGTCGCCGAGGAGTACGGCCCCGGCTACAACGGCCCACTGGTGCTCGTCGCCGACGGTGTCCGACTCCCCGATCAGGCGGCCCGTATCCGTGCCTATGACAGTCTCGTCGACGACATCCGCGGCACCGACGGCGTCGCGGCGGCGTGGATCGCGGCCGGCGACGTCGGCAAGAACAACGGCGATGCCGCGATCGTGACCGTCATCCCGTCCAGTGCCGCCGACTCCGATCAGACCCACGACCTGGTGACCACGTTGCGCGACAAGGAATCCGGGATCGATCAGCGCCTCGACGTGAGTTACGGCGTGACCGGGCAGACCGCCATCGAACTCGACGTCTCCGACCGGTTGTCCGGCTCCCTGATCCCGTATCTGCTCGTCGTGGTGGGGTTGGCCTTCCTGATCCTGATCGTGGTGTTCCGGTCGATCCTCGTGCCCCTGGTCGCGGCGCTCGGCTTCCTGCTGTCGGTGGCCGCCACCTTCGGGGTCACCGTCGCACTGTTCACCGACGGCTGGCTGGGCATCGTGAACAACCCGCAACCGCTGGTCAGCTTCCTGCCGATCATGTTGGTGGGCATCGTGTTCGGACTCGCCATGGACTACCAGGTGTTCCTGGTGACCCGCATGCGTGAGGCCTATGTCCACGGCACCGACGCCAAACAGGCCGTGATCGTCGGCTACCGCCACGGCGCTCGGGTGGTGGCCGCGGCCGCCGCGATCATGATCTCGGTGTTCGCCGCGTTCATGCTCCAGGACATGGCCTTCATCAAGGTGATGGGCTTCGCGCTGGCGATCGCGGTCGTCTTCGACGCCTTCATCGTCCGGATGACCCTGATGCCCGCGGTGCTGACCTTGCTCGGCGAGAAGGCGTGGTGGCTGCCGCGGTGGCTGGACCGCATCCTGCCCAACGTCGACATCGAGGGTGAGGCACTCGGCGGGACAGCGGACACGACTCCATCGGCGGACACCGACCGCGACGCGGTTCCGGCCAGTCGCTGACCGTACAGACGCTGACAGCGCAGGCCACCCACCAACTCAGTCGGCCGACGGCAACAGATCCAGGACGGTTGCATCGGCGCCCCTGTCCACGAGGGTGTGTCGGATCTCCCGCAACCACGCCTGGGCCCACAGCGGATTGATGGCCGCCAGCGAATCGAACTGCGCCCGCCAGGACTCCCTCCGGAAGTCCGGCGAACCCGGCGGGTGCAGTCGGTAGGACTGCTGCTCGGCGATGCTCTGGGCGACGATCCGCAAGTACTCGTCCGGATCCCGGGTGGACCTGTCCGACAGGGTGTTTGCGCGCTCTCGGACCGTCAGATGCCACGATCCGTCGGCGTCCCGCCAACACGACGGGACGCCGTCGTCGCGGATACGGTCCATCTCGGGAAGGTCGGCCGGCTGGGCGTGCATGCGCGACGCGAGATCCTCGACCTTGCTTCGCATCTTCGCATCGAGCAGGCTGTCAGCACCACCAGGTGTCACAGCGGGCCGGGGTAGATTTTGACGAGGTATCCGGCGCAGATCAGGAACTGGACGCCGGCGGTGCCGCAGGCCGGGTTCGGGTCCAGCAACGGATCGACGATCTCGTACTGCTTGCCACCACCGGGTTGGTCGAATGCGGGCGCGATATCACCGGCGTAGACCTTGAACGGCCTGATCACGATGTAATCGTGATAGTTGCAGGTCGACGGCGAAGCGCTGCTGACGAGGTTTCCCGGCGGAAGTGACCGTTGCGGATACGGCGTGCCCTCCGGGGCCATGAAAGTGCCGCCCTCACCGCCGTAGCGGTCCATCCGGTCACCGGGCACCATCGTCTTCTCGGACTTGATGGGTTTGCCGGCGTCGTCGAGGACGTAACCGTTCTCGGGGGGATAGTTCCATTTCCCGGTCTCTTTGGGCCCTGTCCAGAACGCCTGGAGGAACTCCTGGTTGTTCTTGCCCTTCGTCCCCGTTCGTCGATAACCCTCGAGTTGCGTGGCCACCGGCGGCAGCGTCGACAAGGTTTCCGGGCCGAGGCGCCAGTCGCCATCGACGAGGTCTTTCGAACACCCCTCGCCAATGCCGGGTATGTCCAGTCCGGAGGAGCCCAGATCCAGCGAACCTGGTGCTGCAGAAGCGATTCCACCGCCGGTGAGAGCGAGAAGCAGAGAAAACAGGACAGCGAACAACGCGGAGCGACGATTCATGGTCGCGGCCTTTCGGAGGAGCTCGCAGGGGTGTCGAGCGCGATCCCCACGATAACGCCGTTGCTCTCAGGTCACTCACAGAATGAGCGAAACCCGTCCCGCGGAATCTCTTACAGGCCCAGATCCCTCACACCCCCGAGCCCCTCGCCCGGAGTGCGCGACGACAGTCAGTCGACGGCCATCTCCCCGAGCTCCGACCAGTCGTCCTGCTCCACGGTCGTGTTGATGATCTTCGGCGTCTCGGCGAGATAGGCCGGCAACTCGGCGGTCGCCTTCTTGAAGTGATCACTGTTCACGTGCGCACCGGCGGCATCGTCGTCGAAGGCCTCGACGAGCACATACGAATGCGGATCGGTGAGGCTTCGGGACCACTCGAACCAGCGGTTTCCCGGCTCGGCCTGGGTGGCCTTGGTGAACTC
Organism: Gordonia sp. NPDC003950; assembly: GCF_053605205.1. Taxonomy (NCBI): domain Bacteria; kingdom Bacillati; phylum Actinomycetota; class Actinomycetes; order Mycobacteriales; family Gordoniaceae; genus Gordonia; species Gordonia sp. NPDC003950. Next base: position 113,924 of record NZ_JBSGIT010000015.1, on the reverse strand, counting down.
GGCGGACAGTTCCGGCCATTGGTCGGCGAATTCGGGCTTGATCTTCCAGGTGGCGACGATATGGATCATGGACCCCACCGTAGACCCCGCGGATCACTCCGAGCGTCTCGATTCGCGACGGCCACCGCCAATTTACCGACCGCTCGCTCGGCAGCCGCCGCGAAGGCATAGTGTGGGGTGGAACACATACGTGTGACAACCGCGAGACGGAGGACAGATGCGCGAGATCACCAAGTTCTACATCGACGGCCAGTGGGTCGAGCCGACCGAGCTCAACCTGATCGACGTGATCAACCCGGCCACCGAGAAGTCCGCCGGGCAGGTCGCGCTCGGCACCGCCGCCGATGTCGACGCCGCGGTCGCCGCGGCTCGTCGCGCCTTCGCCACCTGGGGGCAGACCACGGTCGACGAGCGCGTCGCCGTGCTCAACGCGATCATCGCCGAATACCAGAAGCGGATGCCCGACCTCGCCGCTGCGGTGACCGAGGAGATGGGCGCTCCGGCCGGACTGTCCAACGCCGCGCAGGTGCCCATCGGACTCGGCCACCTGATGACCGCCGCCGCCACCCTGCCCACCTACTCCTTCGGCGAGGACCGCGGCGCGCACCGCATCGTCAAGGAACCGGTCGGCGTCTGCGGCTTCATCACCCCGTGGAACTGGCCGCTCAACCAGGTCATGTGCAAGCTCGCTCCGGCGCTGGCCACCGGTTGTACGGTGGTACTCAAGCCGTCGGAGGTGGCCCCGTTCAGCGCCGCGATAGTCGCCGAAATCCTTGATGCCGCAGGCGTTCCCGCGGGCGTGTTCAACCTCGTCAACGGTGATGGACCGGGTGTGGGAGCGGCGTTGTCGTCGCATCCCGACATCGACATGATCTCGTTCACCGGCTCCACCCGTGCCGGCATCGAGGTCGCCAAGAGCGCCGCACCGACGGTCAAGCGGGTCGCCCAGGAACTCGGCGGCAAGAGCCCCAACATCATCCTCGACGACGAGGACTTCGCCAAGAATGTCGCCGGTGGCATCGCGACGATGATGCTCAACTCGGGTCAGTCCTGTAATGCCCCGAGCCGCATGCTCGTTCCCAATTCGCGTCTCGACGAGGTCGCCGGGATCGCCAAGTCCGCCGGAGCGCGACTCACCGTCGGCGATCCGAACACCGACGTCCGCCTCGGCCCGGTGGTGTCCGAAGCCCAGTTCGACAAGATCCAGGGTCTGATCGAGCGCGCGATCGATGCGGGCGCCAACCCGGTGATCGGCGGTGCGGGCCGGCCCGAGGGGCTGCCCACCGGCTACTACGTGCAGCCGACCGTGTTCACCAACGTCACCAACGACATGGAGATCGCCCAGACCGAGGTCTTCGGTCCGGTGCTGGTCGTCATCGGCTACGACTCCGTCGACGAGGCCATCAAGATCGCCAACGACACCGAGTACGGCCTGGCCGGCTACGTGTCGGGCAAGGACATCGACGAGGTCCGTCGTATCGGCGGGGCGATCCGCGCCGGTTCCATCGCGCTCAACGGCGCGCAGGTCGATCCGGCCGCCCCGTTCGGCGGCTACAAGAAGAGCGGCAACGGCCGCGAATGGGGCGGCGACTACGGCTTCGAGGACTTCCTCGAGGTGAAGTCGCTGCTCGGCTACGACGCCTGACACCCGAGGTCCCCTTTCCGGCCGTCGCTGAACCACTTTCCCGGATCAGCGGCGGCCGGCTCTTTATCGCCGGCGGCACCGTCCCTCACCCGCCGGTCGAGGAGCAAGGAGCCCCCAGCGGACGCGCGCCCCGTCCCCCGTCGGTCGAGCCGCCTCGTGCGAGCTTGCGAGCCCGCGGCGGCTCGAGACCACCCGCTCCCCACCCGCCGGCCGAGGCGCCCCCCTCCCGTCGGTCGTGGCGCGAGGAGCCCCCAACGGACGCGCGCCCCGTCCCCCCGTCGGTCGAGCCGCCTCGTGCGAGCTTGCGAGCCCGTGGCGCGTCGAGACCACCCGCACCCCACCCGCCGGTCGAGCCGCCCCCACCCGCCGGTCGAGGCGCCCCCACCCGCCGGTCGAGGCGCCCCCCTCCCGTCGGTCGTGGCGCGAGGAGCCCCCAGCGGACGCGCGTTCCGTCCCCCGTCGGTCGAGCCGCCTCGTGCGAGCTTGCGAGCCCGCGGCGCGTCGAGACCACCCGAACCGACGCCGGAACACCACCAACACCCCACCCATCCACCCCACGCCCCGCCGCGAACACCTTGTGCACCGACACCGAAGCAGGACCGAAGCAGGGAGGCCGCATGAGCGTCGCCGCATCGTTGGCGCGGGTGATCGAAGACCAGACACGGGGTGAGTTACCGGTCCATCTGACGGCCTGGGACGGCAGTACCGCCGGCCCCGAGGACGCACCGCACGTCGTGCTCTACAGCCGGGATGCGTTGCGGCGCATGCTCTGGCATCCGGGGGAACTCGGTGCCGCGCAGGCCTATGTCACCGGTGAACTCGACGTCACCGGTGATCTCGACGACGCACTCACCCACGTGTGGCAGGTGTCGGCCGAACGCGGCCTCTCCAAGATCCGGCTCACTCCCCGACTGTTGTGGGATCTGACTCGACTGGCGTTGTCGCACAAGCTGATCGGACCGCCCAAGGCGCCGCCGGCCTCGCAGGCGCGGGTACGCGGCCGGTTGCATTCCCGGGCGCGGGACCGCGCCGCGATCAGCCATCACTACGATCTGTCCAACGAGTTCTATTCGCTGATCCTGGACGAGCACATGGCCTATTCGAGCGCCTACTGGACCTCCGAGGCGCCCGACTACACGCTCGCCGATGCGCAAGCCGACAAGCTGGATCTGGTGTGCCGCAACGTCGGACTGGATCACCTCGGGCCGGGAGCGCGGCTACTCGACATCGGATGCGGATGGGGATCACTGTCGCTGTTCGCGGCGGAGCGCTACGGTGCACGGGTTCTCGGCGTCACGATCGCCGCCGAGCAGAAGGAGTTCATCGACGCCCGGATCGCCGAACGCGGACTGGGTGACCTGGTGGAGATCCGCGTGCAGGATTACCGCGAGATCCCCGATTCCGGCTTCGATGCGGTGGCCTCGATCGAGATGGGTGAGCATGTGGGACAACGCAATTACCCCACCTATGCCGCCGTCCTCCATGACAAGGTGAAGGCGGGCGGGCGCGTCTGCATCCAGCAGATGTCGCGTCGCGCCGGCAATCATCCCGGTGGCGGCCCGTTCATCGAGTCCTTCATCGCCCCCGACATGTACATGCGTCCGGTCGACGACACCGCCGCCATGCTGCGCGACGCCGGGCTCGAGGTGACCGACGTGCGGCCGATGGCCGAGCACTATGTGCGCACCGTGGACGCCTGGTACGAGACGTTCGAGAAGAACTACGACGCCGCCGTCCGACTCGTCGGTGACGAGGTGGCACGGGTGTGGCGGCTCTACCTCGTCGGCGGGCGGATGGCCTTTCGTGACGGCCGGATGGGCGTCGAACAGTTCACGATGCGCCGACCCGCTGATCCAGCCACCGTGTGAGTGTGCCGATCACGTCGTCCTTCTCCGGTTCGTTGAAGATCTCGTGACGCAGCCCGTCCCAGATGATGACGGTCTTGTCGTCCGACCCGGCCAGCTTCTCAACGAGTCGGCTGCCGTCCGGGTTGGTCAGCTTGTCTTCGCTGCCGTGCATCACCAGCACCGGCATTCTCAGCGTCGGCAAGCGCTTCGGGAAGGACTGCATCGTGGTGACCATCTCTGCACCCAGCCGGGCCGGGATCTTGCCGCGGTACACCAACGGGTCGGCCTCGTACTCGGCCACCACCGCCGGATCGCGACTGATACTGGCGGAGTCCAGCGCCAACGTGGGCAGCGTCGGCGCGATCTTGCCGACGATCTTCGACACCGCGATCAGCGGACCGGGTAGGTCGTCGCCCGGCATGATCGCCGCGCCGGACAGGATGAGCCCGGCGAGTTCGTCGGGGTGGTCGAGCGCGTAATCCAGCGCGATGCAGCCGCCCATGCTGTGTCCCAGCAGATAGGTGGGCAGTCCGTCGACGGCGACGTTGCCGATCACGCGGTGCAGGTCGGTGGTGTAGTCGGAGAACGAGCGGATCCGCATGCGCGCACCGCCCGAGCGGCCATGCCCGAGGTGATCGGGAACCGCCACTACGTACCCGTCGGCCAACAGTGCATCGACAACGTGGCCGTAGCGTCGTCCGTGCTCGCCCATGCCGTGCGCGATGACGACCACCGCGCGCGGCTGCGCCGACTCGGGTGTGTGGACGTCGTAGACGATGGTCTCCCCGTGTGCGCCTTGAAATTCGCGCTCCTCGACAGTCACTGACCGCTCACCCCAATCCGATGCGTGACATGACACTGCGACTGGCCGATTCGATGGCCCCGATCGGACGCAGCGCGGCCTCGCCGATCGCCACCAATGCCTCCACCCGACCCACGATCAATTCCATGCGGTCCACGATCTCACCCATCCGGTCAACGGTCGCATCCACCTGCACCAGTGTGTTGCTCAGGTGGTTCAGCGTGGCCTCCATCTTCACCATCGTGCCGTCGAGATCGGTGAGGGTGTTCCCGAACCCGTCGAGCGCGTCGCCCATGTCGGTGAGGATCGTGTCCACCTGGCCCACGGTGACATCCGCGTTGAGCGCGGCCTGCGCGAGTTTCCGGAATCGCTGACGCTCGCCGGGACGAGTCCCGATCGGCGCACCTTTGTCTGCCATGAGCCTGATTATGGTTGTTTTGCGCGCAATCGGGAAGACATCGGGATACACGGTGTCCTCAGATGCGGACGCCATCCCGGACGCGATTCGTCGAGGCCGGCGACCTCAGGGTTGTTGTCGTGCGGACGACTCCGCGACCATGTGTGCCCGGGAGCGCAGTTCGTCGCGGAGCCAGATCGGTTCGATGACCTCGAAGTCGACATCGAAGCCCACATTCCACAACACCCGCGACACGCGCGCCCGATCCGCGAAGCGCAGATGGACGCGGACGTGTGTCGGTGAGTCGCTCTCCTTGACAGACGCCACGACTACCGGACCGACGAGCTTGTCGACATCCTCTCGTGCGCAGTCGAGGATCACGTCGAGTTCCTCGAATCCGGCCCGGAACGCGTCCCGATGCCGTTCCCACACCTCGTCGAGATCCACCTGCTCGTCCCGGTTCGCCGGTTCGTCGAGAATCTGCACATCCGACATCCGCGAGACGCGATACATCCGTTCCTCGCCATCGGAATTGGCGACGAGATACCACGTGTCGCCGGCGACGATGAGACCGATCGGATCGAGTACCCGCTCCCGGGGCTCGCGTCCTCGCGCCTGATAGGTCAGCCGGATTCGCCGGCCGTCGAACACCGCCTGCTGCACCGGGGCGAGTTCGTCGAGCGTCGCCGGGGAACGCACAAAGCCCTCCGGGCGCACCAGAATTCGCTGAGCGGCCGCGGCGACCCGACTCCGGTGCGCCTCCGGCAGGGCGGCCTCGAGTTTGCGCTTGGCGCTCGCCGCGGCGGGCGAATCGATCCGTCCGCCGCCCGACAGCACGGCGATCGCCTCACTCAGCGTCAGCCCGGACAGATCGGTGCGGTATCCCGGCAGCAGCGCGAATCCGCCGTGGCGCCCGCGTTCGGAATACACCGGCACCCCCGACGCCGACAAAGCCTCGATGTCACGCAACACCGTGCGCTCCGAGACCTCGAGTTCCACGGCCAGTTCCGCAGCCGTCATCCGGCCCCGAGACCGCAACAGCATCAGGACCGACAACAAGCGATCGGCACGCACGAGAAAAGTCTCTCAGAAATACCTGACAGAAGATGTCAGGTATCGGCGTTTCACTGGTTGTCGTCAGCCACCACGACCATGGAAGGAACTCATCATGAGCACTCCCGCACTCCCCGCCGATCCGCGTCCCGTCTACGCCGCCGCGACCCGCTGGGTCACCGATCTGCTCACCCGCGTCGACGACGACCAACTCGATTCCCCCACTCCCTGTGACGATTTCGACGTTCGCGCGCTCGCCGGGCACCTGATCGGCACGGCCCGTCGGGCGGTCGCACTCGGTAACGGCGACGACGTCTTCGCCGTGCCCAGCGTCGACGATCGCCACGATGCGGGCACCTACGCCGACCTGACCACCGTCGCCATCGACTCCTGGTCCGGCGACGCGAAACTCACCGCGATGGTGAAGGTTCCGTGGGGCGAGGTCCCCGGCGCGGGCGCACTCTGGGGTTACGTCAACGAGACGCTGGTCCACGGTTGGGATCTCGCCGTCGCCACCGGACAAGACGCCGAACCCGACCCGGCACTCGCCGAGGCCACTCTGGCTGTGGCACAACGGTTCATCCCCGCGGAGATCCGCGCCGACGACACCGTCCCGTTCGGCCCGGTCGTCGAGTCACGCGACGGTGCCGGGCCCACCGAGCGTCTCGCCAACTGGTCCGGACGGACGTCGTCGGCGTGGGTTCAGGTCACCGCTTAGGTCGTACCGGTTCACACCCGGACGCCACGGTCGCCGCCACCTTGTTCGTGCGGGCGGCGGCGACCCGACGGTTATCTGGTGGTGCGGTATCGGCCGCGTCGACTGCACCGCCCGGTCGGTTACGGTTCACCTGGATACCGAACCGGTGCGCATCAGGACCACATCGATCGCCGCGGTGATCGCGAAGTCGAACTCGGCGTCACGGTCGTAGCGCGCGAGTTCCTGCGCAGCCTCGGTGACGCGTGGCAGGCCGGACTGTTCGAGCACCTCGCGGCGCGACGACCATCCGAGATCATCGCCGACCCCAAAACGTGGGGTCGACGTTGACTTCTCGCAGCAAGGTACCGACGAGTGCGGCGACGAGCGTACGCAGGAGGCGCACGGCCTCGGGGACCGCACATCCGGCATCCCGCAGCACGGCGAGAAATGCGTCGACCGGCGCGAGCCCGGCCGGCGACGCCAACTGCCGGGTGAGAACCAGCGACGCGGCCTCGGGATGAGAGAGCGCACGCACCCGAAATGCGTCGGCGATCGCGCGCAGATCCGTCGCGGTGTCACCAGTTCGTCGGGGCAAGTCGATACCGCTGAGCAGATGTTCGGCGACGGCGTCGAGTACGTCGTCTTTGCCGTCGACGTGGTTGTACAGACTCTTGGCGTCGACGCCCAGCAGACGGGCCACCGATCGCATCGACACCTGCGGAACACCCTCGGCATCAATGACTTTCAACGTCGCTTCGACGATGGCGGCGCGGGAGAGTCCTGCACTGTCCTTGGGTGGCCGGCCCCGTCGGACCGGTTGAGGTGATCCCGTCATGAATCCCAGTGTGCCCACCCCTTGAGTAAATCCACAGCGTGGGTATTGTGGTGACTCGGATTACCCTCACCGTGGGTAGTGGCGGGTCGGCGGCATACCGGCCCACGACGGCGACAACCTAAGGACAGTAGACCGACTGCCATGAAGGTCCATCATCTCAACTGCGGAACCATGCATCCGTGGGGTGCACCCGACGGTCTGGTCTGTCATGTGTTACTCGTCGAAACCCCGAACGGCCTGGTTCTCATCGACTCCGGTCTGGGGCTTCGTGATCGTGCGGCGCCCGCTCAACGATTCGGACCCGCTCGCCACTTCGTACGGCCGGTGTTCGACGAGTCCGAGACCGCGATCCGGCAGGTGCAGTCGCTTGGATACAACGCCGCGGATGTGACTGACATCGTGCTCACCCACTTCGACGCCGATCACATCGGAGGGCTGGCCGACTTTCCCCATGCGCGTGTGCATCTCACCGCCAAGGAGGACGCGGCCATGACGAATCCCGGCACACTGATTGAGAACCGCCGTTACCTCCCGGCCGGCCACGACCACGGACCCATCCTGGTCACCCATGATCCCGCCCAGGGCGATATGTGGCGCGGATTCGCGCGGGCGACCGAACTCACCGACATTGCGGACGGGATCGTGCTCATCGGTCTGCCCGGACACAGTCGCGGACATGCGGCCATCGCCGTCGATGCCCGCGATCCCGACGACCCGAACGCACCCGACCGGTGGGTTCTGCACATCGGCGACTCCCTCTATCACCATGGGCAGATCGACGGCAGCGGGCACACACCGCGGAGCCTGACCGCGATGGAGCGCGCCATCGCCTACGACTGGACACAGGTTCGGGCCAATCACCGTCGGCTGCGCGAACTCTGGGCCGAGAAGCAACCCGACCTGGTGATCGTCAACGCCCACTGCCCGACCCTGTTGCGCCGCGCCCGTGAGAGCGGGTAGGCCGTCTCCCCTCGCGCGACCCCACTCGGCTCGCGCGGGTCGTCGACGATTCACGGGAGCGACGACGACCCGCGCGAGTGGGCACTCACCACCAGGAGGTAATGCCAGACCCTCCCACCGATGTGGACGACGTAGTTGACTGGGATTCATGTTTGGAGCCGTCATTCATGCCCCCGGCGACGTTCGTTACGAAGAGCGTCCCGATCCCGTCATCCTCGAACCGACCGACGCGCTGGTGCGCACCGTCGCCGCGTGCGTGTGCGGATCCGATCTCTGGCGCTATCGAGGAATCGCGGACGTCAAGAAGCCCACGCCGATCGGCCACGAGTTCTGCGGGGTGGTGACCGCGGTCGGCGACGATGTCCGCAGCGTGACGCCCGGTGACTTCGTCGTCGGTGGATTCAACCCGTCGGACAACACCTGCCCGGTGTGCCGCAAGGGTGCAACGGCCAACTGCCAGAACGGTTCCCACTACGACGGTGCACAAGCCGAACAGATCCGCATCCCGATGGCCGACGGCACCCTGGTGGCCACCCCGGAGATGCCGCCGAACGACCTGATCCCGAGCCTGCTCACCCTGTCCGACGTCATGTGCACCGGGTGGCATGCGGCCGTCTCCGCCGGTGTCGGTCCGGGCACCAGTGTGGCCGTCGTCGGTGATGGCGCCGTCGGTCTGTGCGCCGTCCTCGCCGCGGTGCAACTCGGCGCCGAGACGGTGATCGCGATGAGCCGCCACGAACCGCGTCAACGCGTGGCCACCGAGTTCGGCGCCACCCACATCGTCGAAGAACGCGACGACGAGGGCATCGCCCGCATCCGGGAACTCACCGACGGTATCGGCGCCGACTGTGTCCTCGAATGCGTCGGCACCGAGGGCGCGCGACTGCAGGCCGCGGGCAGCGTTCGCCCCGGCGGCAACATCGGACTCGTCGGGGTACCCCACGGCGATCTGCCGATCGACCAACTCTTCTGGCGCAACGTCGGCATCAAGGGCGGTCCGGCGCACTGCCGCGCCTACCTGCCGCACCTCATGCAGCTCACCTGGGAACGAAAGATCAACCCCGGCTTGGTCTTCGACCTCGAACTCCCACTGAGCGAGGTCGCCGAGGGCTTCGCCGCGATGGATGAACGACGGGCGATCAAGTCGTTGTTGTGGCCGTAGGTCCGCTGCCCGTTGCCACTACCGCTCGCCGATCGTCTCCGGCACCCGAACCGGCAGCGTCGTGGGCTCCTCGATCCGCGCGCCGCCGCGGGCGGCACCGACTCCGGCGGCCACCACCAGGCCCAGCCCGATCACCGACAATGGACCCGGAACCTGGTGCAGCACAATCAGTCCGATCAGCATCGCGAACCCCGGTTCCAACGCCATCAGGGTGCCGAACGACGAGGTGGTAAGTCGTCGCAGCGCCTGCAACTCGAGCACGAACGGCACCACCGGCAGCAGGATGGCCAACCCCAGTCCGATCAGCCACAGTTGTGGGGTCATCCGACCCAGGGTGGCGGGACCGGCCACGACGGTCGCCACGATTCCGGCGACGGCCATCGACACCGCGAGTCCCTGCAGGCCGGACACCTCGTCGCCGACCTTCTGGGTGAGCAGGATGTAGGCACCCCAGCAGACCGCCGCGGACAGGGCGAACAGCACGCCGATCCCGTTGACGCCTCCCGACCACGGTTGGGTCAGCAACACCACCCCGAGCGCGGCGAGCGCCGGCCAGAGAACCCGTGCGCCACCGCGTGCGGTGAGGACCGCCACGCCCAACGGACCGAGGAACTCCAGAGCGCTGGCGGTGCCGAGTGGTATCCGGGCCGCGGCCCCCATGAACAGCATCACCGACCCGGCGGTGGCGACGCCGAGCGCGACGGCCGTGAGGAAACCGCGGCGGGTGAAGGCGCCCGGCCGGGGGCGAACGAACGCCAGCAGCAGCACACCGGCCCAGGCCAGCCGCAGCCAACCCGCGCCCTCCGCCCCGATGCGATCGATGAGTGCCACCGAGAACGCCAGGCCCAACTGGACGCAGAGCATCGAGGTGATGGCCATCGCCGTGCCGGTACGTGCCGCCGTGTGTTTCATGAATCCATTGAAGAACGGCGGGTTCGTTCGTGTCCACGTGATATTCCTGGACATATCGTTCGCCGATAATGAACAATCATGGCGTGGATCCTCGACGGCTGGAACTCCTGCTCGCCCTGTCCCGGCTGGGCTCGATGCGAGCGGTCGCCGACACCCATCACCTCACCACGTCGACGGTGTCCCAGCAGATCGCCGCACTGGCCAAGGAGACCAGGACACAACTGATCGAACCGGACGGTCGTCGTGTCCGCCTGACACCCGCCGGCCGACGACTGGCCGATCATGCGGTCACCATCCTGGCCGCGATCGACGCGGCCCTTCGCGATCTCGACCCCGACGCCGAACCGGTCGGCACCCTGCGAATCGGCGGTTTCGCCACCGGCATTCGCGTGTCCTTGATGCCCACCCTGGCCGAACTGGCCGCGACACATCCGGGGCTCCACACCATCGTCAGCGAGTACGAACCGATCGAGGCATTCGGTCTCCTCGCCGACGACGACCTCGATCTGGCGTTGACCTACGACTACAACCTCGCCCCGGCCACCCCCGATCCCGTCCTCGAGAGTGTCGCTTTATGGTCCACCCCTTGGGGTTTGGCGGTACCGGAACGCGCATCGGGCACCCTCGACCTGAACGACTACGCCGACCACGACTGGATCGTCAACTCCCGCAACAGCGCCGACGAGACCGCCGTGCGCGTGCTGGCCTCGCTGTCGGGGTTCACGCCGCGGATCGCGCATCAGATCGACAATCTCGACCTCGTCGAAGATCTCATCCTGGCCGGCTACGGCGTCGCCCTGTTGCCCCTGCATCGTCCGGCACGCGACGGCCTGACGGTGTTGCCACTCGGAGACCCCGACGTCCGGATGACCGCCTACGCCGTGACCCGCAAAGGCCGAGAACCGTGGCCGCCGTTGCGAGCCCTGCTGAGTCGGTTGATCCCCGCCGATTCGGCCCCGGTGCTGGATCGGTGGCCGCGGACCCTGTGACGAACCGTCGATGCGAGACGGAATACCTCACCGCATCGACCTGTTGTGGACTGTGACGGTTCGCGGATCTCTGCCCCGGGCCCCACCCCATTCGCCGCTACGAGCGGCCACTTGCCGAGAGGCGCATTATCCGCGGGCCGTCGCTCTCCTCCGCCGTGATGTCCTCAGTCGCCACTCGTGACGACAGCTTTGTCGTCGGCACGTGCGTCGCGCCACGCCTCGTGATCCCACTCCTGGGCATGCCCGCGCGACCGCGCCAAGGCCTCGATCCGGTGACACCGCTCCACGTAGTCGTGTAGGGCGAGGTTCACCGCCTCACTCTTCGTGTGCACGCCGCCAATTCGCATGACCTCGTGCAACGCCTCATGGTCAAGACTCATCTGCGCCAACACCACCCATCGAGTCGCCGCCGGATGCACGCGGAAAGCGCACACACCGTACCGCCATCGGCAACATCGCAGCTTTGGAATAACCACCCACCCCGACCCGTTGACTCCCTCAGTCGCTCAAAATTGAGCAACTCAACCGAGGAGGTTCCCATGCCCGCCGTCACCGCCGACACCACCACCCTGCCCCGGCTGACGCCGGCCGCGCTCGAGGACACCGAACGCGAGGTCCGCTCGGTCACCCGCGGCCCGCGTGGCTACGAGGGCGAGGGCTTCCCGGTCGTCCGGGCCTTCGCCGGGGCGCCCACCGCGGCACTCGATCCGTTCATCCATATGGATCAGATGGGTGAGGTCGACTACCAGCCGGGCGAGCCCCGGGGTACCGACTGGCATCCGCACCGCGGCTTCGAGACCGTGACCTATATGATCGACGGCCGGTTCCAGCATCAGGACTCCACCGGTGGTGGCGGCCTCATCGAGAACGGCGCCACCCAGTGGATGACCGCCGGCTCGGGCATCCTGCACATCGAGACCCCGCCCGCCGAACTGGTCGAATCCGGCGGACTGTTCCACGGTATCCAGCTGTGGGTGAATCTGCCCGCCAAGGACAAGTTCCTCACACCGCGCTACCAGAACCTGGAGGGCGGCCAGGTCGCGCTCGTCGCCTCGCCCGACGGTGGGTCCCTGGTCCGGATCATCGCGGGTGAGATCGACGGCCACGCCGGGCCGGGCTCCACCCACACCCCGATCACCGTCGCGCACGCCACCGTCGAGCCGGGCGCGTCGATCTCGCTGCCGTGGCGCCGGGACTTCAATGCCCTGGTCTACGTCCTGTCCGGCCGTGGAACCGTTGGCGCGCAGGCACGTCCGATCGAGCAGGGACAGCTCGCCGTGTTCGGTGCCGGCGATCGCCTGAGCGTGTCGGCCGATTCCGGACAGGACAGCAACCGACCCGCGCTGGAGGTGCTGTTGCTGGGTGGCAAGCCCATCCGCGAACCGGTCGCGCAGTATGGTCCGTTCGTGATGAACACCCGTGAACAGCTCGTCGAGGCAATCAACGACTTCCAGGCCGGACGGCTCGGCGTCGTACCGCCGGATGCGCTGATGCCGCACACCAGCGTCCGCTGACACCACAGTGAGTTCTATTGCACGAGACCCCGCCTCGTGGCGCTCCTTCGTCGAGACCAGCGCACGCCTGCACACCCTGCTGGACGAGGAGTTACGCGCCCACTGCGGAATGTCGTTGTCGGACTATCACATTCTGCTGATCCTGCAGGAGTGCCCGGAGCACCGCGCCCGGATGCGCGAGCTGTCGCGACGGATGGTGTTTTCCACCTCACGCCTGTCCTATCAGATCGACGTGATGGTGAAACGTGGCTGGCTCCGGCGCGAATCGGCTCCCGAGGATCGCCGGGGCAGCTACGCCGTCGTCACCGACGCGGGCCTTGAGGCATTCGCCGCGGCCGCCCGCGACCACGGCGAGGCGGTGACACGCCTGTTCTCCGTCGCCCTCTCGCCCGCCGACGACCACCACCTCGCGACCATCATGGACACCCTCGCCCGTCATCTCGATGACCTCTCGGATTAGGAGACCTCATGACCACCACCTCGCAGATCCGAGTGATCCGCGCCGACGAGCGTCATCGTTGGGACAGCGGATGGCTCACCTCACTCCAGTCCTTTCCCGCCACCGGCAATTTCGACCTGATCGGCAACGCCCACGGGGTCCTGATGGTCAACAACGACGACACCGTCGACGCCGGCGAGGGCTTCGACACCCACCAGCACGCCGACACCGAGATCGTCACCTGGGTTGTCGAGGGATCGTTGCACCACAAGGATTCCCGCGGCCACGAGGGAGTCCTCACCCCCGGCGTGGTGCAGCGGATGACCGCAGGCACCGGGATCATGCATTCCGAGCGCAATGCGTCCAGCCGCACCGACAACCGGCGCCTGCGGGTGGTTCAGATGTGGGTTGCCACCGAATATGCGGGGGCGACACCCGGTTACGCCGAGGCAGACGTCACCACGGTGCTGTCGAGGGGTGAGCTCGTCCCGATCGTGTCCGGCCTCGAACGCCATCACGGCGTCGCACCGGTGACTCTGCCGAACAGCTACGCCACCTTGCACGCCGCACGGATGCGTGCCGGTGGCACAGTGACGCTGCCGGGAGCTCCGTTCGGCCACCTGTATGTGGTCGACGGGACCGTCGACCTCTCCGCCGACGGTGAGGTCACCTCACTCGGGCGTGGCGACGCCGTCCGATTCACCGGCGCCGCAGATCAACCCGTCACCGCGTCCTCCGACGCCGAGATCCTCTACTGGGAGATGTACACCGGGTTCGGCTCGCGCTGAGTCGAGTTCGCGCTGAGGCGAGTTCGCATCCCGGACGAGGCGTCACGGCTGCAACGACGGTTCATCCGCGGTGGACAACGTCAGCACGGCCTCGACGACGATGTCCTGCTGCTCGATCTCCGCCTCGATCCGGCGCAACAGCACGGCGACGTCATGCTCACGCAGATCCCCGCGAATGTCCACGGCCGCAACGAGGTAGTACTGCACCGGGCCCACGTACTCGATGTGCAGGTACGTCACGCGGTCGATGTCGGGATGGTCGAGCAGGAACCGCAACATCGTGCCACGCGTGGCCGGCATCGCCGTTTGGCCCAACAAGAACTGGCTGTTGCGCTTGATGAGGAAGATCGCGATCACACCGAGGAGCAGTCCGACCAGAATGGAGCCGATCGCGTCGTACACGGCGTTGCCGGTGATCTCGTGCAGCGCCATACCGGCGGCGGCGATCAGCAGTCCGGTGAGGGCGGCGGCATCCTCGAAGAACACCGCGCGCAGAGTGGCTTTGGAGGTGCGGCTGACGAACCGGAGGGGATGCATCGACAGCCGCCGACCACCCTCATGCGCCTGCCGGACCGACTGCAGAAAGGAAATGCCCTCCAGCACAAAGGATATGGCAAGAACGATGTAGCCGATCAGGTAGTCGGCGTCGGGTTCGGGATGGCGCAGGGAGGTGATGCCATGCATCACCGACACGGCAGCACCCACCGCGAACAGGCCGAACGCGGCGAACATCGACCAGATGTAGGTTTCCCGACCGTGCCCGAAGGGATGGGCGCGATCCCGGCCGAGTCCACCACGCCGTTCGGCGATCAGCAGGAACACCTCGTTACCCGAGTCGGCCCAGGAATGCACCGCCTCGGCGACCATCGAGGCCGAACCGGTCAAGACCGCGGCCACCGATTTGGCCACCGCGATAAGAATGTTCATCGTGAACGCGATGATCACCGTCAGCAGTGATTCCGAACCGTCGGACTTGGGTGCCTCGTTCCGCTCCTGATCCACCTGCCGAGCATCTCACGGCGAGCGTCGTCCACGCGGGACAAGCGCGGCGCACCCGGGGAATCCCAAGTGCGCCGCGCCGATGAGCTCAGCCCCGCTGTGAGAGGGTTATCCGAGGCTGAACGGCTTGCCGTAGAACGTCGTGACCTGCTCGGCGTTACCGGTGACCACGTAGACGTTGGCGTAGGACCGTGCCTGCGCGTAGCCGGCACAGCCGTTGATCTGGATCGTCTCGTTGACGTAGCTCAGTCTGGCCTCGTCGACGCCCTTGAACGTCACCTTGGAGGAGTGCTTGTCGGCGCCGAAATCGTCGGCGCTTTCCACGTCGTTGATGTAGACGTTGACCGCCTGGCCGGGGCCGACCGAGATCGATCCGCCGGCGGTGGCGGTCGCGGCGGTGACGTCGCCGCTGCTGTTGGCGGTCCCGCTGCCACCTCCGTTGCTGGTGAGGCCGGAGATGTTCACCTGGCAGCCGATGATGTAACCGGCCTGCACCTTGATCTTCTTGGCCTTGGTGCTGGTGTGCACGGCGTAGTTCGCCGACACCCAGGCATTGCGGTGCAGCGGCGTACCGCCCAGCGACGGGTTGATCGTGGCGTTCTCGCCGGAGCGGGTCACCGACACGACGGTGCCGTCACCCATGCGCTGCTGGTCGGTCTGCGACGGCAACGCGACGTGCACGTCGGCGGCGGCGACGCCGGTGACCGACAGCAGCGCGGCGGCACCCACCGCGACGGGTCCGCCGAGTACGGCAAGGCGTTTGAGACTGATGTTCATGGATCTCCCTCTCGGAGAATGGAAGTACGCCGGAAATCATCGGCGCGGTTGACTATGGGATGAAACGTCAGCCGATGGAGAACGGCTTGCCGTAGAGGTTGATCTTGCGGTGGTTGCTGCCCGTGGTCTCCACCGTGACGAAGGAACGCGCCTGCGCGTACCCCGCACAGTTCTGGACCTGCAACTGCACGCGGTCATAGTCGAAGTAGTAGGTGCCCGACTTCTCGATGTCCTTGTAGTCGATCTGCGCGAACACGACCTGACCCGGCGTGATCGGGACACTGAGGGTGCCGGTTCCGGTGGGTGCGCTGGTGATCGCATTGAGGCTGCCGGTGAAGCCGACCGAGGCGCTACCCACGTTGACTTGGCAGCCGACGATGTAACCGACCGACAGGGTGGCGGCCGCGCCGTCGGTGGAGGTGCCGTTGCTGCCCGGCGACGCGGATTCACCGGCAGGACCGTTGTTGGGGCCGGCGGCCGATTCCTTGAGCCCGGGGGCCTTGAGCACGATGTGGGCACTGACCCAGGCGGTCCGGCCGAGGCCGTTGCCGGCCAAAGATGGTGAGATCTGCGCGGATTCGCTGGTACGCGACAGATCCAGGCCGTCGGCGTGGGTGCTGCCGCCGGGCAGTCGCACGAAGGCGTCGGCATGTGCCGGCGCGGCCGTCGCCAACCCCACCCCGAGTGCCGCGACGCCCGCGGCTGCCGCGCGCACGGCCACGCGGTTGCGCCGTGACTTGTTGGTGCTCATTGGTTCCCCTCACAGATGTCGTCAACGGTCGCGGTGTTCACGACCTCGCGAAGCGTACGGGGCCCACGGCGACCGGCCGGTGGCACTCAGATGGCGTGCAGATGACCGTTGGCCGGTGGTCAGACGAATTCGATGTCCGTGAAGTCCGTTGTGTACCAACCATGTTCGCTATGTCCGAGGTCCACCGACGGCAATCTCGGACAATCCGGATAATCCGTCCTCTCATGGCCGTGCACCCCCTGCCCGATTACAGTCGGCGGGTGCCTTCCACAGTGATACCCGCGCCGGTCCGTCGGTGGTTTCTTTCCGACATCAGCCCGGAACCGGCGGGACTGATGGGTCCGCACCGGATCCCCAGCGAGGAGTCCCACACCCATCCGTGGTGGAAGGTCATGTGCCTGACCGGTGTCGACTATTTCTCCACGCTGGGCTATCAGCCGGGTATCGCCGTCCTGGCGGCCGGGACCATCGCGCCGTTGGCGACCATCGTGCTGGTCGCTCTCACCTTGTTCGGGGCGCTTCCGGTCTACCGCTACATCGCACGGCGCTCACATCGCGGTGAAGGTTCGATCGCGATGCTCGAGCACCTGCTACCCCGTTGGGGCGGAAAGATCTTCGTCCTGGTGCTGCTGGGCTTCGCCGCCACCGACTTCCTGATCACGATGACATTGTCGGCGGCCGACGCCACCGCACACTTCATCGAGAATCCGTTCGTGCCGTCGTTCTTCGAGGGCCACAACGTGGCCATCACACTGGTGTTCCTGGCGCTCCTGGCCGCCATCTTCCTTCGCGGATTCACCGAAGCCATCACCGTGGCAGTGGGACTCGTCGCGGTGTATCTGACACTCAACGTCGTCACCATCGCCGACGGCCTCTGGCACCTGGCCACCACCCCGCACGTCATCGTCGACTGGCGTCACGCCATGACGGTCGAACACGGCAGCCCGTGGATGATCGTGGCCGTCGCCCTGCTGGTGTTTCCCAAGCTGGCACTGGGATTGTCGGGCTTCGAGACGGGCGTGGCGGTGATGCCGCAGATCGACGGCTCCGAGGACGACCCGCCCGATCATCCCGCGACCCGCATCGCCGGGGCCCGAAAGCTGCTGACCACCTCCGCGGTCATCATGAGCGTCCTGCTGATCACCAGCAGCCTCGTATGCACGATCCTGATACCGGAGGACGAGTTCCAGCCGGGCGGGCCCGCCAACGGTCGCGCATTGGCCTTCCTCGCCCACGACTACCTCGGCAATGGCTTCGGCACCGTCTACGACATCAGCACCATCCTGATCCTGTGGTTCGCCGGGGCGTCGGCGATGGCCGGACTCCTCAACCTGGTGCCTCGCTACCTCCCCCGCTACGGGATGGCGCCGGACTGGGCGCGTGCGGCCCGCCCACTCGTGGTGGTGTTCATCCTCATCGCGGCCGGGGTGACCGTGTACTTCCGCGCCTCCGTCGACGCGCAGGGAGCGGCGTACGCCACCGGCGTGCTCGTGTTGATGACGTCGGCGGCGGTCGCGGTGACGCTGTCGGTGCGCAAACGACGACGCACCGTTGCGACGATGGCCTTCGCCGCCATCTCGATCATCTTCGCCTACACCACCGTCGCGAACATCATCGAACGGCCGGAGGGCGTGCAGGTCGCGGCCTTCTTCATCGTGGCGATCCTCATCGTCTCCTTCGCCTCCCGGATCAACCGCTCCTTCGAACTGCGCAGCGGTGAGATCACCTTCGACGACACCGCACAACGCATCATCGACGCTGCAGCCGACTTCGGGCAGATTCACATCGTCACCCACGACCCGGAGGAGCGGTCGCTGGCCGAGTACCACGACAAGGAGATCCAGCAACGCGCCGAAAGCCACATCCCCGACGCCGAGCAGATTGTCTTCCTCGAGGTCAACGTGACCCACTCGTCGGAGTTCAGCACAGATCTGGAGATCCACGGGCGCTATCACGAGGGCGGGTTCCGCATCCTCTGGGTCGATTCCGCCGCGGTACCGAACACCATCGCGTCGGTGTTGTTCGCCATCCGCGATTGGACCGACATCGTGCCGAATGTGTATTTCGAATGGAGCGAGGCGAATCCGCTGGTGAACCTGCTCCGCTTCCTGTTCATCGGCGAGGGCGAGGTGGCGGCGGTGACCCGCGAGGTGGTGCGCCGGGCCGAGCCGGACACCGCCAAACGGCCCTCCGTGCACGTCGGATGACGTGTCGTCGGCAATCCGCCGCAGCACCGGTCTCGAACCCCTGAGTGTCCACACCATCGAGGACCACCAGGAGTCGACATGCACAAGTCCACCCGTCTCGCACTCGGATTCGCCATCGCCACCGCCGGAGCCGGAGCCATCGCGTTCGCTTCCGCCCCCGACGCCGCTGCGGCGCCATCGATCTGTCCCGCGTTGCCCGGCCAAACTGCCACCGCCCCAGGATGTTCGGCGGCGGCGACCGACAACGGCCTCAGCTTGGCGATCTCCGTCGACGGGGGTAACGCCACGTCGTCCGCCACCAACCTCGCCGGTCCGGCCGCGATCGCCGTCGGCCCGAACGCCTCGGTGACCATGACCGGCGTGCGCCCCGGTCTCGCGATCGGTATCGCCGGCCCGGGAGCATCGGTGACCGTCAACGGCGTCACCGGACCCACCTGCACCGGAACCGGCCCCGCCTTCGCCGGCGACTTCCAGACCCTGCAGGGATGCTGGCGGTAAAACTCTGCACGACAGCAGGATTCACAGTTCACCTCCCTCCGCTGACGGCGCTCTGTCCGACGTTGACAGCGCTCTCACCCACGTTCACAGCGCTCTCACCCACGTTCACAGCGGAGTCCAGAGCGCCGTCAGTGAGACCCAGAGCGCCGTCAACGACGAGGTGAGCGCTGTCAGTGCCGCCGAGCCCATGACAAACGTCATGGGCCATTGATGACATCTGCTCTGGGTGCGCCGACCCCGCAACGGGCATCGTGAGATGCATGACCACAGCACCCGCGATCCACACCCAGAGCCTTCGCAAATCGTTCCGCGGCCCACACGGTAACCGTGTCACCGCCGTCGACGGCCTCGACCTCACCATCAATCCCGGTGAGGTGGTGGCCTTCCTCGGCCCCAACGGGGCAGGCAAAACCACCACTATCGACATGATCCTGGGTCTGTCCCAACCTGATTCAGGGTCCGTGGAGGTGTACGGCCAGACCGCCAGAAGCGCTGCACGTGGCGGCCGGATCGCCGCCGTCCTGCAGAGCGGGGGTCTGCTGCCCGATTTCACCGTCGAGGAAACGATGCGCATCGTGGCGGCACTGCACGGCCGCAGCGGCGACGTCGAATCGGCGATGTCGCGCGCCGACATCGCCCACCTCGCCGGCCGCAAGGTGTCCCGGTGCTCCGGTGGCGAACAGCAGCGCCTCAAGTTCGCGCTCGCCACGCTCCCCGACCCGGACCTCATCGTGCTCGACGAACCGACCGCGGGTATGGACGTCGAATCCCGTCGCTCCTTCTGGGCCGCGATGCGCACCGACGCCACCCATGGCCGGACCGTCGTGTTCGCCACCCACTACCTCGACGAGGCCGACGATTTCGCCGACCGCATCATCATGATCGCCCACGGCCGGATCGTCGCCGACGGATCGACCGCCGAGATCCGCAACATCGCAAGCCGGCGCATCGTGTCGGCCATCGTCGACGACGCCGAACTGGCAACAGTGGCGAGAGTGATCGTCGACCTCGAGGTCACCGAACGACGCGGCGGACGAACCTATCTGTCCGCGGCCGACTCCGATGCGTTGGCCCGATGCCTGCTCACCTCGACTCACGCACGCGAGGTCGAGATCGCCACGCACAACCTCGAAGACGCCTTCGTCGCACTCACCTCGGCCGCCTGATCCACACTCCACACTCCGCCTGATCCGCAGTTCACGCACACTCGAAGGACACCACCATGACCAGCGCCACGATCGATCAGCCCGCCGAGCAGCGCTCGACGAGCCTCACCAGCCTCATCCCCTCGGCCACCTACCTGCGACTCGACATCCGGCGGGTCCTGCGCAACCGACGCGCGATGATCTTCACCGTCGCGATGCCCGCGCTGCTCTACCTGGTGTTCGGCGCCACCCAGAACACCGACGACACCGTCGGCTCCGGCAACGTCGCGTTCTACGTCCTCATCGGCATGGCCGTGTACGGCGCCATTCTCGCCGCGGCCTCCAACGCCGCATCCGTGGCGATCGAACAGCAGGCCGGTTGGACTCGCACGCTGATGATGACGCCCCTGCGGCCGTCCGGATATGTCGGCACCAAGGTCGGCGTCGCACTCGCCATCGGCGCGCTGCCGATCCTGGTCCTCACCGTTGCCGGCGTCGCCACCGGGGCCCATGCACCCGTCGGGATCTGGATCGCCTGCCTGTTCCTCGGCTGGATCGGCGCATCGGTGTTCGCCGCCTTCGGGCTGGCCGTCGGCAGCCTGATGCGCTCCGACGGTGCCATGCAGGTCATGGGCGGCATCCTGGCCCTGCTCGCGTTCGCGGGCAACGTGTTCGTCCCACTCAAGGGCGTGATGCTCACCATCGCGCAGTTCACCCCGATGTTCGGCGTCGTCACCCTCGCCCGCTACCCGCTCGACCACGGGGTGACCGTCTACGGCACTCACATCCCGCTGTGGGTCGCCCTGGCCAACCTGATCGTGTGGGGCGTGGTCTTCGCATCGACTGCCGCGGTCTTCTACAGTCGCAGTACAACTCGCCAGTGACCCGGTAACCGGAGAAGACCACAGAAACGGCCCACAGAATGACCGACATCCACCCCGCGTGGCGAACGCCCTGGCGCAACATGCGCTGGGCGTTCGTCGCCATCTGGATGCTGTTCCTCGGCTATCCGCTCGGCGCGGTGATCGGCTCGGACCACTCCGCGCCGATCAAGGCGATCGGCTACGCCCTCGTGGGGGCTTTCGCGCTCGTCTACCTGCTGGCGAGCGTCTACGTGCTGTCGGGCCGCACCGGGCCGGATCGGCGCGGAACAGCGGTCTTCGCGGTGCTGGCGCTCCTCACGATCGGCCTGCTCCCGATCATCGGCGAAGGCGCATTCGGCGCGGCACCATTCCTGATGGTGGTGGCGGCGTTCACCTTTCCCTACGGCTGGGCAGCGACCACCATCTGCGGTGTCGTCGTATGCGCACTGGCCATCCCGGCCATCGCCGGCTGGAAGCAGGACCTCGGCCTGGTCGTCGTCCTCGTCGCGGTGGGCTTCACCATGCTGGGCTTTCGCACGATCGCGATGCGCGAGAACGAACGGGAACGCGCCGAAGAACGTCGACGAGAACTCGACGCCGAACTGGCCATCGTCGCCGAGCGTGAACGCGTCGCGCGTGACGTCCACGACATCCTCGGCCATTCACTGACCGTGATCACCATCAAGACCGAACTCGCCGGTCGCCTCGTCGATCTCGACCCCCAACGCGCGAAAGCCGAGATGTCCGAAGTGAATCAACTCGCCCGGGACGCCCTCGCCGAGGTGCGCTCCACCGTCGGACAACTGCGTACCCCGGACCTGCCCAGCGCCATCGCCGGCGCCGAAAGCGCCTTGCTCGCAGCCGGGATCACCGCCGATCTACCCAGTCCCGACATCCACACCCCCAACAGCTCGCTGTTCGCGTGGGTTCTGCGCGAGGCCGTCACCAACGTGGTCCGCCACAGCGGCGCCTCCCGCTGCACCGTCGTGGTCGATGACACCTCGATCACAGTGCGGGACAACGGTTCCGGAATGGGCATATCCGGGTTCGGCAACGGGCTGCGCGGATTGACCGAACGCGTCGAGTCCGCGGGCGGGACCCTGAGGATCACCTCCGACGCCGACGGCACGGCGGTGACGGCGGTAAGGACATGAGTGGTCCGATCCGGTTGCTCCTCGCCGACGATCAGGCCTTGGTGCGTGGAGCACTCGCCGCACTCCTCGACCTCGAACCCGACCTCGAGGTGGTGGCCCAGGTCGGTCGAGGAGACGAAGTTGTCACCGCGGCACGCGATTCCGGTGCACAGGTCTGCCTGCTCGACATCGAGATGCCGGGAATCGACGGAATCGATGCGGCCGCCGCGGTGCACGCCGAACTACCCGACGTCCACTCCCTGATCGTCACCACCTTCGGCCGACCCGGATATCTGCGGCGCGCCATCGCGGCCGGGGCCTCCGGCTTCGTCGTGAAAGACACTCCGGCAGCCGAATTGGCCGATGCGGTTCGACGGGTACACGCCGGTCTACGAGTGATCGACCCGATGCTGGCCACCGAAAGCCTCACCAGCGGCGACAATCCACTCACGCCACGCGAATCCGAGGTGTTACGCGCCGCGCTGTCGGGCGCAACGGTGGCCGCCATCGCCGCCGAGGTCCACCTGTCGGCCGGGACGGTCCGCAATCATCTGTCGTCGGCGATCGGGAAGACCGGCACCGCCACCCGCGCCGAGGCGGCGCACGTCGCCCGCGAGCGCGGCTGGATCTGAGATCGCCGAACCGACTGCCACTCAGCCGAAGTCGACGTCAAGGCCCCGCAGATACGCGGCCTGACCGACGTGCTGCGCGTCGTCGTCGAGGATGCTCACCAATCGCACACCCAGCGTGACCGGCGGATCCCACCGCGTGTCGATGACGCGGTCGAGGTCGTCGTCATCGAGGCCGGCCAGATAGTCCACGGTGACCTGATGGGCCGCATCGTAGTAACCCACCAGCAACTCCGCCGGTCCGACCACCCGGATCACGTCGGCGGCGCTCTGCCCGTACCCACTGGCCGACGGCTCGAACGGCAACGCGAACCGGTCGAACCAGCCGTCGGAGGTCCACACCTGGTCGGTACCGGCGACATCGGCGATCTGCGCGTCCTGCACCCGGGCCAGATGCCAGATGAGCCACGCGATGGTGTTGGCACCGTCGGCGGGCTGATAGGTGAGTCGCTGCTCCTCGATATCGTCGAGTACGGCGTGGACGTTCTCCCGGACGCGAGCGAATCCGTCGGCGAGGATTTCGGTGGATTTCATATGTCCACACCTACTCCCGTATCACCACAACTGCATGTATCCGCCCGGATGCAAAGATTTTCTTCGCCGCGCGCGCAACCCTGGCCTGCACGTCCGCGCCCGTCAACCATGACGGGGTGTCTGACTCTGTGCCCTCTGCATCTGTACCCTCTGCATCTGTACCCACCCCGCCTGGATTCGTCCCGGCGCACCGACCCATCCGGTTCAACGCCTTCGACATGAACTGCGTTGCCCACCAGTCACCGGGGCTGTGGCGCCACCCCGCCGACCGTTCGTGGGACTACAACACCCTCGACTACTGGGTCGACCTGGCGCGATTGCTGGAAACCGGCGGTTTCGACGGCCTGTTCATCGCCGACGTCCTCGGCACCTACGACGTGTACGCGGGCACCGATGAGGCCGCCATCCGGCAGGGCGCCCAGATCCCGGTCAACGACCCGCTGCTGCTCGTGTCGGCGATGGCCCACGCGACCGAACACCTCGGCTTCGGCATCACCACGGGCACCGGCTTCGAGCATCCATATCCGTTCGCGCGGCGCCTCTCGACGCTCGATCACCTGACCAGGGGACGCATCGGCTGGAATGTGGTCACCGGCTACCTGCCCTCCGCCGCCCGGAACATGGGCGACGATGACCAGCTCGCCCACGACAGCCGCTACGACCACGCCGACGAGTACCTGACCGTGCTCTACAAGCTGTGGGAGGGTTCGTGGGAACGTGACGCCGTGCGCCGCGACCGCGCGGCCGGCGTCTTCGCGGATCCGGAGAAGGTGCACCACATCGGTCACCGCGGTGAGCATTTCACGGTTCCGGGGATTCACCTGTCCGAGCCGTCGCCGCAGGGCTCGCCGGTGATCTACCAGGCCGGGGCATCGCCGCGCGGGCGACGCTTCGCCGCCCAGAACGCCGAAGCCATCTTCGTCGCCGCACCCACCAAAGCCATTTTGCGCGAGACGGTCTCGAAGATCCGCGATGAACTGGTGGCGGCCGGCCGGGGCCCCTACGACGCCCGCATCTACACCCTGCTGACCATCATCACCGACTCCACTCCCGAGGCCGCCCGCGCCAAGGCCGCCGACTATCAGCGCCACGCCAGCGCGGAGGGGTCGCTGGTGTTCATGTCCGGATGGATGGGGATCGACCTCGCGTCCTATGACCTCGACGAACCGATCGGCAATGTCGAGAGCAACGCCATCCAGTCCGCGGTGGCGGCCTTCCAGCAGGCCTCCGAGTCGGGCGACGAATGGACGGTGCGAGACATCGCCGCCTGGGGCGGCATCGGCGGGATGGGACCAGTGCTCATCGGTTCCGGCGACGAGGTCGCCGAGGCACTTGAGAGCTGGGTCACCGACACCGACGTCGACGGCTTCAACCTCGCCTACGCTGTCACCCCCGGTACCTTCGCCGATGTCATCAACCACGTCGTTCCCGCGTTGGAACGCCGCGGACTGTATCACCGCGACTACGTCCCGGGTACGTTGCGGCACAAGCTCTTCGGCCGTGGTGACCTGCTCCCCGACAATCATCGTGGGGCATCGTTCCGGGTCGGTGGACCGGCCTCGACGATCGACGACTCCATTCGTGAGATCGGCGCCAACGGTCGGCTCGTCGCGCCGGGGGTACGCCGATGATCGTCGTCTCGCATCTCACCAAGGTCTTCGACACCCCGTCGGGACCGTCGACGGTTCTCGACGATGTCTCGTTCACCGTGGCCGGTGGCGAGGTGTTCGCCGTGGTCGGCCCGTCCGGCGCCGGCAAGAGCACTCTGGCCCAGTGCCTGAATCTGTTGCAGCGCCCCACCTCGGGCGAGGTGATCGTCAACGGTGAGAACCTCGCACACCTCGACTCCGCGGCGTTGCGGGCGGCACGTCGGCGGATCGGCACCGTCTTCCAGTCCTCGAGCCTGCTCTCGCGCCGCACCGCCGCCGAGAACGTCGCCCTGCCCTTGGAGTATCTCGGTGCCACGAAGGCCGCGACGGGCTCCCGGGTCGGCGAGCTCCTCGACCGGGTGGGCATGGCGGACCGCGCGAATCTGTATCCGCATCAGCTCTCCGGCGGCCAGCGTCAACGCGTCGGCATCGCACGCGCCTTGGCACTCAAACCCTCGGTGCTGCTGTCGGATGAGGCCACCTCCGGACTCGACCCGGTGGCCACCGAGTCCTTCCTCGACCTGCTCGCCGACGTCCGCGACGACCTGGGTCTGGCCGTCGTGTTCATCACCCATGAGATGGATCTGATCACCCGGATCGCCGATCGGGTGGGTCGCCTCGATCATGGCACCATCGTCGAACAGGGATCGGTGGTCGATCTTGCCCTGAGCCCCGATTCTTCTCTGGGACAATCACTTCGACCCCACGGAATTCCTGCTCCGGCCGCCGCCGGCGAGGTCGCGGTGGTGGTCACCTACCACTCGGCGGCGGTTCCGTCGGACTGGATCACCCGGGTGTCGACGCGCATCGGCGCTCCGGTGGGCATCCTCGGCGCCAACGTCCAGAGTGTCGACGGTGTCCCCGTGGGTGAACTCACCGTGTCCGTCAACGCGAGCTTCGTCGACGAATTCGTCGTCGTGGCAGACGAACTCGGCGTGACCGCACGACCCACCGCGCAGACCGCACGCGAGGTCGCCGCATGAGCGCGCCGAGTGACACCCACAACCTCGCCTCAATCACCGTACCGGTCAACGAGATCCCGTCGCTGCTGCTCCCGGCCTTCGTCGACACCGTCATGATGGTGAGCATCGTGATGGTCATCGTGCTGATCGTCGGCGTGCCGCTGGGCGCCCTGATCCACAACCTCGCTCCCGGCGGCCTGTTCGAACGCCGCTCACTGCACACGCCCCTGTCGTGGATCATCAGTGTCGGGCGATCACTGCCGTTCCTGGTGTTGATGACGGCGATCATTCCGTTCACCCGTTTCATCACCGGCACCAACATCGGCATCGCCGCGGCGGTGGTACCGATGTCGATCGCCGGCATCGCGTTCTTCACCCGCATCGTCGAGAACTCCCTGCGGGCGGTCCCCACCTCGGTGGTCGAGGTGGCCAAGGCATCCGGCGGGTCCAACGCCCAGATCATCTGGTCTGCGCAGATTCCCGAGGCACTGCCGAACATCATCGGCGGTCTGACGATCAACACCATCGCGATGATCGAATACTCGACGATCGCCGGCACCATCGGCGCCGGCGGCCTCGGCTACATCGCCGTCACCTACGGCTATCAACGTTTCGACCACGGCGTGATGATCGCGACCATCATCGCCCTGGTCGTCACCGTCGCGCTCATCCAGGTCGGTGGTGACGCCCTCGTCCGCCACCTCACACCGGAACGCAAGCTCGCCACGCGACGCTGAAACATCGCTTTAGACAACCACTCTCACCACCTCTCCATCAACGAAAGGCGCTACCCCCATGTCTGCGACCACCGACTCGCCACCCGACGCTCCCAACCCCGGATCGGACACCCCGGACTCCGGCGACCACAACGGCATCCAGTTGCGTTCCCGCCGCCACTGGCCCTTGATCGCCGGTGCCGCAGCGGTCGTGGTGATCGTTCTCGCCGCAGTGATCGCCTGGCGGTTCGCCGGTTCCGACGAGGCCTCACCCAACGACACCCCCGGCGCGACGCTGACGGTCGTCACCGCCGAGGGCAATGCCAGCGAACAGGCCCTGGTCAATTTCGTCGCCACAAAGGTCGCACCCCGCTACGGCATCACCGTGGCCTTCCGCGGACTCGCCGACTCCACCACCCTCAACCGGGCCGTCAGCGACGGTGAGGTCGCGGGCACGATCTATCAGCACAAACTGTGGCTCTCGCAGGTGCTCGCGGCCAATCCGGACTTCCAGGAAGAGGCGGCGACACCGGTCTTCCGGTGGGGCTTCGGCATCTGGTCGGACAAGTACGCCTCACCGACCGATCTGCCGCAGAACGCGAAGGTGTCGCTCTACTCAGACCCCGCCAACGAGGCGCAGGGATTGTGGCTGCTCGAACGCGCCGGCCTGATCACCCTCAAGCCGGGCGTGGACAAGTGGACCGCCACCCAGGACGACATCGCGTCGAATCCGCGGAATCTGCAGTTCACCCTGCTCGACTTCGCCGCGCAGTCCCGGGCGTTGCCCGATCTCGACGCCACCGTCGGCTACACCGAGTACTACCTCGCGGCCGGCGTCGACCTCTCCAAGCAGATCTTCGCCCCGCCGGCGCCGGACGAGTTCGCCGGGCAGTTGACCATCGGAAGCAAGTGGCGTGATTCCGAGAACATCAAGAAGTTGGTGGCGGCGTTCAAGGACCCGGCCGTGCAGCAGTACCTGGCCACCGACCCCGCGGTGAAGAACATCCTGTTGCCGCTCTGAGCGGGTTCGCCCGAGGCGGTCCGGTGGCGGCGCGTGTTCTCCGCCGCCCCGGACCGCCTCGGCCTATGGTGTCGGAGTGATTGGTAGGAAGCACGGTGACCGCCGGATCGGACACGGCGCGGGCCACGGGCACTCACACCACCTGTCCGACATCGAGGTCGTCCTGTCACCGCTGGCCAAACGCCTCGTCATCGGATTGCTGATCGTCGCGGGTCTCGCCGTGATCGTCTGCGGATTCCTCCTACGGCCGTCCTATGGAGATCATCCGGTCCCCGCCCAGTTCCGTGGGCCCGACGGCACCGCGATCCACGCGGTCGACGGCGAGATCATCAGTCAGACCCGGGGTGAGTGCCTCAACCAGATGGTCGGAGCCATCAACGACACCGCCGACATCCCGATCTCCGGCGAGGGCAGCGGGCCGTGCCTCGAATTCACCGTACTCATCACCTCGGGCGAGCACGACGGCAAGTACACCCTGCTCGAGGTGCCGACCAACGCCGCACAGGCGGGGACGAGCCCGGACTCGTCGTCGCAGACCCTGGGCCATCCGGACGACCCGCAGGCGGGCCAACCGACATTGCATGTCGGCGACTCCATCCGGTTGAGCACGGTGGCCGGGCCCGACGGGCAACCGCGGTACTCCTTCTTCGACTTCAACCGCACCACCTCCACCATCGTGTGGGCCCTGCTGTTCGCGGCGGCGATCATCCTGGTGGCCGCCTGGCGGGGACTGCGTTCACTGATCGGTCTGGCCTTCGCGTTCCTGGTGCTCGGATTCTTCACACTGCCCGCGATCCTCGACGGAGAGTCACCGGTCGCGGTCGCGGTGGTCAGCTCAGCGGCCATCCTGTTCGTCGTGCTCTACCTCGCACACGGGCTCAGCCTGCGCACCTCGTCGGCGCTGTTGGGTACGTTGACGTCGATGGTGCTGGCGGGTGTGCTGAGCTGGCTGGCGATCGAGACGATGCAGTTGAGCGGTCTGTCCGGTGACCAGACGACGAGCCTGCAGGTGTATCAGGGCACCATCTCGGTCAGCGGATTGTTGTTGGCGGGCTTCATCATCGGCACGCTCGGCGTCCTCAACGACGTCACCATCACGCAGGCGTCGGCCGCCTTCGAACTGGCCGGCGCCGGGGAACCGACCCGGCTGGCCACGTTCCGGGCGGCCATGCGGGTGGGCCGCGACCACATCGCCAGCACCGTCTACACCCTGGTGTTCGCCTACGCCGGCAGCGCTCTCCCGCTGCTGTTGCTGTTCTCGGTGGCCCAGCAGCCGTTCGGCTCGATGATCACCACCGACACCGTCGCCGTGGAACTGGCACGCTCCTTCGTCGGGGGCATCGCGATCGCGCTCTCGGTTCCGTTGACCACCGCGATCGCCGCGGCACTCACCCGCCCGTCCGGAGCGGGAACCGTCGCGGAGCCGTCGAAGTCGACCTCGTCGGCCGCGGGCGATCCCGAACCGGCACGCTCGGCGCCGACAACCGCGCGCCGCCCGATCATCGATCTCGAACCCGATGAGGTGCCACCACCGTCGTCACGACCATCACCACCGCAACAACCATCACCGCCGCCCACACCACCGACGACCCGTCCGCCCACACCACCGACGACCCGTCCGCCGAATCCACCGGCGTGTGGCCGACATTCGATGCCGGACGGCTGACCGCGACGTCGGCGACGACGAGTTTCAGAGCAGTCCGCACCGACCGGTCGGCACCGACGACAGATTGCGCCCCACCCAATCGCCGATCCGGGTGAGCATCGCGGTGCCGTCCTCGAATCGTCCGCTGCGTGGCACCGCCGCGATCGACACGGCGAACTGGCCCGATCGTGTGGTCACCAGGCCAAGCTGGCGGACCAGGAAGGCCGACGACGTCCCGGTGCCCGGTCCCCATCCGCCCTTCACCGCGGTCGAGGTCACCGCGCGGTTGGTGCGCCCGAGGTTGGCCACGCCCCAGCGCTGATTGGGGCCCACCGCACTCATCAGGCGCAGGATGCTGTCGGTTCCCGGCATGCACGGGAGGTGCGCGCCGAAACGGGCCTGATCGGCCAGGGCCCACATGCTGTAACCCGGAAAGGACGGGGGCGCATCGAGTTCGGAACTGACATGGGTGCGCATATCGTGGCCTTCGCGCAGCACCGTGGTCACCGCGTCCACGGAGGACTGTCCACCTCCGAGTGCACCCCAGAGGTCTTCGGCGGCATCGTTGTCGGACACGGTGATCGCCTTGGTCTCCGAGCCGACGACCGCGGAGCCGAGGCGACGCTCGGCGGCCAGCGCTACCGGTACCTTGAGGGTCGACCAGGCGCGACCGGTGGTGAACGTCCCCAACGAGATCGCGGCGTCCGAGCCCACCGGCACGATGGAGATGCCGATACTGCCCGGCAGACTCTTCGCGAGCGACTTCTGAAAGGGCGTGAAGGTCTTCGACAGCGCCTGCTGCGGAGGTACCGCCGGCGCGAGCCAGGTGCGCAGCGGCTCGGGCAGCGGCGGCAGGGCGGGCAGCGCCGGTGCCGGCGCTGCCGCCGCCATGGCCGCCGGCACCACGACCGCGAACACCAGGGCAAGCACCGTCGCCACCAGCACCCTCTTCACTCCAGCCACTTAAGCCTCCTCCGTCACATCAGCAACAGAATGAGCCTATGGGCGGTTGAACACCTCAACCAACCGGGAGGCGCCCGATCGTCGAACCGAGACCGCACCGTGCGCGAGTCGTGATCCGCGTGTCCGCCATGTCGGATTCACTACGCCGGATTCGCCGTGCCGGGTGTCCCGACCGGCGTCAGCACCGACCCCGCGGGAGCGCGGCGATGTTGGCATTGAGCCAGTTGCCGACCGCGTTGAGCGCCGCGATCCCGCCGGACATCGACCCCCCGACGGCGCTCATGGCCACCGCGCTCTGCTCCCCGCTGCGATAGGTGACCAGGCCGATCTGCCGCACCAGGTAGGCCCCATCGACGCCCGGGCCCCAACCACCTTTCACCGCAGTCGCTTTCGGCAACCTCATGACCTCGACGCCCCACTGCTGGTTGCCCGCGACCTGTCCCATCAGGGACACGACGTGTTCGGTTCCCTGCATACACGGCAGGTGCCCGACAAACGTCGCCGCGGCCGGCAACGTCCACGCGGTCTGGCCGAAGATGGTGAACCCGGCGCGCTGCTGCACCGACGGCACCACGACGTTGGGGTTGCCGCCCTCACGCAACACCGCGGTGACCTTGCGGGAGGCCTCCTCGTTGCTGCCCAACGAAGCCCACAGCGCTTCCGCTGAGGCATTGTCGGAGTTGATGATGGCGTTGGCCTCCGACGCACTCTCCCCGTTCTCGCGTTCCGCGGCGACGGCGAGTGGCACCTTGATCGTGGACCACGCCACGCCGGGCGTCAGATCCCCGAGTGTGATCGTGGGTCGCGACGGGCCACCCACCGGGGCGACGGCGACACCAACCGTCAGCCCGGTACCCGAGGCCACCCGCCGGAAACTCGCCGCCAGTGCCTGATTGGACGCCGGGGTGACCGACGACGGTGACGACGCATAGGCAGACGAACTGGTCGAGGACGACGACGGTGAGGCGTACACGGTGACGGTGGATTGCGGACCGGCCGAATCCGACGTCGCACACCCGGTCGACACCACCGCGGCCACCCCGACAGCGATCCCCGCGATCATCCGGCGACGCACCGCATCCACTCCCCTCACGGCAACACGTACACGACGGCATTGTTACCGCCGGTGCAGGTCACCGCGGAACCGTCGGGTTGACAGGCCATCGAATACGCCTGTCCGGTAACCGGACTGTACGCCACGACGGTGCGAGGTTGGCCGTAGGTGCCACTCGTGTTGTAGGCGTCGCGCACTGCCTGAGCGAACGGACAACTGGTGACCGACGACCCGATGGCCGACGTGCCGTCGCACGGAACGGCGTTCGCCGGGAAACTCGGCGTCGCGGTCGTTGCGGGCACCTGGGTAACCGGTGGGGCCTGGGTGATCGTCGTCGTCGCAGGACCGTCCGCGGTGGAATCCGACGAGGACGAGCCGAACAGCCAGAACGCGCCACCGATGAGCAGGCCGATCACCAGCAGTGCGAGGACACCGACGAGCACGCCCACCAACGACCGATCACGCTCCTGCGGGGGCGCGTAGCCAGGCTGACCGTAGGGCGGTGAGCCGTAGCCGCCCGGATATCCGGGCGGTGGGGCACCGACCACCTGCGGGCCGGACAAATTCTGGGGTCCGGAGTAGCTCTGCGGTCCCGAATAGTTCTGCGGTCCCGAATAGTTCTGGGGCCCCGAATAGCCCTGCGGCCCAGAGAGATTGGCGGTGCCGGCCGCCCCCGCCGCGGCCGCTCCCGGGTACACGTGCGGTCCCGATGGTCGCAGCGCCGTCGCCCGGTACGCCTCGTCGTCGGCGGCCGGTGCGATGGTGGTCGGCGGGGCCTTCTTCAGCAGATCGGGACGCGCACCGGACGCCGGCACGATCGTCGTCGGCGATTCTCCGATCAACGCGGCACGGGCCGCACGGGCGAGGTCCTTGGCCGTGCCGAAGCGTCGCGCCGGGTCGGGATCGAGGCCGATGCCGATGACCGCATCCATCGCCGGCGGGACGTCGGCGTTGACGCTGCTCGGCGCCGGCGGCGGCGACATCACGGCGGCCTTGATGGCGGAGCTGATCGTGTCGGCCGGATGTGGCACCCGGCCGGTCAGGCACTCGAACAACACGCACGTCAGCGCATAGATGTCGCTGGACGCGCTCACCGGCACCGCGTCGAACAACTCCGGCGCCATGTAGGCGATCGAACCGATCGCGGTGCCGGCCTGGGTCAGATGCGTGTCGTCGGCACCGTGTGCGATGCCGAAATCCACGAGATAGGCGAAATCGTTCTGCCCGATCAACACATTCTCGGGCTTGATGTCGCGGTGGACGAGGCCGTCGGCGTGCGCCGCATCGAGTGCCGAGGCGACCTGCTCGATGATTGCCACCGCCCGCTCCGGCGCGATCGCATGCTCGCGGCGCAGCAGCCCGCGAAGGTCCTCCCCCTCGACCAGGCGCATGTCGATGAACAGCACGCCGTCGATCTCGCCCCAATCGTGGATCGGGATGACATGTGGTTCGCCGAGCCGCGCGGCGGCATGCGACTCCCGGCGAAACCGTTGCTGATACACCTCGTCGTCGGCGAGCCCCGGGTTCAGGAGTTTGAGCGCGACCTCACGGTCTTTGACGGTGTCATACGCGCGGTAGACCTCGCCCATTCCGCCCCGACCCAATAGCTCGTCCAGGCGGTACGGCCCGAACTGGGAATTCACGCGGCTCGATGACATGGTGCGAGCATAACCGTGACGTCGGGCATCTCACTCCCGCTCTCCGGACCCCGCGACCCTGGTCAGCGCGGATGCGCCGACGGTGTCGTCTCGGTGGACGACATCGGTAACGCCGCACCGCCGATGGCTCAGATCACCCCGTGAATCGGCGGGTCCTCGTTTCGCAGGACATGACGCCCGATGTGCTGAAGCTTCCAGCGCACCGGATCGTGCAAGGTGTGTGTCCGCGCGTTGCGCCAGAACCGGTCCAAACCGCTGCCGGCCGCCGCGCTGCGCGTTCCACTCACCTCGAACAGCGCGGAGCCCAACTCGTTCGACACCCGGTCGGCGACGACCTTCGCAGCCGCGACCGCGATCGAGGCGTCGGCGACGGTACCGAGAGGATCCTCGGCGCCGGACTCGTCGGCGAGGAATCCCGTGGCACGGTCGAGCGCCCGGCCGGCCGCGGCGAGAGTGGCCTCCGCCGTGATCAATTCGACCGCCAGTTCACCGAAACGCTGCACCAGCAACTCGTCGTCGACGGCCCGATCCACACCCGCCTCGAACCACGGCCGGGAAGAGGTGTTGACGAAGCGCACCGCCTCGTCCAGAGCACCACGGGCGATGCCGACGTCGATGGCCACATGCAGGAGTTGGGCGAACGCGCCGTACCCCGTCGGTCGCGAGACGGCATCGGCGCGGATCACCAGGTCCCCCCGACCCACCGCGACGTCGACGAATCGCACCGTCCCCGAACCGGTCGTGCGCTGTCCCAACGCATTCCAGTCGTCGACGAGCTCCACACCCGGCGCGTCGGACGGGACGAAAGCGATGTACTCACCGGCCGCGAGGTCATCGTCACCCGCATGCCGGGCGAGCACGGCCAGCGTGTCGGCGAACAACGACCCGGTGGCGTAGAACTTCTCCCCGTCGAGCCGAAAGCCGCCCGCCCCGACCGTGGTCAAGGTGGTGGAGATGTCGGCAATGGTCTTGCCGCCCTTCTCCGACTGCGCATTGGCCACCCGGCCGCCCCGCAGTACCTCACCGAATTGCCTGCGCGCCAATTCTTCCGGGGCGGCAAGCCGCAGCAGATTCAAGTACACGAAGTGACTGTGCGGAATCTGGGCGATGTTGGGATCGGCGGCGGCGATGATTCGGGTGACATCGGCCACGACGCTGGGAGCGAGGTCCGGCCCACCGAAGGATGCCGGAACGGTGATCGCGAGCAGCCCGCTGGCGGACAACTCGTCGATCTCCGCATACGGCAGACGTCGGTCGAGATCGCGGGCTGCGGCATCCACCGCGAAACGCGTCGCCAGCCGGATCGCGGCCGCGCGGGCCTGCGCCGCCGATTCCAGTCGAGCCGCACCGCGATCGACCCGGTCCGTACCCGCTTGGGTGATGCTCATCGCGTCCTCAGACCGCCGCTGATCGCTCGGCGGCTTCGAGTTCTCGGACGAGCGGAAGGACACGCTCGCCAAAATACTCGATCTCCTCCTGGAAGTGCAGGAAACCACCGAGGATCAGGTCGACGCCGAGACGCTTGTAGGCCACGATCCGCTCCGCGATCTGCTCGGGCGTGCCGATCAGCTGAGTGCGGAAACCGTCGTTGTACTGGACGAGATCCTCGAACGACGAGTCGGCCCACATCCCCTTCTTGTCTCCGGTGGCGTTTCCTGCCTGTTGCACGGCCGAGCGGAAGCCCTCCACCGCAGGACGATTCGCCTTCTCGACGATCTCGCGGAGGGTGTCACGTGCCTCGGCCTCGGTGTCGCGGGCGATGATGAAGCCATTGAGACCGAACCGGACCTCACGATCGTGGGCGCGGGCGACCGCACGCAGATCACCGAGTTGTTCGGTGACACCGTCGAAATCTTTGCCATTGGAGAAGTACCAGTCGGCGAAGCGCCCGCCGTTGTTGCGGGCGGCGGTGGAGTTACCCCCTTGGAACAGTTCGGGATTGGGACGCTGCGGGGTGTTGCGCGGCTTGGGCTTCAAGGTGAAGTCGTGGATGCGGTAGAAGTCGCCACGGTAGTCGACGTTGTCCTCGGTCCAGAGCTTGCGGATCACCTCGAGGAATTCGCCACTGCGACGGTACCGTTCGTCGTGCTCGAGCCACTGTTCACCGAGGTGGATGAACTCATCCTTGAACCAGCCGCTGACGACGTTGATGGAGAATCGGCCACCGGACAGGATGTCGGCGGTGGCACCGAACTTCGCGAGCACCGCCGGATGCCACAGACCTGGGTGAACCGCGGCAATCAGTTTGAGCTTCTGCGTCGCCAGCAGCAGCGCGAGACTGAAACTGGTGGACTCGTGCTGGAACTCGGCACCGTAGGACGCCTCATACCGGACCTGGGACAGGGCGTATTCGAACCCGTTGTTCTCCGCGGTTTGCGCCAGCTTGACGTTGTACTCGTAATCCCAGCTGGTGCGCTGCTCGATGTCGCTGGTCACCAGACCACCGGACACGTTGGGTACCCAGTAGGCGAACTTGACCTCATCGGCGATGTTTTCGGTGGACACGGGGTCTCCTGACTCAGACTGCTCGGACGCGAGCGTGCACCGTGGTGCACGGCAACGTCGGCCATCTTGGCCCCTGACGACACCGGTTGCCCACCCTTGAAATCGCGGTGAGCCCAACCCATGTCCGGTCAGTTGCGGTGTGCCGCTGTCCTGTCCGGACACCCCCATCGTGGTTCCGGGCGCCAACGCACAATCATTGTTCCGGGCGCCAACGCACAATCATTGTTCCGGGCGCCAACGCACAATCATTGTTCCGGGCGCCAACGCAC